>JBGALP010000237.1:0-7538 GCA_044223805.1 Agriterribacter sp.
TAAGCGAAATCCTGCAACCACTTATTCATTGCTATCCATGCTATGGGCGTAGCTATAAGCATGGCTATTAATACTAACTTTACCAGGTCTTTTGCAAGCAGCATAACAATACCATTTACACTGCTGCCGAGCACTTTGCGAATACCTATTTCTTTACGGCGTTGTTCTGCTGTAAATGTTACCAGTCCAAATAAACCAAGACATGCAACGATGATGGCGAGAATAGTAAAAATCATCAGCAGTTTGCCCTGCATTTTTTCAGAGGTATACTGGCGTGAAAAATTTTCATCCAGGAAACACTATCGTCTCTTTATAAATTAAAGAGATTCAATTGATTATTATTTTGTTCTTTGACATATTGCGGATAAGAATTTGAAAACAATTCGAGTAATGGTGTTTTGCATAACAATGAGATACTTAAAATTTGAAGTATTTCGTATTGTGTTTGTTTGAGTTTCAACTGATGTTTTACTATTATAATCAGCAGGTAAGTAATCATTGCAATATATATTTGAGTTTTAACTGCATTGAAACTATGACCCCAGAAAGTTTTTACTTTAAGATGCTGTTTAATCCATTTAAAAAATAGTTCAACTGTCCACCGGTGTTTATATAATAGTGCAACGTCCAAAGCATTTATATCAAAGTTGTTAGTAATAAAAACAAATTCCCGTTCAGTTTCTTTGTCATAATATTTTAATCGGCGCATTGTTCCGGGGTAGGTAAGCGACACTTTATAATTTTTCAATTTGACCGTTTGATCACATTTAACACCCGTGTTTTTATCTACGGGTTGTGATTTCAATCTTGTAAAAGTGAAATTTTCTTTTGCCCGCGTAACAAAAAATGCGCCTGCTTTATTAATTCGGTATAATCTTTCAAAATCGATATAAGCCTTGTCCATCAAGTAATAGCTGCCGGTTTCAACGGAAAAAACATCCAGCGCATTTACATCATGAACTGAACCACCGGTTATATAGATGAATGTAGGTATTTGAGTTTTTACATCCAGCATTGTATGCAATTTAACAGCGGCTTTATGTTTTCTGAATTTACCCCACCAGAAAACGCTTAAGCAAAGATCAACTACTGTAGCGTCGATTGCATATACCGGCGCTTCAATATTTAATTCAAACAATGTATCAGCTCTTGTAAGCTTTTGAGCTTGCGCAACCAGCATAGAAGCAAAAGATTCATAAATCCGATAATCTCTTTTTTCGTTTGCTTTGGCAAGGTTTGATTTTGAAGTTCCTTTACCCATCCCAAGATGATATGATTTGTTTTGCTGAGATTGCAGACAAATAATTAAATCACTCAAACTATCACGATTGGATAATTGACCGAACATCATGTACAACAACTGATGCCAACAGGTAAAAGTTCTTATTTTATAATTACCCTGATATCTGGTAACACAACGAATAAAATCATTGTGAGATAAAAATTCGATTAATTGAGAAAAAACGTACTTGCCTTGATTCATAATACTATGAATTTCAGGAATTTGCAAATAAAAAAATCGAAGTTTCCTGAAATCGTTTGAAATTACAAACCTCCGAAACCCTTATCCAGCAATATTTTCAAAGAACTAACCTATAAGTTAACGAGACGATAGTAATTTCAAATCTCTAATCATTCACTTTCCAATGAGGACTTCTCTTTTTTCTTTGCCTGCCGTAGCCTGTAATTAAAAGTGAGATTGATTTGACGTAGCCTGCCTTGTGAATTGTTTACAGTGTAAAAATTCGCTCCTTCGATTACAGACCGGTATTTCCGGGAGTTGAAAACATCCGTAACATTTAATGTAAGCGTTCCATTGTTTTTCATAATGTCTTTACTAAATGCCAGATCCATGGTGGCTATAGATTTACGCCTGCCCTGGGGTAATTGCTGTGGCGCTTCGTAATTGCCCCTTAACTGTACATCCATGTTCTTCCAAACAGTAATCCTTGATAAAAAGCGAACAAACCAACTATAGGTGTCACTTTTAAATTCATCGCTGAGGTTGCTGCCATCTGTAACTGCCCTGAAAAAATTAAAGCTGCCGTCTAACTTCCACCATTTGTAAGGAGAATAGGAACCTGTTAATTCAGCGCCGAAAGAATTTTCAGTAGCAAGATTTTCTGGAAGTGTAACTGAATTACCAGAAGAGTCAACGCGTCTAACTGACATGATTTTTCCTTTTGTATTTCTGTAATAGAGCGAAGAACTAAAAGAAGCTTTACTCAGATACTTGATATGCCCTATCTCAAAGGCGTGTGTATATTCTGGATTCAAATCAGGATTGCCGCTCCAGTAATTCCGGTTATCGCTGTACGTCATAAACGGACTGAGATCATTATACTGCGGTCTGCGTATACGCCTGCTGTAACTTAACTGTAACGCATTGCCTTTTGGAAGATCGTATGTTACATGTGCGCTGGGGAATACATCAAAATATTTTCTTGGGTTGATTTGATTGGTTTGCTTAAGTGTAGTAGTTACATCAGTAAGCTCACCACGCAGCCCAACCTGGTAAGAAAACTTTTTAATTTTATTGCCGAGTATGGCATATGCTGCGCTGATCTTTTCGTTATATACAAAATTGTTAGTGAGTCCCATAAGCTCAAACCAGTTATTGCGTTCATCTCTTTGTGTAACGGTGTAGTTGTTGGTCATATCTCTGAAGCTGCTTCTGATTCCGGCTTCAAATTTTCCTTTTTCAGCAAAGGAAAGAACATAATCTGCCTGTGCGAGGTATTGCTTTTCTGTTTCATAATTTACGGCGCGTTGTAAAACATAAGGAATACCTGAAGGACTACCATCTGCTTTAAAAACATCTTCTCCGAAAAACTGGTCAGAGTCTTCCCAGTTGTCGAGATAACGTATGTCCGCCGTAAGTTCATGACCCTCTCTTGCAAAAGTTCGTTTATAACTCAATGCATATTCTGAGTTAGGCTCGGTTTCTGTTTCATCCTGTGTGCGGTGCGAAATACCGACAGGATTTTTTATGGAGTTCAGGTAGTCGTAATAGTGAATATCTGAAAATCGCTTTCCCTTGCTGATGCGGTAGGTATACGCCGCCGTTAGTATATTTTTGTCGTCGAAATAATAATCTAACCCTGCTCTTGCGGTGTTATATAAACCTTTAAGATGATATTCAGCGGTTTTATTGCTTATGAAATTAGTATCGTTGCGATAAAACTCCTGGTATTGATCGCTTTTGCCGGGTACATTGCGATAGGATGTGCTGTAATTAATAAAGAAATTAAATTTTTTGCGCCGATAATTAACATTAGCTGCTATTCCAAAGTTTTCAGGATACCCCGCTACCACATCAAATGATCCATTAAAGCCTTCCCGTCTTTCTTTTTTCAAAACTATATTAATAATACCGCCCATGCCTTCCGCTTCATATCTTGCAGATGGGTTAGTAATAATCTCAACACGTTCTATCATACTGCCTTGTAGTTGTTGTAAACCGCTGCCGCCTTTAATACTTACCAGTCCTGAGGGTTTGCCATCAATCAATATACGTACGCTATTGCTGCCTCTCAGGCTAACATTGCCATCTACATCAACCGCTACAGAAGGAATATTGGTTAGTATATCCGCGGCTGTGCCACCTGCATTGGCGAGATCTTTACCCACATTAAATATTTTTTTATCGAGCGATAATGTCATCGAACTTTTTTCTGCCTGTATCACTACTTCGTTTAATGTTTTGGTTGCAGATATGAGTTTAATGGTGCCGGCATTATGCGTCATATGCTGCTTATCAATACGGAACAAAGCCGTTTTATGAGGTGTGTAGCCAACAAACTCAATCAGCAAATAATAGTTTCCGGGGTTGCCCGCTAATAAAAATTCCCCTGATTCGGACGTATTTACAGAAGTTAAAGCTACACTATCTCCCTGGGCGAATAAACTAACCGTGGCATAACCAAGCGGAGTGTTATTACGTACTTCGGTTATCTTTCCATGAATAGTATATGTGTTATTTTTTTGTGCATATACGTGTTGCCCTAAAATGCAGACTGTTAAAAGAACAAGCAGGTATTGTTTGTTTTTTTTAAATCCAGCAATACCCGAAATCGTCGGTAATAAATATTTCATCAAGTCGGTTTAAGTACTTTATTTTTTGGAAGAAGGTAAAAATACTTAAAACATAGCAGCATAGTATCCTGTACCTTCTGCAGGCAGTCTGATATTTATTATCGTTTAAGGGATGAAACAAAAACGACACGAAGTTTTTTGCACTTCGTGTCGTTTTGCCCGACAAGATAATTAATACATTTTGCCGGCTTGTTGACTGAATATTTTAAAACTTATACGCTACCGTTACTCTCAGGTTTCTCGGCGGTTCCGCCTGCCAGGAATATACTGGTTGATTATAATCAGGCGCATTGAAGTAACCTGTATAATAAGCGCCGCTGTACAAATACCTGTTAAGCAGGTTGAATGCATTGAGCGTAACAGATATTGTTTTGTATTGATAAAACAAACCACCATCCAGTTTAAAATAATCAGGGATGTTTTGATTTGGCGCGTCAGGATTATAATTCTGAATGGCTCTTCCTGCAAGAAAAGTAAACCCGCCATTAATACCTAATCCTTTAAGTACGCCTCGTTGAATGCCATAGCTTAACCATACATTGGCAGTGTGTTTGGCAAAGCCCGGTACAACATCGCCCACCTTCATGGCCGTTACACCGTCTGCTACTTTTGTAACTTTGCCGTCAGTATAAGCGTAGTTCATAACCGCGTTAAAGCCAGCTACAATCTCTCCTCTTAAATCAAACTCAAATCCCTGTGCACGTTTTTCACCTACCACAATACTAAAATTTTCTCCGGCTGTATTCTTTGGATCAGCAGTCAACTCATTTTCTTTTGTGATGCGGTATACAGCAAGCGTAGTATTCCATTTTCCATTAAACCAATCCCGCTTAAAACCTAGCTCCATATTATTGCCGGTGATTGGTGTGGGCGTTTTGCCGCTTCTTAATATACCTGCCTGGGGAATAAATGCCTGGTCGTACAATGCATAAAATGATGTGGATTTGTCAACAGAATAACTTAAACCTACACGTGGGGTAAAATGGCTTGCTTTATAATCGTCGCCACCCCATTCACTTTGTTTTACATTTCCGTACCTACCGGCCAGCGTTAAACGAAGCGTATTATTAAAAAAGCCGAGTTCATCCTGTATATAGCCGCTCATATATTCCTGACTCATTAATCCACCAACAGCTTTTGCCCTGTCGCTAAGGCTTGTGGCTCTGTCAAATTGAGGATAGCCATTGGGTGGTGTGTCATAATCCGGGTTATACACATCAAAAGGATCAGCCTTTGTATCTAAATCATGGCTTTGGCCCCAATCGGCTTCATAATTTTTTTTGCCGGCATCTATGCCAGCAAGAATTCTATGTTTTACGGCTCCGGTGGTAATATTACCGTTTATAAACAGTTGACCCAGTTTCATTTCACTTTGGGCATCCCAAATGCCCACATTTCTTATTAGAGTGCCGTTGGTATTTACTGCTGAAGGCCAGGAACTATAGCCTTTTTGATTGTATTTAAAATAGGAAGCCTGTGCCGTTAACTTCCAGGCGCTGTTAAAATTGTGCTGGAAATTTGCGAAAAAACTATGGTCATTAATATTGGTTTTAGGAATGCCTGGTTGCGTAAGCGTAAAGTTCCTGGGCAATACAGCAAATCCATCAGTAGAGAATATATAGTAAGAACCTACTTCAGTCATCTTGGCATTTTGCAGGGTATACTCCAACGTTAGTTTAGATTTGTTGCTGAAAGCGTAACTCAATACCGGCGCTGCAACAATTCTGTCATTATGCTCAAATGGTCTGAAAGAGCCTTTCTTTTGGTATGCGCCATTAAAACGTAAAAGCAGTTTTCCATCTTTTGTAAGTTTAGTATCAAGGTCAACAGTTCCCCTGTAAAAATCATAACTGCCTGCGGTAAACGACACTTCACCTTTGTTTTCACCCGTAGGTTTTTTTGTTACTACATTGTATAAACCGCTTGGGTCTCCATTACCCAGCATAAAGCCTGCGGGACCTTTTACAAACTCAATCCTCTCCACAAAGCTCATGTCTTCTGTAAGTGGTCCCCAATAAGATGCTACTACATTAAAACCATTTCTGAATGCCTGCACCTGTGATCCGCGCATTTGTATATTGGTATACAGATCGCCCCAATGTTCCAAACGTACCGCGCCGCTTACATTTCTTATAAGCCCATCGCTCATGCTCGTAACCTGCTGATCAGACAGCGCTCTGGAGGTAAAATACAGCGTTTCCGGATGTAATTACCCTACCGTTTTAGGTAATTCAATCAATGGTGTTGCCTTTGGCAAATAATAGAAATTGTGGTGCTGCAATGTTTTTGCGTTATCACTATCACTTTAACAGGGTGTGGATTCGCTGCCAGCTAAGTTTAAAATCAACTTTTGGGGTTTTACCATTTAAAACAGCCACTTTTTTCCTAGATGTCATGGCCCAACCAACGAAATTCTTAAAAAATGTATTCTCTCCGGTTGTAAGTTTGGTAAAACTAAATTTGACTAACTCGTCTGTAACAACATTTTTAACTGTGCCAACAATATTTACAGTAACCCCTTCTGCAACCTTATTATCATCTGTAATTACGGTTCCGGTTATTTTACCTGTTTCTCCCGTTTCGTTTTGCGCGGATATCTTGTTGGAAAATAGTCCCAGTATTATTACCAGGGTAAGTTCAAAAATTAATTTTTTCATCTCATCTATAATTTGATCGCAAATGTATTTTCACAAACCACTTATCGTTTTCGAAATGCGAAATATCATTATCGGGAAAAGATTTATTTGCCGGGTTTATCGGATTATAGCTATACCATATATGTTGATATAGTCAATGTTTACTCTTTTCGCGTGTATGCGTGTAGGTAAGTTGTAAGAGCTGCTATAATAAACGCATGATTATCAGTAAAAAGCAAAGCACAAGCATATTGTGTTTTTATTTTTGCAGTAAATTATCATTTCGTCAACAGCGTTTCTTCTTATTTATAATATTTTTGCGCGCAAAATACCCCTTCAATGAAAACACGCGCTTTGTTATTTGCCATTAGCCTCATCAGTATCGTTGTATTCGTTTTTATTTCGTGCGGTAAGGAACGCAGTTTTGAGCAATCTACATCCAATAATAATGACTCTTCCATTGCAAAATATACTTTAGGTGTTGCAGGCGATAGCTGTTCTGGTGTAGTATTAGCCGGCGTTTTTATGAATGGTGTGGCAATGAGCGCCACCAACACTGCCACCATACAGGTTACGGTAACATCAATAGGTACGTATGATATAAAAACTGGCGTGGTAAATGGCGTTAGCTTTGCAGCCAAAGGTAGTTTTACATCAACAGGCGCTCAAACCATAACGCTTACGGCTACCGGCAGTCCGTCATCTGAAGGAGTGAAAAAGTTTTCTATTGCCGGTGCGGGTAACAACTGCAGTTTTAGTATTATATTTTCTCCTGCCGCGCCACCGGCTGTGTTTACAATGGCTGGT
>JBGALP010000238.1:0-8927 GCA_044223805.1 Agriterribacter sp.
ATAACGAATGCAATAGTATTGTTGTAATTTTTCGTGACAATTCTTTCATGTAAATAAGAAAGCTGAAGGGTTAGTTTTTTCTCCCTTGCACTATCCAACAATGAAGCGATTGTTGCAGACTTAGCATTTTTGGAGATACGAAACTTTGAATAATACCATCCACCGCTGGCAATTACAAAGATGAACAGAAACAGGAGCGTAACGGATAGCAACTTTCTCATGCGGGCTTAGATGCTTATGCAAAAAAAATCCACATTCAAAATAAGGTCAACGCATGTTAAAAAAAGTACAAAACCGGTGTGTATTTACAGCATCTTTTTTATTACTTCAGAGAGTTCACTTTTGGTAATGGGAACGCCCATTATTTTATTATATCCCTTGGCATCTACAAGATATTTATCCCTGATGATTTTGATGAGTTGTCCATTATTAATTTCAGGAATAAGTACCTGTTCAAAATTTTTAATAATGTCGCCGAGATTTTTGGGGAACGGGCGCAGGTAACGAAGATGCGCATGAGAAACAGCATGCCCTTCTGCCTGGAATACTGCTAATGTACTTTTAATTACGCCGTAAGTTGAACCCCAACCAATAACAAGAATTTTTCCTTTTTCAGCACCACTATCCAGATGCTGATCAGGAATACTGTTGGCAATTTTTTCTACTTTTTCCTCTCTAATTTTAACCATCAACTGGTGGTTTTCCGGATCGTAGCTTACATTGCCGGTAATATTTTGTTTTTCTATACCACCAATACGATGTTCAAGTCCGGGTGTTCCGGGTATAGCCCAAGGCCGCACCAGATTTTCATTTCTTAAATACGGTTGAAACTTCTCTTCATCAAATCCTAAATCGGTTTTAAAATGAACTTTTACCGCAGGAAGATCTTCACTTGAAGGAAACCGCCAGGGTTCGGCACCATTCGCAATATAACCATCACTCAAAAATATAACGGGCGTCATATGTTCTACTGAAATACGGCAAGCTTCATATACCGCGTCAAAACAATCACTTGGAGTTGATGCGGAAATTACCGGCATCGGACATTCCCCGTTTCTTCCATAATAAGCTTGCAACAAATCACTTTGTTCTGTTTTGGTTGGAAGCCCGGTTGAAGGACCACCACGTTGTACATCAACAATCAGCAGCGGAATTTCAAGCATTACCGCTAATCCCATCGCCTCTGTTTTCAAAGCCATACCCGGTCCAGAAGTTGTAGTAATGCCTAAACTTCCTCCGTATGAAGCGCCAATAGCCGCAGAAATGCCTGCAATTTCATCTTCAGCCTGAAAAGTGCGGATACCAAAAGTTTTATGACGACTCAGTTCATGTAAAATATCTGAGGCCGGAGTAATAGGATAAGATCCGAGAAATAAAGGCAATTCACTTTTTTGGGAAAAGGCGATTAATCCGTAAGCCAGTGCCTGGTTGCCCATTACAGAACGATATGTTCCCGGCTGCATTCTTGCTTTTGCAACAGTATATGTTACACCAGAAGTTTCTGTAGTGTCTCCATAATTGTAACCTGCCTGTAATGCCCGGATATTACTTTCAAAAATCTCCTGTTTTTTCCCGAACTTATCTTTAATAAAATCAATGGAGCTTTGCATATTGCGGTTATACATCCAATATAAAAAGCCCAGCACAAACATATTTTTTGCGCGGTCTTTTTCCTTGGTGCCCATTGTAATATCCTTCAGCGCCTCGCGGGTCATTTTTGTAACATCCATTTTTATTACAGCATAGTTATCAAGACTATGATCTTCCAAGGGATTTACCCCGTCAGGATAGTTAGCGAGCCGCAAATTCTTTGTATCAAACCCATCTGTATTTACAATAATTTTTCCGCCTTTTTTTAAAGTTTTGAGGTTTACCTTTAATGCCGCGGCATTCATAGCAACAAGCACATCACATTCATCTCCAGGTGTATATACCATATCACTCGAAAAACGCAATTGATATCCGCTAACACCAGGTAAAGTACCTTGCGGAGCTCTTATTTCTGCAGGAAAATCAGGAAAGGTTGCCAGGTCAATACCCAGCAGCGCAGTATTGTTGGTAAACTGGCTACCGGTAAGTTGCATACCATCACCACTATCGCCGGCGAATTTTATCACTACTTCCTGTAAAACTTCTGTATGAGCAGCCATTTTTTTTATTTAAAGGTAAACGCTGCAAAGTTAGGTCAACATTAACTGCTACAATCAAAATAAAGCCTCAAAAAATTAGTTATCTTTATCCCTTAAAAAACATCAATATGGAATTATTTAAATCTGGCAATCCTACACTTTCCGAAAAAATGTTTCAGCCCTCATTGGTGGGAGATGCTGACAATGTAATGACGGTAAGAGGCACACTCAATAAATTTGGTTTTTTGTTTTTGATGCTGATGGCAACAGCTTTTTTTACCTGGTATAGTGCCGACAAAGGCGTTGATATATCATCATATCTGTGGACAGGGCTTATTGGAGGTTTTATTATGGCATTAGTAATTGTATTCAAAAAACCATGGGCTCCATACCTTGCCCCTGCCTATGCGCTGCTTGAAGGTTTATTTATAGGTGGTGTTTCTTTTTATTATAAAGATGCATTTGCAGAAAGAGCTCCTTATATTGTTACACAGGCGGTAGGTTTAACTTTTTGTGTAACCGTGGCGATGTTTGTTTTGTATAATATGCGTGTTATTCGTGCAACAGAAACCTTCAAATCGGTTATTATAACGGCTACTGCCGGAATAGCTATTTTTTATCTTGTGGCATTTGGACTTAGCTTCGCTAAAATTGATATTCCATTCCTTCACCAGGGAACAACGCTGGGAATTATTTTTTCGTTGGTAGTGGTTGGTATTGCCGCACTCAATCTTATTCTTGATTTTGATATGATTGAAAGAGGTTCTGACGCGGGTGCACCGAAATATATGGAGTGGTACGGCGCGTTTGGTTTGATGGTAACGATTGTTTGGTTGTATCTCGAAATTTTGAGATTGCTTTCTAAGCTGAATAGCAGAAAATAATTTATAATAATGCAGAAGAATATAACCGTGGTCTCAGGATCACGGTTTTTTATTTTGTGAGATTTGCCGCCGCGGCTTCGTCAGTAAACCAATGGAGTTCTCCTGCTGTTGGCTGTATAATTTGTGAAGGATACAGATCAACATTTTTGTTGCCTTCGAGTACTTCGTATAAAGCATGCGCTTTTCCAGATCCAAAAGTTAAGAAAGCTACTTTGGCGGCGCGGTTTACAACAGGAGCTGTAAGTGTAATGCGAAACATTTTTTGTGATTCAAGATAAAAGGCGCTCACCCACGCGTTTGTTTCATGTATCACAGCAGTACCGGGGAATAAAGAAAGTGTATGCCCGTCATCTCCCATGCCCGATAACACAAGATCAAATGTTTTTCCCTGATCATTGAAGTAGGATCGTAATATTTTTTCGTATTCAAGCGCCGATTGTTGCGGATCTATATCAGTACGCATTACGTGTACCTGCGAAGCAACAACAGGAACACTATTGAGCAAATGCACATAGGTCATTTTCGCATTATTGCGATCATCTTCAAACGGCACAGCCCTTTCATCACCCCAAAAAATATGCAGCCTTGTCCAATCTATACGACCGCGGTATGGATCTGTTGCAAGTAATTCATATAAAGCCTTTGGCGAATTCCCCCCCGTTACTACCCATGTAAAACGCTTCTGTTTTGCTAAAACATTTTCAATGGTAGCAGTTATCCATTCTGCAAGTTCAACACTCAGCTCCCCGGGATTTTTTTTTATATGAATAAACATGAATTTCTTTTGGGTTTTATTCTTCGTGCGGTGCGGCTAAAGTAAGCCAGTTAAAACCATCCTCGCTAACCGCTTCAGCATCTTCAGGACCCCAGGAACCAGGTGAATAATTAGGAAAATCAACCGGTTGCCGGGTTTGCCAGTTTCTAAAATCGGCATGATGATTTTCCATGCCGCTTCCACCTGGTCAACCCGCATAAACAAAGTTGCGTTACCTTCCATTACATCCAGCAACAATGTTTCGTATGCTTCCGGTTCATGCTCATCATAAGCCTGGTCGTAATTAAAAATCATGTCCACAGGACTAAGCACCAGGTTTTGGCCGGGGCGTTTTGCCTGGAAACGAAGACGGATATCCATTTCAGGTTGGATGCTTATAGTAAGTCTGTTAGGTCTCCAGCTATCCGCTGCTTCTGGTGGAAAAGCAAAACTTGGAGCAGGTCTGAATTGTATAGTAATGATGGTAGTTTTGTTATTCATGCGCTTGCCGGTTCGCACGTAAAGAGGGAACGCCCTGCCAGCGCCAGTTATCTACATAAAACTTTAACGCTGCAAAAGTCTCCACATCTGAATTTGGGTCTACATTTTTTTCAGTTCTATAACCAGGAACCTTTTCGCCCTGCATCCAACCTTCGGCGTACTGACCACGAACGGCAAAATCCTGTACCTGGCTATGATCTATTTTTCGGATTGCATTTAATACATCAACTTTCTTGTTACGAATTTCGTTTGCATCAAAAGAAACCGGTGCTTCCATTGCAATCATGCATAATAACTGCAACATGTGGTTTTGTACCATGTCCCGCAGCGCACCTGATTTTTCATAATAAGCACCACGGCTCTCGGCCCCTACTGTTTCAGATGCGGTGATCTGAACATTTTCAATATAATTCCTGTTCCAGATGGGTTCAAATAATGCATTCGCAAAACGTAGCGCCAGAATGTTCTGAACCGTTTCTTTACCGAGGTAATGATCAATACGGAAAATCTGGTTTTCATCAAACATAGTGCTGAGTAAGTGATTAAGCTCCTGGGCACTTTTTAAATCGTGACCAAAAGGTTTTTCAACTACTATACGGGTACATTTTGTATCGGCGCAAATATTTAATGGACCCAATTTGCTGGCGATATCAGGAACAAGCTGAGGAGCTACTGCCAGGTAAAAAATCACATTGGGATGCTCTCCATATTCCTGCTCTTTAACTTTTACAAAATCACTGATTTTAGCGTAAGACGCGGCATCCTCGGCGTCCATTTGCAGGTAAGTTACGTGTTGAGAAAACTCGGCCCAGTGTCCATTCTCTTCATCCTTGCGACGGGAAAACTTTTTTATACCATCCTGCAGATGACTGCGATAGGCTTCGTCAGTATATTCTGATCTTCCAATACCTACAATGCCAAACTTTTCGGGCATCCATTCATCCAGGAACAAATTATATAAAGCGGGCGTAAGCTTACGTAGATTGAGGTCTCCGCTCCCTCCAAAAATAAAGATCAGTGAGGCAGCGGGACGTTTATGAGTTTGCATATCAAAAAAATTCTGTCAAAATTTATTGCCAATCGGCATGAAAAATACCTTCTCCGTCTGTGCGTTGAAAAGTATGAGCGCCAAAGAAATCGCGTTGTGCCTGTATAAGGTTAGTAGGCATTACTTCACTGCGGTACGCATCAAAATAACCCAGAGATACACTTAATCCCGCAGCAGGAATACCAGCCTGTACAGCGGTTGATATGAACTTCCGCGTATTATCAACCCTCGAAGAAATTAATGCCGCAATATTGCTATCAAGCAAAATGTTGGATAAACCAGGGTTGGCTGTATAGGCCTTATAATAAACTTCAAGCAAGGTAGAGCGGATGATACAACCACCTCTCCATATTTTAACTACCTGGGGCAATGGAATTTCCATATCATATTCTTTGGAAGCTACGTATAACAAGGCAAGACCTTGTGCATAGCTAATGAGTGTTCCAAAAAACAACGCTTCTCTTGCCTGCTGTATAATGTTTTCTTTTGAAACACCTGCAATTTTAGTAGCTGAAGGATATATTGCAGAAGCGCTTACTCTCTCACTTTTTAATGCGGAAAGATTACGCATACTTACTGCAATATCAATAGTTGGTATCGCTATCCCAAGATCCATAGCGTCCTGCGAAGTCCATTTGCCTGTACCTTTTGATCCAGCCTTATCTAAAATAACATCCACCAGGCGTTTGCCTGTTTTATCATCATTTTTTAAAAATATATCACGGGTAATTTCAACCAGGAACGACTGTAGTTCTCCCTCATTCCAGTCTTTAAAAATCTGGTGCAATTCATCATTATTCAAACCATAACCACGGTGCAACACGTCATATACTTCGCTTATGAGTTGCATTATACCATATTCAATACCGTTATGCACCATCTTTACATAATGGCCTGCAGCGCCTTTACCTAAATGAGCTACGCAAGGCTCTCCGTTAACTTTGGCCGAAACGGCTTCGAGCATGGGCTTTACAAAAGGGTATGCTTCCGGATCGCCACCAGGCATAATACTTGGGCCTCTTCGGGCTCCTTCTTCACCACCTGAAACGCCTACTCCCATAAAATGAAGCCTTTTTCCTGCATATATTGAACGCGGCGCAAAGTATCAGTATAGTGTGAGTTTCCTCCATCAATAACAATATCTCCCTTATCTAATATTGGAATAAGTTCTTCCAGAACATCGTCAACGGGCTTACCGGCCTGAACCAGCATCATTATTTTGCGTGGAGACTTTAATGCTTTAACCATTTCGTTAAGGTTAGAAGTACCTTTAACAGTTGTGCCGGCAACTATTTCTGATTCTAATTCGGTAACCTTTTGAGGAGATCTGTTATATCCAATAACAGCAAAGCCATGATCGGCCATATTTAATAACAGGTTGCGTCCCATAACGCCTAACCCAATCAATCCAAAATCGAACAATTGATCTGCCATATAATTGTAGATAAGATGAAAAAGGATGGCAAATGTAGGTTATTTCACTTCTTCAAAATCAATATAATCACCGGCGGTGGTTTTACCTTTTTCGTTGTTTGGGGGAGAAAACGGAGGCTGTTGCTGGTTCATTTGATCTTGCATACGCTCCTGCATATCATTAAACTGCCTTTTAATTTGTTTGCCGGTTCTGAATACAGGAATAAGAAAGCCTGTTATAAAGCGGTAAAGAAAGTAAATCAGAAAAACATATATAATAAATTTCCACGCCATCAGAACATCGAAGTTAAGATTTTACACGATTTGAGGAGCTCAAAAGTTGTTAAAGGTTTTAATATATATTTGCGATACGAAATTTTGATACTAAGCGTTTATTCATACGCTGAATTTATCAGGAGCCTTGATTTTCTCAAGAGCACAAGTCCAACTAAAAGCATCTTCTATGGGTTATTTTGCGCATCCTACCGCCGTAATTGACGAAGGTTGTGTTATTGGAAACGATACAAAAATCTGGCACTTTTCACATATAATGCCCGGCTGTATAATCGGAGAACGTTGTAATATTGGTCAAAATGTGGTGATTTCGCCCAAAGTGGTTTTAGGCAACAATATAAAAATTCAGAATAATGTATCTGTATATACAGGTGTAATTTGTGAAGATGATGTTTTTCTGGGACCCTCTATGGTGTTTACAAACGTGTTTAACCCAAGAAGCGCGGTTGCACGCAAAGATGAATACCGCGAAACAATAGTAAGAAGAGGAGCAAGCATAGGAGCAAATGCTACCATAGTATGCGGTTATGAAATTGGTGAATACGCATTTATAGGAGCCGGGGCTGTAGTTACCAAGCCTGTACCCGCGTACGCAATGGTGGTTGGTAATCCTGCAAGACAAATTGGATGGATGAGCAAAAATGGACATAAGCTTGATTTTGACGGGAAAGGAATTGCTTTTTGTGCTGAAACAAAAGAAAAATACATTTTAAAAGATAAAACAGTAACAGCAGCGATATGAAAGACGGAGAAAAAATAAAATTTGCTATTGCAGGCCTTGGGCATATTGGAAAAAGGCATGGGGCTATGGTAAGCCAAAATGCGGAATGTGAATGGGTAGCAGGATGCGATATTTTGCCAGAAGCAGATGTTAAATTCACTAATCACAAACCAGAGCTTTATTTTAATTCAGTTGAAGCTCTTTTGGAAAGCAATACAGAATTTGATGTTTTAAGCATTGCCACTCCCAATGGGTTTCATGAGGAGCATGCTTTACTGGGTTTAAAAGCTGGCAAACATGTAGTAATTGAGAAGCCGATGGCGCTTACTAAAGCAGGGTGCGAAAGAATTATATATGAAGCATTACATCAACACAAACAAGTGTTTTGTATAATGCAGAATAGGTATTCCCCTACTTCTGTTTGGTTAAAAGAAGTTTTACTAAAAGGAATACTTGGTAAAATATTTATAGTACAGATCAATTGTTACTGGAACCGGGACGAGCGCTATTATACCAAGGGAAACTGGCATGGAACCAAACAACTGGATGGAGGAACGTTGTTTACTCAGTTTTCGCACTTTATTGATATCATGTTTTGGCTTTTTGGAGATATCAGCAACCTCAGCGGACGTTTTGCCAACTTTAATCACAAAGGATTAACTGAATTTGAAGATTCAGGTTTCGTGCAGTTTGACTTTGTAAACGGAGGTATTGGAAACCTGAGTTATTCTACCTCCTGCTGGAATAAGAACCTGGAAAGTAGTGTAACAGTGATTGCTGAAAATGGCATGGTAAAAGTGGGTGGTCAATATATGAATGAAGTAGAATTTTGTCATATAAAGGACTATACAATGCCTGAGTTGCCGCCGGCTAATCCCCCCAATGATTATGGACCTTATAAGGGTTCAGCCGCCAATCACCATTATATTTTTGAAAATGTGGTAGATGTACTTAAAGGTCGGTCTCCCATTACTACCAATGCATTGGAAGGGTTAAAGGTGGTGGAAATAATAGAAAGGATATATAATCTTAATAAAGAAAAATGATTGTTACATTAATAGGCGCCAGGCCACAATTTGTAAAAGCCGCAGTTGGAGAAAAAATACATCGATAAAACCGAATGGGTGGAAACGTTTATTGGCTGCTGTAACCGCCCTCTTTATATTCTAAATAGTTTACTCTC
>JBGALP010000239.1:0-8903 GCA_044223805.1 Agriterribacter sp.
TCAGTTACAACCATTTCCTTCAATTTTTATATTGTTGTTTGAAATAGAATATTGCAGTTTCGATACAGCACATATTACGTCAAGCATCTGCTCCAGGCTGTCATCTTCTGTAAAAGTGGCGGTAATAGTACACAGCGCCGTTTGTGGATTCACCACGTCAATGTGTACACTAAAGCGCTGCTCCAGTTGTTGCATAGCTTCTCTTATAGTAATATCATTGAAAAATATTTCTGCGGGTTTCCATCTTAATACCTCTTGTGTGTTCACTGTTTTTATAACTACATTACCTGAAGTATCGCTAACAGATAATTGCTGGCTGGCCGTTAAAACACCCAGTGTTTTGGCATTTTTTAGTACCTGCACTTTACCTCTTGTTACAGTTACCTCAATATGGTCTTGTAATGAGTCTGCCTTTATATTAAATGCTGTTCCCAATACCTTAATAGTAACAGCGCCTATATGCACAAAAAAAGGTTTTGAGTCCATGTGCTTAATATCAAAATAGGCCTCTCCTTTTAGATATACATCTCTTCGTTTTTCGTTGAATGCTGCAGGATAATCTAAACTGGCGGCAGTATTAAGCGTAACCGTACTTCCATCTTTAAGATGAATGGTTTGCCGTTTACTGTCAGCTTCGTTTACGGGCGCCACTTTTTGTTGCGCCAATGAAGTATTAGTAGAAGCATGTTTTGCGGGGATAAGGAAATAAGCGGTAACTGATAAAGCGAGTACAATGGCTGCTGCTATATAATAACGCGATCTTCTTTTGTGAGTAGCCCGCCCGAGCACCTGGTCGGCGTGTTGCTGGCTGGTAATAATAGCGTTATACATCTTTGCCCAATCAACTTCATATTCTGTGCGGTCAAAACGAAGATCTTCCCATATTTTTTTCATCTGGCCAGATAAGGCCTGTTCGGCTTCAGCCTGCTGTAAAAGTGCTATAAGCTCCTCTACTTCCCGAGAAGAACATTGTTGGGCAAGATATTTTTCAAAAAGAAAGTTGATCCTGTCTGATCTTTCCATGTAAGCAATCCATTTTAATAATGCACAAACGGCGCATCAAAAGAAAGACACATGAAAAAAGTAAAAGGACTAATGCGGTTAAATAATTGTTGGAGAAAATTCTGAAATGCTTAAAAACAAAATATAAAAAAGAGAAATGCCATTTTTAACCAGGTACTTTCTTATAAACCGAAGCGCTTCTACAAGATGATTTTTAACTGTATTACGCGAGAGTTGTAACCGATCGGCTATTTGCTCATAGTTGAGCCCATGGTTGCGACTTAAACGATATACCTGCCTGCGTTGAGGAGAGAGTAATGTAATGGCCTTTTCCAATAACCCGTTACAATCTGCTGCGGCCTGGTGTTCTTCCACATTGTTCAAGCTGTCGTGCATTAAAAGTTTTATTTCACGAAGCAGATTGTCATCGTAATTAGCTTTACGGAGATAGTTGAGTGTTTTATTTCGGGCGATAGTAAAAATATAAGCATCAACCTGGTTTATTTTGCCAAGCTCTAACCGGTTAAGCCATAGTTTTAGAAATACTTCCTGTATAATTTCTTCCGCAACGTAGTGAGAGTGTGTTATTCCAAGAATATAGCCGTATAACCTGTTTTTATACGTTTCAAACAAAAGCATGAAATTTTGCTCACCTGCAGGTTTTCGGGAATTGAAAAACATGTCTACAATCGTTTATTAAGTGTCTTGGCCACACTAAAATAATGAAATTCTCTTTTTATTCAAAAAAAACTCCCCCAATCGCTAAAAAGTAGAGGAGCCAGGCTTTTACCCGTAATACTCTACAAAAATCTGGGGGGTTTCATACAATTTTATACAGTGCAGCGCTACTCCGCCAGTTAACAATCCTTCTAATTGCTGCCATATAGCAATAGCGAGGTTTTCGGTTGAACACATCTTTCCTTTCATAAAATCCACATCCTCATTAAGGTTAAGGTGGTCAAGCTTTTCCAACACATGATCGTTTATGAGCCTGCTCAGCTTTTTAGCATCCAGTAAAAAACCTGTTTCAGGGTCAGGTTCACCTTTAACAGTAACATATAGTTCATAATTATGCCCATGCCAGTTTTCGTTGGCACATTTCCCAAAAATGGCTTCATTCTTCTCCACACTCCACGCCGGATTAAATAATTTATGGGCTGCATTAAAATGTTCTACCCTGGTGAGGTATACCATAACAAAAGTAAATTTTCAGCAAAGGTAACGTATATAACAGGCTGTAAAAACACGTACAAACCCCGCCATTTTGATGAATGAAAATGCTGACATTTGCAGAATGAAAGTGTTGATCACCGCAGCTACTCATCCTGAAATAGCTATTACGCAGCAATATCTGGCTGAAAAAATGTACCTGCGTAAAGATTGCGATGTTCATATACTGCTTACGGGTGTAGGCCTGGTAAATACTACTTATGCGCTTACCAAATACCTGGCTAAAACCAAACCAGACCTTGTAATACAGGCAGGCATAGGCGGCAGTCTACATCCATTTTTTCCACCTGGTATAGTTACCATTATAAAAGAAGAAATTTGGGGCGATATGGGAGTAGAAGAAAACGACCAGTTTAAAGATGTTTTTGATTTAAAGCTTGCTGAAAATAGTTTTCCCTACTCTTCAAGAATGCTGGTGAACCCGCATCAGCATTTGCTGGAAAAAACAAAACTAAAAAAAGCCAGGGCAGTAAGTGTAAATCAAATTACCACACACCCAAAAAGAATTCAGCAGTTAATTGAAA
The DNA here is from genome assembly GCA_044223805.1 of Agriterribacter sp. Lineage (GTDB taxonomy): Bacteria > Bacteroidota > Bacteroidia > Chitinophagales > Chitinophagaceae > Agriterribacter. Next base: position 2,757 of record JBGALP010000239.1, read on the forward strand.
AATACAATGTTGTAATTGAATCAATGGAAGGAGCAGCATTCCATTATGTTTGCCTGCGGGAAGCGGTTCCTTTTTTACAATTGAGAGCGGTATCGAATATGATTGGAGAAAGAGATAAATCAAAATGGTTGATGAAGGAGGCCATTGATAACCTTAACCGCGAACTGATTATTTTGATCCGTCCGATTATCTGTCATTAAATACTGAAAGATGAAGTTTACGCTTGGATTTTCACCGTGCCCCAATGATACTTTTATTTTTGACGCGCTGGTAAATAAAAAAATAGATACAGGTGATATTGAATTTGATGTAGTACTCGAAGATGTGCAAACGCTTAACCGCTGGGCAATAGAAGGGATACTCGACATGAGCAAAATCAGTTATGGTGTATTGCCGCTTATTCTCCCCCATTACAAAATGTTATATAGCGGCGGTGCGCTTGGCAAAGGCGTTGGGCCGCTTTTAATTTCTGCCAATAAGCTTGATATTAATACGCCGGAATTTGATATTAATAACTATACCATTGCTATTCCTGGGGAAAATACCACAGCGCATCTTCTTTTTTCACTGGCTTACCCGCAGGCAAAAAACAAAGTGTTTAAAGTATTTAATGAAATTGAAGGCTTCGTAACAAGTACAGCGTCTGAAAAAACCGCCGGCGTAATCATACATGAAAACAGGTTTACCTATCAAAATAAAGGGTTGTTTAAATGGCAGGACCTTGGTGAATACTGGGAAGAAAAAACAGGCTATCCAATACCGTTAGGTGGGATTGCTGTTAAAAGAAGTATAGCACCTGAAATACAGCAACAGGTTGATATGCTTATACAAAAAAGCATCGTCTATGCTTTTGAACGTTACCCGGCATTGCCCTATTATGTAAAACAGCATTCACAGGAAATGGAAGAAACTGTTATGCGCCAACATATTGACCTGTATGTGAATAATTACTCCCTGCATCTTGGAGAAGATGGTAAAAAAGCTGTACAGCAATTCTTATCTATTTTTGAACAAGCCAATACGGTTACATTTGACAGGCAATCTGTTTTTATTGAAGCTTATTAACACATATCTTTTTTGAAAAATATTTTTGACGTACACACTGAGTTTTTTAACCTGCTTGGATATTCCATGAGCTATGTGGAATTTTTTGCCGTATTAACAGGTCTTGTGGCAGTTTGGCTTTCTGCAAAAGCGCATATATGGAGTTGGCCAGTGGGCGCTGTTAATGTTGTTTTATCCTTTTTTTTATATTACCAGGTGCAGTTATATCCTGATATGTTTTTGCAGGTATTCTTTTTTGTAACCAACATAATGGGGTGGTGGCGTTGGGCAAATCCCAAACCAGGTGAGGAAGACAGGAAAAATGAATTGAAAGTGAGCTATATGAAAAGAACTCAGCTATTGGTGACCGTAAGTATCGGTATTGTGGGCACATTTATTTTGGGTAAGTTGGCAAGTCATCTGCACGATTGGTTTCCTGTTGTATTTTCACTACCAAGTGCTTACCCATATGTTGACTCTTTTATTATGGTAATGAGCATTGTTACTACTTTTTATATGATCCAGAAAAAAATTGAATGCTGGATTATATGGATAACCATTGATATTATTGCCACATGGTTGTATTATGTAAAGGGTGTAAAATTTTTTAGCCTTGAGTATTTAATATTTACAGGATTGGCTTCTTATGGGTTGTGGAACTGGATAAATGAGTATAAATCTTATAAGGTAAAAACAGCGTAATTTTTGTAGCCATCATACTTAGAGGCATTAAATTGGAACTACCTATTACTGGTTGTGTCTTTTCATTTTTTTTTGTTCCTAAAAAAAGCAACAACATCTTTTTTATATTTTTCTCCAACCGGTACCATTATCTTGTTTACCTCTAATGCATTATTGTACATACCTGTAATAGCTCCTGTAGCTACTATAAAACCGCGATGCACTCTTTTGAATTGTTGTGCGGGCAACAAATCCTCAATTGATTTCATAGTCATATGTTTGATATAAGTGTTGGTTATTGTATGTATCATAAGGTAATCTTTCCGGGATTCGATATAAAGCATTTCATTGAAGGAAACTTTGATCAGTTTATGCTCATGTTTTATTAAAAGAAATTGCTTTTGCTCTACCTGTTCTGGTTGAATGGTTTTTAAAAATTTGTTGATGCTCCGCTCAAACCTTTCGAAACTTACAGGCTTTACTATGTAATCTATGGCATCGAGGTTATAACTTTCTGCGGCATATTCAGAATAGGCGGTGGTAAATATTACTGCTGGAGGGTTTTTAATTGACCGGATGAACTGCAAACCATTTATAAAAGGCATTTGGATATCAAGAAACAGAGATGAATATTTTGTGCATGAAGTAGTTCAAAAGCGGCTACAGCATCTCCTACAGATCCCTCCAGTTTAATTTCAGGAATTGACTGTACGTATTTTTCGATAATTTTTCGCGCCAGAGGCTCGTCATCCACTATCAAACAATTATAGGTCATATAAGCTTTACAATTAAACTTACTTCAAATTTTGTATCGCTTTTTTGTATAAGCAGCTCATGTTTATGAGGATACAATAGTTCCAATCTTTCCGCAAGTTCTCCAGACCAATACCCGGTTTATCAGTAGCTGGATCACACATATAGCTGTTTTTCACTTCAAATATAATTTCATTATTCTCTATAAGCATAGCTGATTCAATCAATGGACTTTGATTATCGAAACTATGTTTAAACCCATTCTCCATTAACGGCATAAATAAGAGTGGGGGAACAACTATCTCATCCGAATTTCCCTGAACTGTAAAGGAAATGGGAACTTTTTCGTCGTGCCGGATTTTTTCAAGCGCTACAAAGTTTTTAAGAAAATCTATTTCTGTTTCAAGTGGTACTTTATCTTTTTTTCCCTTCATAAATAATGTACCGCATCATTTGCGAAAGCTTTTCCACTATCGGAGCTGTTTTTTCTGAACGATATAAAGCAAGACTGTAAATATTGTTCATGGTATTAAAAAAGAAATGTGGATGCAGTTGCGCCTTCAGGTAATTCAATTCCAGTTGAGATGCTGCTCCTTTAATTGCTGCATTATCCTTTCTTCTTTAAACCTGTTAAGAAAGTAGGCAAAGCCAGTAATGCCAATAAGATTAACAAAGGTAAAATGGAATGATTGGATTGGAAATTGATAGTTGCTCAACTGAGCGGCTTATATTCTTTGTATAGATCAAGGAAAGAAAGCCTGATCACCCAATCTACCGAATAACTATAAACATCAAGCAAAACAATAAACAACATTACCAACAAAAAGAAAATTCCAAACTTTTTTTTAAGTAAAAAGGGTACAGCCCATCTGTAAAAAAGGTAATGAGCAAACATATCAAATGGGATAGTGAAAAGACGGTATTTAATATTAATCCATGAGGTGCCGCCTCCTTTTGTATACTTAGCATACTGCCAATCGTTAAAAGCCTGGAGTATAATAAAATAAAAGATAAAAAAGCTGAGCACAGCCCAATTAATTCGCAACTTATGCATGAGGTTGAAGCTAAATAAAAAACCTAAAGTTGACTTGACGTTATACCAAAAGCAGGTAATTTTTAGACAAAAACCTGCATTTCTTAGACAAACAAGGGAGGAAAATTTGTTTGTCAAAAATATGGATGCTATTGTCTAATTAATTTGATTGAGTGCTTTATAAGATTGATTATTGTAGTAGCAAGAAAAATAAACCGTTTCAGTATTGAAAAATTTAAACCAAAGTACCATGTATAAAATCATTTTAGTGGTCAACCTTTTTTTGAGTTCCAATTTATTCGCCCAGGAATTCAGGAAAGATACGCGTAGTCAACAACAGAAAGAGGACAACTTCAATACTTATCAGTCGGATGCCATTAGTAAAATTGATTTATTAAAGGCGTTAGAATTTGAAGGAATACGGATTTTCAAATTCCCGCTTTCCCCTTTTGATAAAGAATACAAATTAACTGTTAAACTTGATGAATATGTTAATGGTAAGATTATCACTTCAAAAAATGTATACTATTATGGTAAGAACACCTATACGCATTTTGAGGATAGTGCTCCAAAGGATTCTGTACCGGTTTTTTATATTGATTATATTGATCAGTTATTATTTTATACAAAAATGAACAATGACAATGAAATAAGTGCAACCCTTTCAACATATGCCGGTTCTGATGGAATGCGCCTCAAGACAAGGAAAACAAGGAAAAACCAATTTTACAACTGGCGTCATTATAGTAAAACAGATTGGGTACTCAATAAAGATATTCCATTATTGGTTTGTGCTTCTTCCTGGTATGATACTAAATACAAGATTGAACGCTTTTGCGGAGTGGTTTGATTTGTCACTAGATGAAAAACAAACAAAAGAGCTGCTGGAAGATTCCCCTCATTATTTTGTAATCAGCTATAAAGCATCTGAAAAGTGAAATACCAGAAATTGAGTATTATACATTCTTTTATATACAATTTTATGAAGTCACTGTTATATGCCTTATGTTCTTTTATTTCGATTGCCGCCTATAGTCAAAATAACTTTTTTGTAAAAGGAAAAATTGATAGCATTTCCGATGGAGAAGTCGTGACACTATTTCGATATAGAGATGGTTCAATAGACGGGGCAAGCACTGATACTATTTATAAAGGAAACTTTACACTTAGTGATACTGCAACTAAGCCAACCCTCTATTGGATCTTAGCGTCAAGCGATAAATTTCCTGGCGAGGCATTAGAGCTTTGGGCAGCACCGGGTATCACTATTGACATAAGTGGTAAAGGGTATTTATATAAAACCTGGAAAGTAAAAAGCCCACTGCGGGAGCAGCAGGAAGAAAACCGCTACCTCACACCGAGTATCGGTGATTGGAACAAAGTGCAGCAACTACAAATTCAGGATAAAGTTTTACGCCAGCAAATCTACAATGCAAAGGTTAATGTAAAAGATTCTCTGGAAAAATACCGAGATTTATTAAATAACCAGGAAGATTCAATTAGAAGAAATATCACCCGAAGAGAAATTGAATTATTGCAAAAATTCCCGGTAACAGATATCTGGATGAATAAAATGATCTCCCTTGCGCGACTGGTAACATACGAGCCAGAAACACCTCATCGAAAGACTATCATGCAGTTGTATGAAAAAATACCAGCAGAGAAAAAAAGAACCACTATTGGAGAAAAAATTACTGCAATTCTGTTCCCCTCCAAAATAGTCAAGCCCGGAGACCGAATGGTTGACATGCCATTATTAGATACACTGTTGGTTGAACACCAGTTGGCGGAGTATGCAAATAAAGGCAGGTATGTATTGCTCGATTTCTGGTTTATAAATTGCGGGAATTGTGTAATGGCAATGCCCGAAACAAAAGTATTATGTGATAGCCTGAAAGATAAACTTACCATCATAGGTGTAAATACCGACGAGACTGATTATTGGCAAACCAGGTCAAAAGAAAAACAAATATCATGGGTTAATCTCAATGACAGTAAAGGAAGAGACGGACTCGCAGGATCTTATGGCGCGGAAGGTGCTCCGCACTATGTATTGATATCTCCGGAGGGCATTATACTGGATGCATGGCTGGGTTACGAAAAAGGAAACTTAACAAAAAAGGTTCTTCAGTATATTCATTAATAAATCAATTGCGTTAAAGAAAGTAGTGCGGTACTGTCTACTATTTCTTTAACGCCTTGGCATACACTTCCAGGCAACGTTTGCGGGCAAACTCATGCTCTACTATAGGCTGAGGATAGGTAAGCTCTTCAAATTCAGCTACCCATTTGCGTATGTATTTTAATTCGGGGTCAAACTTTTTTGTTTGCAGGTAAGGATTAAACACCCTGAAATAGGGGGCAGCATCGCAGCCCGTACCGGCAGCCCACTGCCAGCCACCATTGTTTGCGGCCAGGTCGTAGTCTAATAATTTTTTTGCGAAGTATGCCTCTCCCCAACGCCAATCAATTAACAAGTGTTTGGTAAGAAAAGAAGCAACGATCATGCGTACGCGATTATGCATAAAACCGGTTTCATTCAATTCGCTCATTCCGGCATCTACAATCGGATAGCCCGTTTTACCATCGCACCATGCGGCAAATTCTTCTTCATTATTTCTCCATTTGATATTGTC
>JBGALP010000240.1:0-7518 GCA_044223805.1 Agriterribacter sp.
TAGGAGCAGCGGTAGATTTCTTTTTAAAAAAAATACTGCTGAACATCATTATCACACCCCATAATGCAGCTACAATAATTGCAATCATAATACTTAATGCCCTTTATTTAATAATTTCCGAAGAAACTGATTTCTTTATTTTCAACTCATTAACCTTTACAGTGGTTTAATCCTGTTAAAGAAAAAGGTTACCGAATCTTTTGTAAGTTCCAGCAACGGTTTAGGATACACACCCAAAACAAAAATAATAATCACTATCACTGTTAAGGCTACAACCGCGCCGGGTGCCATCTTTACTATGCCTGTAACAGCTCCTTCCTTTACATTTCCATAAAATACTTTCTGAATCATATTGAGCGTATATACTGCTGCCAGAATTATACTTACTAATGCAACTGCGGTTATGCCTTTGCCATAACTAAACAACCCATTAAACATTAAAAATTCACCCACAAACGCGTTTGTTAAAGGCAACGCTATATTAGCCAAAGCAACTACTACCAAAAAGATAGTTAACGTAGGCGCTGAATTTGCCAGCCCACCGAGTTCAGATATTTTCCTGGTGCCCCATTTTTTTTCTATTATTTCTACTACTATCCACAATCCTATAATGTTTATACCGTGGTTGAACATCTGCACCATCACACCATCCAATCCACTTTCAGCACGGGCGAAAACTGTGGCGCACATTAATCCTATATGCGCGATAGATGAATAAGCAACCAATCTTTTTATATCATCCTGCATCCACGCGATGCATGAAGCATACACCATACCTATTACCGCAAGAATGATGATGATATGCGCAAACGCCTGGCTTGAATCAGGAAATACAGGAATGAGCCAGCGGATCAAAGCAAATACACCCATCTTAACCATTACGCCGCTCAGTATCATGGTGACCGCTGTGGGAGATTGTTCGTATGCATCAGGCTGCCAGGTATGCAAAGGAAAGATCGGCATCTTAATGGCAAAGGCTATAAAGAACAACCAGAACGCGAATTTTTCTTCGCCTGGCTGAAGCTTTGCCTGTAAGAATGATTTTAATGCGAAGGTATTTTCTGGCGTGTGCAGGTATACATAAATGATACCGATGAGCATAAGCAGTGACCCCGCAAATGTGTATACAAAAAATTTGAAGGTAGCCTGTATGCGTTTTTCTCCACCCCATTGTGATGATAAAAAGTATACAGGTATTAATGCCAGTTCCCAGAAGAAATAAAATACCAGCGCATCCATAGCACAAAACACACCCATTAAACCACTTTGTGTAAGCAGCATTAAACCATAAAATGCATTGGGTTTTTTATAGGAGTTATTATACGTAGCTAAAAAAACCAATGGAAAAGAAAGCGCTGTAAGCAGGCACAACATCCGCCCCATACCATCATACATCAATCCGAAGCTACTGCCCAGTGAGGTTAACCAGAAATAACTTACGTTGTTGTAGTTTACATATTTACCGTCTGTAAAGAAAAAACTAACAGCTACAATAGCTACGGTAATAAAAGATGATATCAGCACCCATTGTTTTACTTTGCTCTCACTTTTCAACATAAAAGCCACCAAACCACTCAGCAATGGAAACCAAACCAGCAATTCAGGAAATGTTATAAATACGTCGTTAGGGTTCATAGCTTATTGTACAAACAATTGAATAATGAATAAAATCAAAGCTGCTACCACCATCATTAATATATAAGCACCCACTTGCCCGCTTTGCAATAACCTTAACTGCCTGCTGCTGTAATTCACCAGCCGGCCTACACCGTTTACCGCTCCATCAATACCCAGTTTTTCTACCACGCTGTTCAATAATGAAGAAACTGTACGAAGCGGTTTTACAATAATGATATCATACAACTCATCCACATACCATTTGTTTTCTAATACTTTACCGAAACCGCTTGCATCTTCCAGGTCAGGTTTTTTGCTGAACCGGCTCACTGCATATAAAATAGCCAATGCAGCAGCGGCTACAGAAATACCCATCAACATATACTCGGTAGAATGATCTAAATGATGTTCGTGCGCCAGTTTAACCGACCCGGCAAATACGGGAGAAAGAAAATGTTCCAGTTCGTGGTGTCCACCCAATACTTCAGGAACGCCTACAAAACCCGCTACTATAGCGAGTATAGCAAGCACAACCAAAGGAATGGTCATCGCTTTAGGACTCTCATGCAGATGATGCTCCTGCTCGTGTGTACCTCTGAATTTTCCGAGAAATGTAGTGGCATACAAACGGAACATATAAAATGCTGTCATAACTGCACCCAACACACCTATAATCCAGTATATCTTATTGGCACTGTACGCTTCAGCCAGAATTTCATCTTTTGAAAAGAAACCACTTAGTGGCGGAATACCTGCAATGGCAATACAGCCTGCTAAGAACGTCCAATGAGTAATAGGTAAATATCTTTTCAATCCGCCCATTTTACGGATATCCTGTTCGTGATGCATAGCATGTATAACCGAACCTGCACCAAGGAATAACAATGCTTTAAAAAAGGCATGTGTCATTACGTGAAATACAGCTCCTGTGTATGCACCAACGCCAAGCCCGAGAAACATATATCCTAACTGGCTTACCGTAGAATATGCCAGTACTTTTTTAATATCATTTTGTTTGAGCGCTATTGTAGCAGCTAGTATAGCCGTTGCTAATCCTATTACAGCTACTACACCTTGCGTTGTTGGCGCTAAAGTATACAGCACATTGCTTCGCGCTATCATATATATACCCGCAGTTACCATGGTTGCAGCATGTATGAGCGCAGATACAGGCGTAGGGCCCGCCATCGCATCGGGCAACCATGTATACAATGGTATCTGAGCGCTTTTACCTGTTGCTCCAACGAACAATAATAAGGTAATGCCCACCAACACACTATCGTTCATCTGCATTGGGGCAGCTTTGGTAAATACATCCGCAAAGTTTAAGGAGCCAAACTGTTTAATCATCCAGAAAGCTGCCAGCAAAAAGCCAAAATCACCAATGCGGTTCATGATGAATGCTTTATTGGCAGCATTAGTATAATCCTTGTTTTTAAACCAATACCCAATTAATAAGTAAGAACAAAGCCCAACACCTTCCCAACCGATAAACATAATAAGATAGTTGGCGCCTAACACCAGCAACAGCATAGAGAACACAAACAAATTAAGATAGGCGAAATAGCGTGCAAAATGCATTGACGATTCTTCGTGCATGTACGCTGTAGAATACAGGTGTATCAAAAAGCCAACGCCGGTAATAATTAATAAGAAAAGTGATGATAGCTGATCTACCTGGAAGGCGAAAGGAATCTGCAGAGCTCCGGCGGAAATAAAATCAAACAATTTTACCACTCCAGCATGACCGGCTTTTACATCAAAAAACAACACAACACTTACTATAAAAGATGCCAGTATAACACCACTGCCTATAATGCCTGTGAGAGATTTAGACAATTTGTTTCTTCCTAATCCATTGATCAGAAATCCTGCTAAAGGAAACAGTGGAACCAGGTAAACTAATTTGCTCATATCAGGTGTAACATAATTACAGAACAGCAATTAACACTGCGCTGTTGTTATGCTTTAATGTTTTAGTCTGTTCAAAAAATTCACATCAACAGAATGTGTATTGCGATACATCATTACTATAATAGCAAGTCCCACACTTACTTCGGCTGCCGCTACCACCATAATAAAAAACACAAACAACTGTGCATCGGTTCCGGCGGTAGTTGCCGCATCAAGCGCAGTAGCCGCCAGGTAATGCATTTTTGAAAACGCCACCAGCAACAGATTCACCGCATTTAACATCAGCTCAATGCACATGAATATAATAATCACATTGCGGCGGGTGAGCACACCAATAATGCCGATGCAAAACAACGCTACCGCTAAAAATATATAATGATTAATAGACATAGTCAAGTTACAGGTTGCAGCTTACACGTTTCTGGTTTGAGGTTTATGGTTAATCTCACGTCTATCCTTTCACTTCTCACCATTCACCATTCACAATTCACTATTCACTCCCCCCTACTTCTTCCCTATCACCACCGCACCTACCATCGCACTTAAAAACAATACACTGCTTATTTCAAAGGGCAGCACATAGTTTTTAAACAACATCATACCCAGGTTATTAATAAGACCAATATTTCCAGTATTTACAAGTACCTGTTGCTGCATGGTATCTGTGTCTTTCAACGCTGCTATTAACACCAGCAACAAACTTCCACCAGAAATAACCCCGGCAAATTTCAGCCACTTGTTTTTTAGTGGTGATGTAGGAACATTCAGGTTCATCAACATCACTACAAAAAGGAACAAAACCATTATTGCCCCTGCATATACAATGATATTTACAATTGCCAAAAACTGCGCATTTAATAAAACATAATGACCAGAGATGGAAAAGAAGGTAACGATTAACCACAATATGCTGTGCACCGGGTTCTTGCTGAATATTACCATCAGGGCGCTACCCAATGCCATTACTGTAAGAAACCAAAAAAGTATTTGTGTAATTCCCATTCGTAGTTCAGTCTTTTGGTTTTGATCAGGATTTTGATTTTTTCTTTTTTTCAATCAACCCTTTGGCTATAGAAAACTCTTCTGGTTTTGTAACCGGATCCGGAATCAGCAAATCGGGTTTACCATATATAAAACTCTTGCGGCTGAAGTTAGCACGTGCAAAAGTTTCGCTTAAATAAATCGCATCTTTGGGACAAGCTTCTTCGCACAAACCGCAAAAAATACAGCGTAGCATGTTGATCTCATATTTTGCCGCGTATTTTTCTTCGCGAAATAATTTTTCTTCACCAGGTAGTCTTTCTGCGGCTTCCATTGTAATGGCTTCCGCAGGGCATGCCACAGCGCATAGCCCACAAGCGGTGCAGCGCTCACGTCCTTCTTCATCCCGGTTTAATACATGCAAACCTCTAAATACAGGGCTGAAGGGTCTTGTTTGTTCAGGATATTGAAAGGTTACCTTCTTTTTAAATAAGTGTTTAAAGGTAATGAGCATCCCTTTAAAGATATTCCAGAGATATATCTTTTCCGCCCAACTCATCGGGCTGCGATCAACCGCTTTTGCTCTTTGTGTTAATGACTGCATGTTTACTTTTTTATTTCTTCTGCGAAGAAATTTTTTAAAAGTTGTACAAAAGTATTTTTATCAGCTATACAACCCAATTAAATTCAATATCACTTTGCAAAATACAATATTGCCGCGCCTGTAGCCACCATATTCAATAACGCCAATGGTATTAAACCTTTCCATCCCAGGTTCATCAGCTGGTCGTACCTGAATCTGGGCAGCGTCCACCTGATCCACATAAAAATAAATATCAGTATAAATGTTTTGCCAAACAATGCTGCCAACCCGGTAAGCAATGCCACCATACCACTGAGTTTTGATTCATCTACAAACGGCATATCATATCCACCAAAAAACAAAGTAGCTATAATAGCGCAACTGATAAACATATTGATATACTCCGCGAAAAGATAAAAGCCGAGTTTCATAGAGGAATATTCCTGGTGATAGCCCATGTTCAATTCACTTTCCGCTTCGGGCAAATCAAAAGGCGCACGATTACACTCTGCCAACGCGCACACCAGAAATATGATAAAGCCTAAAGGCTGGTAAACAATATTCCAGAAATGTCCGTTGATCTGCTGCTCAACAATCGTTTTTAAACTTAAAGACCCTGTGAGCATCAGCAGCGCAATTAAAGATAAACCCATTGCTAATTCGTAGCTGATGGCCTGGCTGGCGCCGCGCAACGCAGCCATTAAAGAAAATTTGTTGTTGCTTGCCCAGCCACCAATCATAATTCCATATACCCCCATGCTTACTACCCCAAATACGTATAATATACCGATGTTGATATCTGCGATCTGCAAATCAATTTTGTAGCTGCCTAATTCTACTGTGCCGCCCCATGGAATAATAGCTGAGGTCATCATTGCAGTGAGCATTGCCAAACAAGGGCCTAATACAAATAACCATTTACTGGAATTATTGGGAATAATTTCTTCTTTAAAAAATAATTTTAATCCATCAGCAAGTGGTTGAAGTAAGCCCATAGGCCCGGCACGGTTTGGGCCATGACGATCCTGCATCCAGCCGGCTACCTTACGCTCAGCCCAGGTTGCATACATAGCTATAACCAACGAAGCGGAAATAACAATCGCAATCAATATTATTTTTTGTATTGTAAAAGCCCAGTCTAGTATGGTCATAAATATTAAAATCTGATATTCTTATAATACTACAGTTAACTAACTTGTATTCCTCCTACCTTACACCCCTTACCTTATTTCTTTCAGTTCTTTTTATCAAAATCCGTTGAATGTGCCGGACCTGGTAAAGCCGCAAGATTTACATCAGGCTTATTCACTTCACTCACATCATGAATGTTCATTAATATTTTCGGCTGTCGGCCATGCATCACTTTGCTGAACACTTCATTGGGTTTCTGAACGCCTACATAATGCCCTTGTGATATTACAGAATGACGGCTCACATTAGCAGGTCCTTCAATAGTCCAGTATTTCAGTTCTTTTCTTTCGAAACGACATTCGTTGCAGATCCACTCTTCTACCTCACCCCATTGATCTTTACGGGCAGTTACGCGCAATACTTCATCTCCACGCATCCACAAATGAACTTTACCGCTACATTTACTGCACTGGCAGGAAGCATTAACGGGTTTAGTAAACCATACGCGGTTTTTAAACCGGAACGTTTTATCAGTTAAAGCTCCAACAGGGCAAACGTCAATTACATTCCCGATGAAATCATTGTCAAGAGATTTTTCTATATATGTAGCAATCTCTGCATGGTCTCCTCTATCTAACACACCGTGCGCTCTTTTTTGTGTTAACTGATCGGCTGTGAACACACAACGGTAGCAAAGAATGCAGCGTGTCATGTGCAATTGTATATACGGGCCGAGATCGTGCTTTTTAAATGTTCTCCTGGAGAATTCGTAACGGGTACCTTCTTTACCATGCTCATAGCTCAAATCCTGTAAATGACATTCGCCAGCCTGATCGCAGATGGGACAATCCAACGGATGATTGAGCAATAAAAACTCCACTATGCCGGCTCGTGCATCTATTACCTTTTCGCTGGTGATGTTTTTTACAATCATGCCATCCATTACATTGGTTCTGCATGAGGCCACCAGTTTAGGCATAGGGCGCGGATCAGCAGTTGAGCCAGCGGCAACTTCCACCAGGCAGGTACGGCATTTACCACCGCTACCCTTAAGCTTGCTGTAATAGCACATAGCCGGAGGTGTTACATCTCCTCCTATCTGCCTTGCGGCATTTAATATACTGGTACCGGGTTCTACTTCAACAGTAATGTTATCAATAGTAACCTTAAATAATTTTTTTTCTTCAGCCATAATATTTTTTCACGCAAAGCTGCTAAGAAAGCTAAGCGGCAAAGTTTTATAGGTTATTTACTATTCTGTGAATGCCGTCTTTGATTAAGGGTACATTAAA
>JBGALP010000241.1:0-7391 GCA_044223805.1 Agriterribacter sp.
AGGGTTTGGGATTTATGGTGCGGGAATTTCCTTTAATCCAGCCGATCACAAACTCTATTATTACAGGTATACCGGCGGCAATACCTACGTGTGGCGTTGGCAGCCGGGAAGTGGCTGCCCTCCATCAACGGCAGTTTACCAACAATATAATAACGTTGCAATACTTGGCTTTGCTTTTGCGCCCGACGGCTTGTGTTACCAGCTTGTTTTTACTGGCACAGGTCCATAGGGCTTAGCATTACGCACAGTGGATTTTGCTACAGGCACCTTCGGACCTCAGAGAGACATACTATTACCTGCAGGCACAATCATTACACAACAATCAGGAGATCTAACGCTTACGCCTGACGGTAAGATGCTGATGGTGTGGGATAAACATTATATGACGGTGAATTACGAGGACTATCCTACGGCCACTCCTTTAGAAGCAACCTTAATAGCCGACCTTACGGGCGACCAGATTGTTGGATTATGTTTCTCGGAGGGTAAAGTGGTTATTTCTGATGAAGCGAATTTATATTGGGACCTTAATATATTGAGTGGCGCAAAAACAGCCATTACGCAAACGCCTTGCTACCAGAGCAACGACTTAACAGAAGTAATCTCCGGTATAGGCGCTGCTAAAAAACTTTCATCAGCTACACCAACAGGAACACCCGGGAAATACGATTTAAGTTATGACATCACGGTTAAAAACCTGGGTGGCTGGGATATAAGTAATGTGCAGGTGGTAGAATTACTCAGGTCAGCAACCGCTTTAGCCGGAACTCCTTTCACCGCTATTGCACTTAACAATATAAGTAACGTTTCTGTATCCTGGGTATATAACCCACTTGGGTTGGCATTGAATCCATCCTATACAGGACTTAGCACATTAAATGCTAATCTTCTCGCTGCCAATCAAACCTTGCCTAATTACCCGGCAGCGAATAACTATTTTGTGATAAGAGTTTCGTTTACTGTTACCGGTATTGTAACCGGTCAGGTATATAATAATAATGCCAGGGTTAAGGGTACCGGTTATGCGGGAAAAAGCCTGGAAGATATTTCTACAGATGGTGATAATCCTGATCTTAATAATAATTCAAAACCAGATGACCCAGGAGAAGACCACCCTACACCATTTGTAATTTTAACAACAGCCGAAAGCCCTCCATGCGCCGCTTTAAATAAAATTATATACAACCAAACATTTGGTACAGGAGTGGGACTGACTACAGCTATACCCGCAGCAACAGGAACAGCAGGTACTGCGGCAACGGATTATACCGGCAGTATAATACAACCGCTGGCTATAGAAAATTATGCTCTTACCAACGACGCCGCTAATGGAAATACGGCAAGATGGATCAATCTTACGGATCACACCGGTGGTGGCAGAATGATGGTAGTAAACGCTGATGTTAAATCAAACAAAGTGTATAGCGACCAGGTGAATATTGCATGCACTAATCTTAAATATTCTTTGTTTGCTTTTGTATCCAATATTGGCAACAGTTCTTATGGTACCTTTTGTGATGCATTCGGCGGAATGATAAACCCTAAATTAATATTCACGGTAAGAAATGCAGCTAACGGCAATATTATTACTAATCTTACTACACCAGATATTACGAGCCCGGCCTGGACCCAGTATGGAATGAAATTCGTGATGCCAGCCGGAATAACTAAAATTATTATTGAAATTACCAATGCCGCCGCAGGTGGTTGCGGTAATGATCTGGCGATAGACGATGTACAGTTTGGGTTGTGTGACCCTACCCCAACAGTATCCGTAAATAATACGGCAGGTTGTACCAACGGTACAACGGTATTCAGTGCAGCTTTGAGTGATCCTACCGTTATTTCAGGAAGCCTGGATTATCAATGGCAGGTAAGCAGTGATAATATAACTTTTACGAATATCGTATCCGCTAATAACATCACTTATACCATTAATCCTTTAACGGTGGGTGATGTTGGCAAATACTATCGTGTAATAGTAGCCGCAGCGGGCAGCATTAACGATGTGAACTGTCGTTATGTGTCCAGCAGTTTCCAACTAATGGCAAAAACACCTTCCACCGGCCCAACCGGCATTTCAGTTTCACCTTTGCCTACTTCCTGCCCGGGTAATGCGGTAACGCTTACGCCCACAGGTGGGTCATTAGGTACAAATGCTGTATGGAAGTGGTATAGAAACAGTTGCGGAGATACATTAATCGGCACAGGCAATACTATCACTGTATTTCCATCCGTAACCACAACTTACTATGTTAGAGCTGAGGGAGATTGTGATACCACAGCCTGCGCACAAGTAACCATTACAGTTATATCCTGCGTTATTCTCCCGGTAGATTTTCTTCAGTTTAATGCAGTACAGCAAACTGATTTTATAGATTTAAACTGGAAGATTATCACCTCACAACAACTGAAATATTTTGAAGTAGAGCGATCTATAGACGGTATACACTTTTCAGCAATTGGCAAAGTAGCCGGTGATACGCATTTGAACAGCGTCCAGGCATTTCATTATACAGATGAAGCTATACCTATAAACAGCAGCATACTATACTATCGCATTAATGCGGTAAGCAAAGATGGTGCATACAAATACAGCACAATACTTATGATCAAATTATCTGGTGCAACCAGCAAAAAAATAAGTATAAACCCTAATCCTGCCAGCTACGCTGTTTCCATCAGCCTTTATTCCAACCAAAGTGGAAATGTTGATTTTCAATTGATAGACATGACAGGTAAAGTGGTACTAAAAGATCAACAATATATCCAGACCGGACAGAATACTTTTACTATTTGCCAGCTTAACCGTTTCAGCGAAGGAATATATACCATATTGGTTCTCTTTCACGATAGAAGAGAGCATCAAAGATTAGTAATTAGACGATAGTTTTATCTCCCCATATTTGCCTGTAGAAAAGCGGCTGCTCTTAAAAAAGCAGCCGCTTTTTTTATGTACATAACTAAAGGTATTTGCTTGTAGAAATACTTCAATTAAAAAGTAGACGTTATATCATATGTTAGGTATATACACTTATTTCAATTAACGTATGATAACTGATATTTCGCTTATCGAACAAAAAAGGCAGTATAACGAATAGCAGCGTAGTTAATGGTTTACTCGTAGTAGTTTTATACTTACAAAAGATTTCGGCAATCCGAATTTAACCCTTTGAAAAAAGACCCTAATTCCGGCAATATGAAAATACATTTACACGCTTTGCGTAAATTATTGTTGAACACGCTTGTCGTCATTTGCTGCGGCACAGGCTATACAAGCTTTGCTCAACCTACGGCGTCAAACCCTGCCACAGCCTCTTTTCCAATAGCGGTGGGAAGGCCTTGCGGTGGTAATACCAGCACATGGTCAACGCATGTATTTCAATATAACGGATTAACCACTACTTTGTCTGATTTTGAAGATTGTAAGCCTACATTAGGTGGACCAGGATTTAGTATTTATGGTGCCGGTATTTCGTTTAACCCCGCCGACCACAAACTATATTATTACCGCTATACAGGTGGCAATACCTATGTGTGGAGATGGACTCCCGGTAGCGGATGCCCTCCTGCAACAGCCGTATATCAACAATATAATAATACAGCTATTCTGGGTTTCGCATTTGCACCTGATGGGTTGTGCTATCAGCTAATTTTCACAGGCAGCGGACCCTACGGTTTAGCATTGCGTACAGTTGACTTTGTGACGGGAACTTTTGGACCACAAAAAAACATTGCATTACCTGTGGGAGTAAGCATTACCCAACAAAGCGGAGATATGACACTTACCCCCGATGGAAAAATGCTGATGATATGGGATAAACAATACCTTACAGTAAATTATGAAGATTACGCAACAGCCACCCCACTGAACGCTACACTAATTACCATTTTAACAGGTAACCAAATAGTAGGTATGAACTTTGCAGAGGGTAAACTTACAGCTGCTGACGACAATAATAAGTATTGGGATATCAATATTTTAACGGGAGCAAAAACAGCTATAACACAAAGCCCTTGCTACCAAAGTAACGACTTAACAGAAATTATTTCAGGAATTGGTGTAGCCAAAAAGCTTTCATCTGCAACACCCACAGGAACAGCCGGTACATATAATTTGAGTTATGACATAACAGTAAAAAATACAGGGGGATGGGATGTAAATAATATACAGGTGGTAGAACTTCTTAGAGCTATTAATACTACAGCCGGTAACCCGTTTACGCTTACCAACAATATCACGAACGTTGCTGTATCCTGGGTATATAATCCATTGGGCTTAACGCTAAATTCGGCATACACTGGTTTGGCTACTACCGGCGGAAAAGCTAATCTGCTGGCTGCCAGTCAAACACTGCCGAACAGTCCTCTTGCTAATAACTATTTCATAATACGGGTATCTTTTACCGTTAGTGGTATAACCACCGGCGTTACCTACAATAACAATGCAAGGGTAACCGGTAATGGTTATGCGGGAAAAAGCCTGGAAGACGTTTCTACAGATGGAGATAATCCGGATCTGAACAATAACTCAAAATCAGATGACCCCGGCGAAGATCATCCAACACCATTTGTTATTTTGACCGCGGCAAACAGCGCGCCTTGTAATGCCCTGAATAAAATTTTATACTTACAAACATTTGGAACCGGCTCGGGACTAAGCACAGCCATTCCGGCGGCCACGGGTACAGCGGGTACTGCGGCTTCCGATTATACAGGTACTACTACCCAGCCTGTAGATATAGAAAAATATGCATTAGCCAATAACGCCAACCAGGGCAATACTTCAAGATGGGTGAGCCTTACTGATCACACGAATGGTAGTGGAAAAATGATGGTGGTGAATGGTGACATAAAATCGAACAAACTATATACAGACAAGATTAACATTACCTGCGGAAATTTAAGGTATTCATTGTTCGCGTTTGTTTCTAATATCAGCAACTCGTCTTACGCCAGCTTTTGCGACGCCTTTGGTGGAATAGTAAATCCCAAACTAATATTTACCGTTAGGAATGCGGCTAATGGAAATATTATTACAAACCTTACTACACCAGATATTACCAGCAGTGCATGGACACAATACGGTATGAAATTCGTTATGCCTTCAGGTATAAGTCAGATAACTATCGAAATTACAAATGCCGCGGCAGGTGGTTGCGGAAATGATGTAGCGATAGATGACGTACAATTTGGATTGTGTGATCCTTCGCCAACGGTTGCGGTAAACAATACGGCTGGTTGTACCAATGGTACTACTACATTTAGCGCCGCATTAAGTGATACTACGGTTATATCAGGAACTATTGCTTACCAATGGCAGGTTAGCACAGATAATGTTACCTGGACTTCTATTACGGGTGCAAATAACGTAACTTATACTATCAATCCATTAACTGCTTCAGACATTGGTAAATACTATCGTGTTATTGTAGGTACACCAAATCTGCTGGGAGTTCCTGATCCAAACTGTAGTTACACATCGCCCGGATATTTACTTACCGCTAAAACACCATCAACTGCGCCAACAAGTATTACCAGTTCACCATCAACTACTACTTGTCCGGGTAATCCGGTTACACTTACAAGAGTAGGTGGAACATTAGGCACAAACGCAGTGTGGAGATGGTACAGGAATAGTTGTGGCGACACTTTAATTGGAACAGGAAATACGTTAACAGTATCTCCTTCCCAAACAACAACGTATTATGTAAGGGCAGAGGGAGATTGTAATACTACCACATGTGCACAGGTGACCATTACTGTTATCAATTGTATTATTCTACCTGTTGACTTCATACAGTTTAACGCTGTACAGCAAAACAGTTTTGTAGGTCTTAACTGGAAGATAATCACCTCAGAACAACTGAATTATTTTGAAGTAGAACGATCTACAGATGGAATAAACTTTAGCTCCATTGGCAAAGTAAATGCTGATATTGCGTTAAATATTGCAGGAGCATTTAGTTATAAAGATGCCAACATTGATGTTAACAGCAACACCTTATATTACCGTATTAACGCAGTAAGTAAAGATGGCGGACACAAATACAGCGCAATATTGGTTGTTCGCTTATCAGGTGTAATTACAGAAAAAATAAAAGTTAGTCCTAATCCTGCAAGCAGTACAGTATCTGTAAGCTTTTATTCAGCACAAAAAGGGTATGTTGATTACCAGTTATTAGATATGACCGGAAAGGTTATACTAAAAGATCAGCAACACATAGATGCAGGACAGAATGTAATTACAATAACCCAGCTAAGCAGATTCAGTGAAGGGGTGTACACTATATTAATACGTCTATCAGATCGTTGGGAAAGAGAAAGAATTGTGATTAAAAGATAATCAGTAAAAACATAAAGAAGCAGGTTCCTATGGAAGCTGCTTCTTTTTTAGACCATACTTTTTATCTTCTCAAAAATTTTATGAAAAAAGTTGATTATTGGATTCCCTTCATTTATCGGCCATTATTTCTGCTATCTCCTGTTCATTTAATGCATCCGAAAATATTTTTACGTGATCGATGTAACCATTAAACACTCTTTCAAACGGGAACTCTTCGTTACTGCCAATGTTCCATTCTCCTGTGGAAGACAGCTCCGCTTTGCCGTTAAGTAATGTGGTTGTTTGTAATATCCCATCAACGTATAGCTTTAATTCTTTTCCATTACAGGTGCCTGCTACATGATGCCATTGATTTTTCCAATCTTCGGGCAGCCTGGCATCGCATTCTCCTCGTGCCCATCCACCAACAAAGAATTTTATTGTTCTGTTACCAGAAACCTGTAATACATGATGATCACCTTTCGAAATAATATCTACTTTTTTTCTGTCGCCTCCTGTGGTATATATCCAGGCCATCATGGTAATCTGCTCTCCCATTTTATCAAGGCTTAAAGAAGGCCGCAATTCCGCAAAGCAACTGTCACCAAACAATGGAAGCGAATATGGCACATAGCATGCTGAAGCGAGAATCGCATCATTTGAAAAACCTGAAACATCCCGGGTTACATGCTTCTCTTTGTTTTTAAATGAGAGATCAAGTATGAGAGATTCCTTAGCTGAAGTATATACTTTACAGTTCACAGTTGTAGCCTGTATACTTATCTTTTGAAAACCACTTCCATTTATTTTTACCCGGGTATTCACCTCCTTCATTTCTCCTGGTGCTAGTTGTATACTATCAATTTTTATCATCACATTATTTATATTAACCGGTATAGCAAAAACCTGTGAATTACCTCCGGTGTTGCGGGCTGAATAGAGAATTTCCAGTTCTTCTCCGCTTTTTAATAAAGGGTTTATTATAAGATTTGTTATTTCAGGAACAGCATGCTGGTTACTGGTAATATTGAGTACTTCTATTGTATAGTATGCAAGATTATTGATG
>JBGALP010000242.1:0-7196 GCA_044223805.1 Agriterribacter sp.
AATTACAGGTCCTGAGGTTTCTTTTATATGAACTCCTAATTCGTTAGCAACAATACGGCTGAGCGTAGTTTTGCCAAAAAAACCCGGAATGCATTGAAACAATACGTGATCAAGCGCTTCGCCCCTTATTTTAGCAACCTTAATAAATATTTTTATATTCTCAACCTTTTCCTGACCGCTAAAATCGGCTATCTCTCCTGGGCGGATATTGTTTTCAAAATCCTTTTCAATACTATTGAGTCCGTTTTTATCCGCGCTCAGATTGGGGTTCTGCATGTTTGTTTTTTATATTTCAACTGCATTCTTTACATGTGCCGCTCACAATAACTTCCGTTTGCCTGGTTTTGAATCCTCTTGGCATTTTTATTTCGGGAACATGCACTTCATCCAGGCAGGTGGTTACGGCGCAACTTGTACAGATAAAATGTACATGATCATCATGGTGATGCCCCTGTTCACAATTGTCTTTACACAAAGCATATTTAATAGCGTTATCAGGAGTAGGAATGGTATGAATAATTCCTTTTTCCAGAAATGTTTGTAGTGTACGGTACACCGTTACCCTGTCAAACTTATCCCGAGGCGCTGGTTTCTATATCATGATGCGCAAGCGCGTTCTCATGTTGAAAAAAAAGTTCCAGTATTTTTCTTCTGCTATCTGTAACGCTCAACTGGCTTTTTTTTAAAACCTCAATAATTTGCTGTTCCATTCAAATATCATTTAGCTGTTACATTACTCTTTCAAAAGGTCAGCGATATCAATATACAATTTCTCCATATCCGTTTTCTTCAAACCATCGTATATACCGTACCCTGGTATTCTTATCTACCAACGCGAAAAACTGCGTATGCAAAAATTGGTCTTTAATATCAAGCGCATTGTTCTTGGGATCATCCAGGATATAACTTTCCCGTGCTGCCTTGTACAGTTTGTCTTTTGATTCTGTTAAAAACCACCAGTTCTTTTACATCTGCGCCTAATGAATCCGCGTATACTTTTAGCCGCGGTATAGAATCTTTATCAGGATCAACCGTATGAGAAAGGATCAGGAAGTTATTTTCGTTCTTAAATTTATCATACACCATCCGCATATTGGTATTCATTTTAGGGCAAATACCCGGGCAGGTAGTGAAAAAGAATTCGGTAACATACACTTTTCCCTTAACATCATTTTCAGTTACCGTTGCCCATCTCTTGTCTATTGAAGGAAAAGGGGCGTACATCATTTAAAACAGGCAGCCTTGATTTGTTCTGGTCAATAGTGGCGTATAAAAAAGCATAAAATCCTCCAAAGAGTAACACAAAAAATATAATATAAGTCACCGCCTTTCTGCTCATAAAAAAATATTCGCTGTAAAGTTACGATGCTTATCCTGTATTGCGATGTATAGATCAATACTCAATGCGAATGCTGAATAAAGAATTCGATTTTTTAAAATGCAACTTTGTTGCATAATTGCGCTATATTTGTAACCCTTTATGCTGAAAATGTTAAAAATAAACTATGACGCACAGAGGTAACAGACTCGTTGAAACATTACATTCACTGCGCTGTTTTGCCTTTGGTGCTCACCAGTCTTCCGGTTTTTGGTATAAATATTATCAATAATTACATTTTTGAATATGGGATGATCGCACTTGCTTTTGTAGTTGGCCTGATTGCACTTTACCATGGATTTAAAAAGCATCATCATAGTTTTATACCTGTATTATTGTTCAGTACCGGAATCTCCTTTTTACTGCTCAAAGAATTTTTCCATTCCTATCATCTTTGGCTGTTAATACCTGCTGTGGTTTTTATCGTAACAGCACATTACATCAATTACAGGCTTTTGCGCAAAGCAAATCATTGTCATGAAGGTGATTGCGATCACCATTGATTACATGGTAATGCAGCAGGTGGAAACGAAGAGCAATAAACTTTATGTTGGTGGGTGCGCCGCCAACATCCGCTACAGATAGGTGTCTCACCGACCGGAAAGTTATGTAAGGGAAGAAAATTTGAAATACATCCACGCTGATTGCTTGTTTTTTCGTTAATTTCATTTCCATAATTAATAACTTGCCATGTCAACACGCAGATCCTTTCTTAAGCAAACTAGTCTTTTATCCGTAGCCGCTTTTGTAGACCCGTCTTTTCTTGCAAATCAACATAAAATAGGCGTACAGCTGTATACTCCGTGATCAGATCTCAAAAAGATCCTAAAGGAATTATTGAAAAAGTAGCGGCTTTAGGTTATAATGAAGTGGAGTCTTTTGGTTACAATGATGGAAAATATTTTGGGTTGACAGCTACTGAATTCGCCGCGCTGTTAAAACAAAATAATCTTACACATCCAAGCGGTCATTACATGCTCACGGCATTGTCTGATAATTGGGATAAAGCCATAGCGGATGCAAAAACAGCCGGTCAGCAATACATGGTACTTGCCTATCTTTTGGATACAGAAAGAAAAACGATTGACGATTACAAGAAGATAGCAGTTCAGATTAACAAAGCTGCAGAAGCATGTAAAAAAGCGGGAATCAATTTGCTTATCATAATCATGATTTTGAGTTCATTGATATGAACGGTCAACATGGGTATGATATATTTTGAAAGAAACCGACGCCAATCTGGTGAAGTTTGAACTTGATTTATTCTGGATTAAAAAAGCGGGTAAGGATCCGGTGGAAATGTTTAAACAACACCCTGGTCGTTTTCCTTTATGGCATGTAAAGGATATGGATAACACAGAAAAAATCATTTACAGAAGTTGGGAGCGGCGTAATTGATTTCAAAAAAATATTTGCCGCTTCAAAAACAGCAGGCATGAAGCATCTTTGTTGAACAGGATGTTTGCCCAGGTCCTCCTTTAGAAAGCATTGAAAAAAGTATTAACTATTTAAAGAAGAATATCCTTTAATATTATTAAATAGGCAGCCAGTATTCTTTATAACGATTTCGCTTAAATCTCATACGTTCAACAATATCAAAACAAATAACTCATGTCAGGCAGAAGAAAATTTTTATCAGACAGCTCCCGTATAGCTGCGGGTAGCTTATTGTTATCCTCCTTGTCCACTGATGTTTTTGCCATTCATAAAACAAGATTTTCTGCCGCTGATCAAATCAATATCGGCGCAATTGGTGTAAATGGTATGGGATGGTCCGATACTAAATCCATCCTGAAAATACAGGTGTAAATCTTGTAGCGATTTGCGACGTTGATAAAAAATGTAATTGATAAGAGAATGGGCGAATTGGCAGCCATGAATATTGATGCTGCTAAAGTGAAAACGTATGGTGATTATCGCAAGCTGCTTGAAAATAAAGATATAGATGCTGTGATAATAGGTACTCCTGATCATTGGCATTGCCTTATAATGGCTGAGGCATGTAAAGCGGGCAAACATGTATATGTTGAAAAGCCCATTGGTAACTCCATCGCGGAATGCAATGCCATGGTAGCGGCTCAAAAAAAGTACAATAAGGTGGTACAGGTAGGGCAGTGGCAAAGAAGTCAGCAACATTTCAGAGATGCGATAGCCTTTGTACATTCCGGTCAACTGGGTAATATACGCACTGCTAAGGTTTGGAGTTGGTGGGTTGGATGAAACCTGATATTATACAACCAGATACTGCGCCACCTGCAGGTGTTGATTATAAGGCATGGTTAGGCCCTGCGCCAACAAAACCTTTTAACGCCAGTCGCTTTCATTTTAACTTTCGCTGGTTTTGGGATTATGCGGGTGGTTTAATGACAGATTGGGGAGTACATCTTTTGGACTACGCGCTGTTTGGTATGAAAGCAGATGTACCTAAAACCGTAATGGCATTGGGTGGCAAATTCGCTTATCCTGAGCTTGCACAGGAAACACCAGATACACTCACTACTTTATACGAATTTGAAAAATTTAACCTGGTGTGGGATCAGGCTATGGGGATTGATAACGGGCAGTATGGCAGAGACCATGGGATTGCTTTTGTAGGTAACAATGGTACATTAGTACTCGACCGTGGTGGATGGGAAGTAATAGAAGAAAAAAATTCAAAGAATAAAGTAAGTAAGCCCAAGGTTGACCGCTCCGATAACGGTCTGGATAAACATACAGAAAATTTCGTATCAGTTATACGTTCAAGCAAGATGGAAGACCTTAATGCTTCAATACAGGTTGGTGCAGATGTGGCGATAGTGGCTCAAATGGGTAATATTGCATACAGAAGTGGCAAACGCCTGGCATGGGATAAAAACAACGGCAGGTTTACTGATCAAGAAGTAAACAAAACATACTTCGCTAAAGAATACCACAACGGATATAAAATTCCGATGGTATAAAAAATAAAGAGAGAAAGCATCGTATTGTATTAAAATACTTTGTTTTCTCTCCTTACAATAGGTTGTTGCTAACGTTAGTCAGCAAACCAGGGATTAATAACGTCCACCACCGCGGTTGTTATTGCTGCCTGCGAAAGAACGACGACCACCGCCGCCACCATTGCCGCTGTTGCTACGTTCTTCACGTGGTTTAGCTTCGGTAACAGTGATAGCTCTTCCTTCTACAACGCCTTTGTCTAATTCAGCGATAGCTTTCTTAGCCTCTTCGTCGTTAGGCATTTCAACAAATCCGAATCCACGGCTACGGCCTGTGAATTTGTCGGTAATAATCCTGGCTGAAGATACTTCTCCGTACTCTTCAAAAAATGCTTTTAAGTCTTCGTCAACTACGTTGAAGCTTAAATTTGAAACATAAATGTTCATTTACTGTAGAAATTAAATTAAAAAATGAAATCTGAGAAAACAGGGGAACAAAGAAGACTGAACTATTAGCAGAAGATGCGTAGCAGATTTATCGATTCTTTTACCGGAACTGTACAAACTCAAATTTTTTGATGTTGCAAAGCTAAACCTTATTTCGCATAACTCCTATTTAATTTAAGTACTATTACTATAATCTAAAGTATTTAACAATTGCGTTACGTAAGGTTATGCCTGTTGGCGATTGGTTTAATAAATGTACTGCTATACCTTAGTATAAATAATAAGCATGTTTCCTTTGATTATTTATTGTTATGATGCATATTGTAGCTGGTGTTATGGTTTTAGTGCTGTTATATCAAAAATTGAACATGAGTACAGGAGCAGGATAGATTTTGAAGTATTGTCTGGCGGTATGATCTTACCCGCTACGCCAAAACATATCAGCGTTATAGCTGAGCATATGAAAAAAATTGACAAAGAAGTTGAATTGCTTACCGGTATAAGTTTTGGCAACGATTATACCTGGCATCTTAATAATCCAGAAAGCAGTGACTGGTATCCCAATTCGGAAAAACCAGCGATAGCTATGTGCGTTTTTAAGTCGTTTTATCCAATGCTGGCGGTACAATTTGCCGCAGATCTGCAATATGCTCTGCATTTTGAAGGAAGGGATCTTTGTGATGATGAAGCTTACAGGCATTTATTAGAAAAGTATAATATTCCCCCGCCCTTGTTTTATCAAAAGCTCCATAGCGAAGAATTTAAAGGGCAGGCTTATGAAGAATTCGCGCTTTGCAAGCAATTAGGTGTAAAAGGATTTCCTGCAGTATTTATACAGATAAACGAAAATAAAATACATGTGCTGGCAGAAGGATTTACAGATTATGATACAATCAAGGGCAGGGTAGAAGCCATTACCAGGGATATAGTATTTATTCATCAACAATAATCAATTATAATAACCGGAAATGCAATTGGGGAATACAGGATATCTGCCTCTTTTGAATTAATATTAATAAAGTGCAACGCTTCAATATGAATAAATGTCATAATGCAGGTTTGGGTTATTAAATTGTTGGAAAATGAGAATGTTATTTGTCTGCTTGTGTTGGGTTTTAATGCTGATGAGTTGCAAAAAAGAAGCAGCTACAAAAGATAATGTATCAACAACTTCCGTATTGGTATCTGTAAAAACCAGGCAGGTTACCGGCAATAGCATTCTCAATGAAAACATATATACAGGTAATGGCGATATTAAAAGGCGGGTAAGTTATAAAGACTATGCTTTAGGGTTGATTAGCGCTAAGGTGGATTATGTATATGAAGGAAACAGGCTTATACAGATTGATGATCAGGTTGACTTTTCTTCCAGTTCGGCTTCCACTCAATACAGCCATAGTCGTTCAATATTTGATTATACGAATAACCGCATTTCCCAACGTAATAATTTTTTAAAAAACGGAGATCAATATGAACTAAGATCTTTCGCAGTTTTTGAATACAACCAGCAAGGACTACCCGAAAAAGAAACAAGGTATACTGCAGATGGCGCGCTTATTGGTTACAGTTTGTACGAGTATACAACATCGGGTAATGTAGTCAGTGCAAGTGAATATGGCATTAGTAACAATAATCCAACACCAGCACTTTTAATAAAACGCACTTATACTTACGACATTCATAATAATCCATATAAAAGAGTATACAGTTTAGTTGAGAATATTCCTTTCTCTGTAAATACCAATAATATAGTTCAAACTGTGTCTGTAAATTATGCTGATGCTGCAAATCCACAAACCAGCACCTTTAAAACAACATATACTTATAACAATAAAGGATTTCCAGCTTCCATGAATGAAAATGGCAACGAGTTTTTGCTGGAATATAAATAACCTATCCGTTTATCAACTTCACTGATCAATAATGAATTTTTTCTTTTAGGTTTGCCGTTTATAATGTTGCACACGAGTGTATAATCTGCACTATAAAAGTCAGCATCAAGATCAGCACAAATGCAAAGCCAGGTTACGCCCTCCGTTTCTGCTTCAAAAGTTATATTGGCTTTCGCGGTTATATACATTGTTTGGGGATCAACTTATTTTTTTATACGGATAGCGGTTTTATCTATGCCCGTAACGGTAATGGGTAGCCTTAGGTTTATTACCGCCGGTATAATAATGTTGTGCTGGTGTTTTTTGCAAAAAGAAAAGCTATGGGTATGGAAAGATATGCTGCCTGCTTTTTTTACCGGCTTGTTACTATTGTACATTGGTAATGGCGCTGTGGCATGGTCGGAACAATTTTTAGCCAGTTCGCTCGTGGCTGTATTCATTGCATCTTCACCCGTATGGTTTGTGCTGCTGGATTATACCAAATGGAAGGAAAACTTTTCAAGCAGTAAAACTATAACAGGATTGATATTGGGATTTGCCGGCATTATACTATTGTTTAGT
>JBGALP010000006.1:0-53465 GCA_044223805.1 Agriterribacter sp.
TAAGCGAAATCCTGCAACCACTTATTCATTGCTATCCATGCTATGGGCGTAGCTATAAGCATGGCTATTAATACTAACTTTACCAGGTCTTTTGCAAGCAGCATAACAATACCATTTACACTGCTGCCGAGCACTTTGCGGATACCTATTTCTTTACGGCGTTGTTCTGCTGTAAATGTTACCAGTCCAAATAAACCAAGACATGCAACGATGATGGCGAGAATAGTAAAAGTCATCAGCAGTTTGCCCTGCATTTTTTCAGAGGCATACTGGCGTGAAAAATTTTCATCCAGGAAACTATATTCAAAAGGATTAATGGGATCAAACCTGCGGAAAACGGTTTCTATATACTGTACGCTTTCGGTTGTATGTTTACTGCTCACTCTTACGTATATATTATCTTTATCGTTGTACACCAGAGGAAGCATTACAATTAATGGTTCAATTTTATGCTGTAAGGAATAAATATTAAAATCTTTCACTACGCCTGCCACTTCATATATCCTGGGATTACCTGCCGTATCTGCACCCCGTTGAATTCTTTTGCCAATCGGATTTTTCCATTCTTCTCTTTGCGCAAATGCTTCATTTATCAGTACCACTTTATCTTTATCTGTAGTTATTTCTTTTGAAAAATTTCTACCTGCAGCCATCTTTACCTGCATGGTGCTTACAAAATCTTCATCAGCTATTAATATATGCGCCATTTTATCTTTACTTCCTATTTGCCCATCCTTTTCTTCGGCACGGTAATCATTACCACCAATATTATTATTTCCGATAGGATTGCCGGCAGATGCAGCGCTTTCTATCAGCGGACTTTTCAATAAAGTAGCTTTAATCAGTTCTACTTTCTTCCGCGCATCCTGGTTGCTTAAGTGAAATGTCAATACCTGGTTTTTATTAAAACCCAGTTCTTTATTGCTTACATAATGCAGTTGCTGATAAATAATAAAAGAGCCGGCAATCATGGCAATAGTAATCACGAACTGAAAAACAACCAGCGATTGACGAAACCGGAGATTGCCATCATGCTTTCCCGTTAGTCCTTTTAATGAAGGAATAAGTTTAAAGCCTGAAAGAAAAAACGCGGGATAGATGCCACTTAAAAAACCGGTTACCAATGCAAACCCGGCACACAATCCGGCAGTTTGCCAAATATCTGGTTGGCCAATACCTGCAGCTTTACCAATGAACTGAAGAAAGAAAGGCATGGCTAATTTTACCAACACTATCGCTATTACAGCAGCAAGAAAAGTAATGAGTATGGATTCAACGAGGAACATGCCTGCCAATTGCCAGCGACCTGAACCATTTACTTTGCGTACACCAATTTCTTTTACTCTTAGTGAAGAACGTGCCGTAGACAGGTTCATGTAATTGATAGAAGCGATGATCAATATTAATGCAGCCACAAGAGAAAACACCCACACATAGCGCATGCTGCCGTTAGAGCCTATTTCATATTCAAGGTTGGAGTGAAGATGTATAGCAGTGAGCGGCTGAAGTTCTAACTGATAATTTATTTTGCCGGCCATTTTTTCCATGGTCGCTTTTAAATACGTGTTGTAAAAAGACGGCAGTTTGGCATTTAATTTTTCTATATCAGCTTCCTTATTCAACAACAGATAGGTATATAAGTAAGATTGCCCCCAGTTGCTGTTATCAGTTGGAGGCATACGGCGTATGGCGCTGAATGCAAAATGAGAATTCACAGGCACATCATCAATTACACCGCTTACAAGATTAGCCTCATTGCCAAAGAAAATTGTTTTATTGATGGCAGTTGAAATATCGCCGAATATTTTTTGCGCCAATGTTTTTGTGATAACGATAGATTGAAATTTATCCAACGCATTCTGATCACCATATAAAAAGTGATAACTGAATACCTGGAAAAAACTACTGTCGGCAAAAATGATACTGCCTTCCTGAATATGCTTATCCCCGTAAGTAATAGTTCCCCCAGCTTCCATATCTAATCGTACTGCTTCTTTTACTTCTGGAAATGTATTTTTAAACGCCTGTGCATACGGAGGCGAGGTTAATGCAAGATTAAAACCGCCACCACCCCATTCAGCATGCTGCGCTATACGATAAATACGATCGGCATTGGCATGATAGCGATCATACTGCAATTCATTATTTACATACAACATAATGAGCCAGCAGGCGGCCAACCCAATGGACAGTCCTCCAATATTGATTACCGAAAAAGTTTTATTACGTAAAAGATTGCGCCAGGCTACTTTGATATAATTCTTCAGCATTGCATACGGTTTCGATAGAGAAACATAACAACACGTTATTGCACCAACGTGTATGCCAGCCTGTAAGTAATTGATTTTTAAGGCAATTAAATTACATCTTCCTTTTACAGTGTACGGAATCGAACACCGGATGTACGGTTATAAATTTGAGCCTCACCCCTGCTTGCAGGTAGCCAAGCTCTTATCCCACTCCTGTCTGAGGGACGATGCTATAAAATAACGCCAAAGTATATATAACTACGACATCATCTGTAAAATAAAGACAGCTACTTTTCTTTACACATAAACCTTCTCATGTTCCCAACACTGCATTTCATCAACGAGTCATGAATTTAGGCACCCCTCTCCACGCGGTGGAGAGGGGCCGGGGGTGAGGCTATTCCGAACGAAGCGCCTTTACCGGATTTGCAACAGCTGCCCGTATGGTATGGAAAATAACCGTAAGCATTGTTATTAATAATACGACAAGTGCCGAAAGAATAAATGGTGTTATACTTAAGCCGGTGTTGTACGGAAATATTTTTAACCACTTGGCCATAAAATACCAGGCTACAGGAAACGCTATAATACACGACAGCCCAACCAACGCTATAAAATTGCGGGTGATTAAAGGAACCAATTGCCCTACACTTGCCCCCATTACCTTTCGAACACTGATTTCTTTTTGCCGTTGTTCCGTAGTGAATGCAATGAGTCCTAAAAGACCGAGGCAGGTAATCAGTATGGTTAATATGGAGAAGGTGGTAAATATTTTCCCGCGCTTTTGATCGGCGGCGTACTGCGAATCAAAATCCTGGTCCAGAAAAGTATACTGAAACGGCAGATCGGGAAACGCTTTCTTCCAGGCATTTTCCACTGCGGCCAGGGTAGAAGGAATATTAGTTGTTTTTAACTTTAGCTGAATAAGGTTATTATTAGGACGATACAATAAAATCAATGGAGTAATGGCATTATACAACGACTTCTGGTTGAAGTCTTTCATCACACCTAATACTTCAAGATAATTACCTGAAGTATCGCCGGGAAATTTTACTCTTTTACCAATAGCCTTATCACCCCAACCGAATTCCTGCACCATTTTCTCATTCACCAGCATACCATGCAGCGTATCCGACAATCCGGAAAAATTTCTACCCTTTACCACTTTGATGCCCAGTGCATTCAGATAGTCCTCATCAGCAGTGTATACATCCACACCTTTATCTACATATCCATCTTTTGTTTCAATAGAAAACAAGTTAAAACTATTCCCCCTTCCCGGTACTGAATTTGATGAACTAACAGCTTGTACCTGCGAATTATTACGCATTTCATTCTTAAAAGAAAGGATGGAGCTTTGAATATCCCTATCGGTAACTGCAGATATATTAAGCACCTGTGCTTTATCAAAGCCAAGATCTACATTCCGTAAATACCTGAGTTGACTATATACTATCCATGTACAAATAAGCATGATCATGGAAATGGAAAACTGAATGACCACCAGTGTCCTTCTTAAATTAACATTGCTGGAACCTTTAGCCAAACTTCCCTTTAACACACTAACCGGGTTAAATTTTGAAAGGTAGAATGCCGGATAACTGCCACCCACTATACCCACGAAGATGACTACCGCCAACAAAATAAGTATAGTGTCTGGTTTGAACAAAGTGCTGAATAAAATAAATTTTCCGGCCAGTGTATTAAACACAGGCAGCAACAGCGCGATAAGACCTATGCTTATTAATAAAGCCAGAAAAGCAGTAAGTGTTGACTCAATAAGAAACTGCGATATTAGCTGTAGTTTATTTGAACCCGTTACCTTTCTTATTCCTATTTCTTTTGCTCTTCTTGCAGATCTTGCGGTTGTTAAGTTCATGTAGTTAATGCAGGCAATAAGCAGCATAAAAAATGCTACCGCCGAAAAAATATAGATGTATGACATACTACCCAATTCTTCAGGTTCATTGGCTGTTTGTGAATGCAGATGAATGGAAGTAATTGGCACGGCTTCAAATCTTATTTTGATATTGTATTGTGCAAAAATGGAAGCCAGGTATTTATCATACATAGGCTTCATCTTATTATCAAAAGAAGCCGCGGAAGTGCCGGGTTTTAACAGAACATACGTGTAAAAATCAAAACTTCCCCAGTTGTTTCCAAAGTCAGCAGGGAGTGTACTTCTGGAAGCCAGGATATTAAAAATAAGATGTGCGTTTTTAGGTACATCTTTCATAACACCCGTTACCTTATATATTTTTCCGTTTACATTTTCTAATGTCTTGCCCAGGTATTTTTTATTCGATCCAAAAAACTTAATCGCCGAAGATTCAGACATCACTATTGTATTCGGCTCTTTTAATGCAGTCTCCGGGTTACCTTCAATAAAGGGGCATGTAAACACACGAAAAACATTGCTGTCCACAAAAAACACTTTGTCTTCATATAACCGTGTAGCGCCGGTCTTAAACATGGTTCTTCCACTGTTCACAAATCTAACGGCTTCTTCCACTTCCGGATAATCCTTAGCAAGCGCGGGGCCCATAGGAAATGGCGCAATAGCCCATCGCATAGTGTCCCTGTCGGCTTCTTTTATAATTGAATTAATCCGGAATATCCTGTCTGCGTTTTTGTGATACCTGTCGTAACTCAACTCATCTTTAACATAAAAAATCAAAAACAAGCCAAAGGTTATTCCAATAGTAAGCCCAAGAATATTCAACAGGCTATACCACTTGTCACGTTTGAAATTGCGCAAGGCAACCAATAAGAGGTTTTTAAACATAAAATGTATTTTCGGTTTATGGTTTTACGTTTATAGTTTAAAAACCGCAAACTATAAACAATAAATTTCAAACTATCTCATTCAGTTCTTAAGCTCTTTACCGGATTTGCCAAAGCTGCTTTAACAGCCTGGAAACTCACTGTTATTAATGCAATACCGGCTGCAATTAATCCGGCTGTAACAAATACTCCCCAGCCGATATTAATTCTATACGCAAAACTTTCCAGCCACTTATGCATGGCCCACCATGCCAGCGGAAAGGCAACAACAGCAGAGATAAGAACCAGTTTTAGAAAATCAGACGACAACATGGCTATAAGATTACCAACACTTGCACCTAACACTTTTCTGATACCAATTTCTTTTGTACGCTGTTCTGCTACAAAAGCCGCTAATCCAAACAAACCTAAACAGGCAATAAGAATAGCCAATATGGAAAATGATATAGCTATCTTTCCTACCCGCTGTTCACTACTATATACGTTATTAAATTCAGCATCAAGAAATTTATAAGTAAACGGCATGGCAGGAACGAGTGCTTTCCACTCTTTTTCTGCTGCTTTAATAACTTGTGATGCATTTGCTGCATTAATTTTAAATGAAGCCATGGTGGTGCTTCCACCCAAAAAAAGACCAAGTTTTGTGATATCTCTTTTTAAAGATTCGAAATGAAAATCTTTTACAACGCCAATAATAGTAAAGGTTTTAATTGCATTGGAGCCCGATGAAAAATCTGCATACGTATACAATGGTTTACCAACAGGATCAGCATAGCCCATATCTTTTGCAGTAGTTTCATTTATGATTACTGCTAATGAATCTGTTCCAAACTCACGGGAAAAATTCCTTCCCGCCACTAATTCCATTCCTAAGGTCTTTATATAATCGTAATCAACCCACCATTGCTGCATACCAAATCCATTTTTAACATCTATAGCGGGTGTTCTTGAATAAATATTATCACTTCTGTTGGATGGGGTGGGTAAAAAACCACTTAAGGTGCCACTAATAACTCCCGGTTGCTTCAGGAGTATTTGCTTGTAAGCATCAACGTTATCATGTAGACTGTATGCGTTTTCAATTATCAATACCTGGTCTTTATTATAGCCAATGTTTTTAGTTTGTATGTAGTGAAGTTGTTTATAAATAATAAATGTGCCTACTATCAATACAATGGAAGTAACAAACTGAAACACCACCAAACCACTCCTGATACCGCCATTACTGCTACCAGATTTTAATTTTCCTTTTAGCACTTCTATAGGCCGGAAGGAAGAAAGAAAAAAGGCCGGATAACTTCCGGCCATCAGTCCCACTAACAATGGCAACAGTAAAATAAGCACAGCAAACCAGGAAGAAAAAATATTAAAGAAATGCATGGTTTTATCAGACACCGCATTAAATAGTGGCAGCACCAGCCATACAATAACAAGCGCCAGTACTGTAGATAATACAGCCATTACTGTAGATTCACTTAAGAACTGCATCATTAGATTTTTGCGCTCAGTGCCCAACACTTTGCGTATGCCAACTTCCTTTGCGCGATTTGCAGAGCGCGCAGTAGTAAGATTAGTAAAATTGATACAGGCAATCAACAATATAAAGATTGCCACAATAGAAAAAATATATACATACTGAATATTGCCACCGGCACTTAGTTCGAAGGGGCGATTGGAATACAGGTGAAGGTCGAGCAGCGGAGTAAGTGAGTAGGCCAGTTTATTGCCAGATTGCTGAAACTCATCCATACTGGAAATATTCATTACATTTTTTGCTTCAGGTAATACATATTTATCAACATATTGTTTAAACGCACGTTGCTCAAATGCTTTTATATCGGTACCAGGCTTTAATAATAAGTAAGTATGAAAATTATGGCTCAAATATTGTCCCCAGGTATAGTTTACATTTTTCATGGAGAACAGGAAATCAAAATGAAAATGAGCATTGGAAGAAATGTCTTTAATAACTGCGGTTACTTTGTACAATGTTTTACCATTATCACCGGTTTCAATCAGTTTACCTACCCCATCACTGGTGCCAAAATATTTTTTTGCGGTTGTTTCTGTAAGTACAACGGTATTCGGTTCATTTAATGCCGTAGCTGTATTGCCTGTTATAGCAGGCAGTGTAAATACATTAAAAATGGTGGAGTCCGCATGGGCTACACGGGTTTCAGTTATAAATTGTGTTCCTTTTTTTACCAGTTTACTGCCATTAGAGTTGTAGATGCGGGTGTAGTTTTCTACTTCGGGATAGTCTTTTTTGAAAGTTTGCCCCATCATATCGGAGCTGAAGGGGTACCTCGTTTCTGCACCACCAAATTTTATATCGGCATTAATCCTGTAAATACGGTCTGCATTTTTATTAAACCGGTCGTAACTCAATTCATCTACTACATACAGCGCTATAAGAATAAAACACGCGATGCCGGTTGCAAGGCCTATAATATTTATAAGAGAGAAAGTTTTATTACGCCATAAATTACGGATGGCAACCTTTAGATAATTTCTGATCACGGCACTACCAGATTTAAGTGTTAATACTCCATACTCCTTTTCAGTAATTAATAATGCTGCCCTATGTTACAGAAAACGCAACGTTATTCTTACACATGCTAAGGAGTGATGCCTGTACCTTAATCTGACAGCGTTTCTTTAGAAAAGCTTATCTGAAAAAGTTGAGAACAGGACTCCAGGGCAAATCTTCCAGGTCGGAAGCAAGAGAAATAATATTGCTTTTTACACCAGTGCCTGCAGATTGTTCTGCGCTTTCCTTTTTAATGGCAACATATTTCGTTCCAGCTGCTACCTTTTGCGCAATTACTACTACCAATGCAAACAAAGCTATAAGCATTATTAGGCGTTGCATACGGGTTTGATATTGCTGTGTCATATACGAGATTTGAAATTTAGCCTCACCCCTGCCTGCCGGTAGGCAAGCTCTTTCCTCCCCTAGCAACGGAGAGGGACGGTGCTGCAGAATATAATTAAGTTTTAGATTCTACCAGATCATCTTCAGAACAATTCCACATTCAATCATTCTCTCTCCTTTCATCCTTTTAACCCTTTATACTGTCCCCGCTGCATTTACTCAACACTGCCGGATCATGGGCACCTCTCCACCCTGGGGAGAGGGGTTGGGGGTGAGGTTACACCAAAATATTTTCCGTTACGGTTTGTCCATCAAGCATACGTATAATGCGATGGCTGTATTTTGAATCGTGCTCAGAGTGTGTAACCATAATAATAGTTGTACCCTGTTCATTCAGATCAGTCAACATTTGCATTACTTCATTACCATTGCTTGAATCAAGATTACCGGTAGGCTCATCCGCTAAAATTAACTTTGGATTATTTACCACCGCACGGGCTACAGCCACACGCTGTTGCTGACCACCTGATAACTGTTGCGGATAGTGATTGCGCCGGTGCATGATCTGCACTTTGTCCAATACTTCCTCTACTCTTTTTTTACGATCAGCAGATTTAACGCCTGTATATATTAATGGAAGTTCAACGTTTTCAAAAACAGTTAACTCATCAATAAGATTAAAACTCTGAAACACGAAGCCAATATTATGTTTGCGGAGATCAGCGCGTTTACGTTCATTAAAATGCGCCACTTCAATACCATTGAATAAAAAACTTCCTGCATCAGGATCATCCAGCAAACCAAGTATATTCAGCAATGTAGATTTACCACAGCCGGACGGCCCCATAACGGCTACAAATTCGCCATCTTTTACCTCAAATGAAAGTTTGTTAAGCGCAACGGTTTCTACTTCTTCCGTGCGGTATATCTTCTCAAGATCGCTGATTTTTATCATTGCTGATGCTTTTTATGATGATACTTATTGGTTACGTTTTTACTTGACTAAATGTTACAATACTGATCGTATTATTTTTTGCCTTACACCCTAAACCTCCGTTCCTTTACCTTACGTTCTATTTCAATATCAACTCCTGCATCGTGCCGTACGTTTCATAACTGCTGGTTACCACCTTGTCTCCCGCTTTTAAGCCCTGCAACACTTCATAATAATCCTGGTTCTGGTTGCCCAACTGAATATCTACCTTATATGCTTTCTTGCCATCTTCAGTTACTTTAAATATCCAGTTTCCACCTGTTTGCTGATAGAAACCGCCACGAGGCAATAACAATGCTTTTCTTTCATCACTCAACGCTAATAAAATCTGCAGCGTTTGTCCGCGCCTGATACCTTTTGGCACTTTACCTACAAACTGCATATCTACCTGGAACCTGCCATTTACCACCTGCGTAAACACCTTTTTAATTTCCAATACATATGCGCTATCTGCAAAACTAAAAGTTCCTCTCTGTCCCACATATATTCTTGAAAGATAATGCTGGTCTACATCTACTCTCACTTTAAAACCATTCAGTACATCTATCTGTCCAAGCCGTTGTCCTTTGTTTTTATTTTCCCCAATTTCTGCATCAAGCGAAGTAAGTTGTCCGTCAACCGGTGCACGCACAATAAGATCGCCTACCTTTTTCTGCATTACGCCAAGTGCCTGTTGTGAACCTGAATAAGATTGTTTATCCTGCTTTCCCTGCTGCAGGCGAGAAATAGAATCCTGCTCAAGAATTTGTTTCGTTAATTTCATTTTATCCAACAAATACATATAGTTGATCTCAGATTGTTTGAACTCCTGGGAGCCGATTACTTTCTGATTATACAGTTCTTTGTTCAGATTGTATAATCTTTCTGCTTCTTTCACCTGGCTTTCCACATCAGCCATCTGATTTAATTTAGATACAGTATTCTGCTGTGCATTGTTGCTGTTGATCTGCATCTGGGTAAGTGTATTATACACGGTGTTTTGCTGGCTCATTAATGTCATC
The DNA here is from genome assembly GCA_044223805.1 of Agriterribacter sp. GTDB lineage: Bacteria > Bacteroidota > Bacteroidia > Chitinophagales > Chitinophagaceae > Agriterribacter. The sequence goes on from JBGALP010000006.1 coordinate 9,904, forward strand.
AACAAATCGGTGTTTGAAAGCCTCAAAATGGGATCGCCCTTTTTCATCAAAGTACCATCTTCCACAAATTTCTCTTCTACTCTTCCCCCTTCCTGGGCATCAAGATATATACTTGTAATGGGAAGTACCGCACCATTTACAGGAATGGTTTCTAAAAAAATGCCATCCTTTACTTCTCCTATAGTTATTCTTTCAAGGTCAACATTCAGTTTTGATTTACCTGAAGTAGAATAATAACTGAAAACAATAAGTGCAATAATGGCCGCAATACCCGCTATGGTTAGTATACGTTTCGTTGTCCATTTCTTCTTTGCTATAACTCTATCCATTTTTTCTTTCTTTTTACTCCCTGTTTTATTTAAAAACTTCCCGGCTTTTACCCCGGGAAGCAAAAAATCAACACACGGGAAACTGGGTATGTATATGTGAATGATGTGCCAGAATAGAACATTACTGATAATCAAAGTATTAACAGCTAAACCCCGACTATTTTCGTACGCTACCGATACACAAAGTGTACGGTTTTGATACAGTATATTAACCTTATAATTGGGAGATGTAAAAGTACAGGATACAGAGACACAGACTTATTGTCTAAAAAAATACAAACCGCGCTTAAAAGTTATCGTGATGATCGCTAACAGAAGATATTTACCGCATCAGCAACAAGGTACCTTTCTTTATTATTTTCTTTCCAAGATAATCCGTTCCGCTAACCATCCATACAAATGTGTCGGTGGCCTGCTCCCGTCCTTTAAAAGTGCCGTTCCATCCTTTTTCAGAATTGGTAGTAGAGAACATGATCTGCCCCCAGCGGTTGTAGATTTTCAGGTAGTCGAACTGCTTTATACCCACGGGAATGGCTCTGAACACATCATTCAATCCATCACCATTAGGAGTAAAGGCATCAGCTACAAAAATATCCGGCAGGGTTCTGAAAATTCTTACATTAATACTATCATAAGCAAAACAACCTTCGGGTGTGCTTACTTTTACAGCATAGGTAATTTTTTCTCCCACATCCGACACAAAAGTCGCTACCGGATCCGGCACATCTGTTTTATTTAAGTATGATGGTGGAGACCATTGATAAAATTCTGCGCCCGTGGCGTTTAACTGCAATGGTTGTTGTACTACCACTACAGTATCATTACCCGCAAACGCCGGCACAGGAGGAATAACCCTTACCAACACCTCTTTGTTCACAGGCTTTGGACAACCAAGTGTATCAGTAACGCTTACCGTATACGTAGTGGTTACCGGCGGCGAAACAACCGGCGTTGCGCTCCTGATATTATCTATTGATATTGGAGGCGACCAGGTATAGTATGCTCCTCCTTCTGCAATCAAAGAAATACGATCACCATAACAGATGGCTGTATCATTGGAAATGCGTACATCAGGGTATGGAACTGTATAAACGGTTAGCCTGTCTGTTGAAACACATTTTCCTATATACGCGCTTACGGTATACAACGTGCTGTTGTTTACAGGTGTAGCCAGCGGTTGTTTTACTGCAGCGTCATTTAATGTTTCCTCCGGCAACCATACATAACGCAATCCATTACTGAATGGATACAACTGTATTGTATCTGTTAAGCAAATAGTGGTATCAGCGCCTGCATCCAGTGTAACAAAGCTTACTACATTTACACGCACCGTATCTGTAGAGGTACAGCCCGGCACTGTTGTTAAGCTTACAGTATATGTTGTAGTCTGATCAGGACTAACGTTTACGCTTTTCCCAGATAATGTACTGATGCTATAGTCAGGCGACCAGGTATAGGTGCCTGGTGGTCCGGTTGCAGAGATGGAAATAGTATCAATAGTGCATATTAAGGTATCGTGAGGTAAAGTAAAGTATGGTGTGTTACGTACTACCAGATCAGTATATGTTGTTTTTTCACACCCGTTGCTGTTAGTAACGGTAAGGGCTACATGAAATGTTCCTGAATCGGTATAGGTGAATGATGGATTCTTTAATGCAGATACATCATCAGAAGCAGTAGCCCCAAAATCCCAGCTCCAGGAGTCTACTACGCCATACCGGGTTTTAGTGGTATCAGTAAAATAGATCGGTACATTTTTACAACCTTCACTAAATACAAATCCCGGAAAAAAGCCAGGATATACTTTTGCCAGCGCAAAAGCCGTGTCGGAGCATTCTTCGTTGCGGTTGGTTATAAGCATTATCTTATACGTTCCTGTATCGGGAAAAGTAAAAGTAGGTCTTGCCTGTGTTGAGGTATCTGAAGTACTGTTAGGAACGCCGAAGTCCCAGTAAAAATTTTTGATGATAGAGCTGTTGCTTTTATTTTGTAACGAGAGCGTAAATCCGTCGCAACTCATATACACAGGATCAAGAACGGCAGCGGCAATAGAACACGAAGCTACTTTTATCTGTATATCTTTTCTGTGAACATTGATTAATACGCCTCTTCTGAATTCACTTACGCACACGGTTAATACATAAATACCTGCTGCAGGCGCTATACCCGAAACCATACCTGTTTTTATGTCTAATTTTACATTGGAACCCATGGGAGAAGAGGGACCAAAGCCAAACGAATATGGAACAGGACTATAAGGAGGATTACGCGCAGGATTAGGTTGCGGATCGCTGGAACTACCACCTGAATAAGCCGCACAAAAACTGTATGAAAGAGAATCACCGTCAGCATCTCTTGCTCCGAAGTCGTAGGCGAAGAAATTGTCTTCACAAACTATGATGGTATCCTTTGTACTAAACACAGGGCTGGAGTTTTTAGGTCCGTCTAAAGCAACATTAGTTCCCGGAATGTCTGCTGAGTAAGTAGCACCAACCTGCCCAGAACCTCTTATATTCGACATATCTTCTATACGGCAACATCTTTGATACGCTATGGTATAACCATCGGGATTAGCAGGCAAAGAAACCGTAAAGATATATATACCTAATTCGTAACAAACTGCCGGTGGATTATCAATACATTTTCCCGGCGAACCCAAACTCAGCACTTGCTTGTTTGCCATACCCACTTCGTAAGTACCAAATTGCTTAACTGTTCCGTTAGAATTTTTTGTAAAAATGGTAATGAATGCAGAGAGATCTAATTGCGCCCCCGTAGAAAAACAATCTCTGTATAATTTTAACGTAATCTCATATCTGTATAAACCGGAGGTTGAACCATCAGAAAGATATCTATAGGAAAGCTCGCCACCCGTTATATGCCTTGCCATAAGCGCAGTGCACATGCACAAACACAAAGCAGTTAATAACCAATATTTGTTACAAGCGGGCATGCAACGTACAATTAAGAAATTTTATTAGTGTAACATTGGCTTGGTCTTTCACTTCCCACATGCCCATGTGAGCAACACCGGGAAAGATACTAATAAGAGATAAACCAGGAAGGTAGCATTGGCTGAGGCTGTCTTGTAAATATACACTTTTATCCTCCTCTCCCATAATAAAAAGTACCGGTTTCAAAATATTTTTCAGTACCGCTGTTCTGTCAGGCCGGGCTTTCATTGCCTCGTAATATTGTACGAGAACCTGCGACGTAAAGTTGCCAGACGCATTAATTAGTTCCGTTATATTTTCAGGATGTTCCGCTGCAAATGATGGCGCAAATAAATTAGGAACAGACTGTTTTAAAAATTCATGCGTGCCGTGTTGCTGGATGAATGTTATTGCCTTATCGCGATGTTGTTTTTTCTCCTCCGAATCTCCAAAAGCTGTGGAATGAAAAAGCCCCAAACCATTAATATGATCTCCATATTTTTCAGCGAAAGCAAGTGCTATATAACCACCCATACTATGACCAATTATAGTACAGCTACTTATATTCTCCTTTTCTAATATACTTTTAATAACATCGGCATAACGGGTAATGATATGCGAAGCCGAAGTTTGCTGTACCGGAAGAAAATCAGATTTGCCACTGCCTGGCACGTCAGGAATGATCAATTGAAAATAGTCTCGTAAAAAAACTTCCTGGTGTTTCCAAACAGCGCCATCTTCGGCAAAGCCATGTATCAGCACCACAGCAGCACCTTTACCACTTACTGTATAAGCAATATTAATGTTATCGTATAGTAACGAACGCTGTTCTTTCATAAAATAAATTAAACGTCGCAGGATGACGGACAAAATGGAGGTTTAACAGGAGATGGGGAAAAGCAAGCTACCCAAAAAAGCAATAAAACAATTAAGAGATTTGTTGATAAAAGATAAATACAAAACTATCTTGTTATCCTGGTAATAAACCGTTCTTGTGGAGTGGGGCTTTTTACAGGATCAAAAAATTTGATAAGTAACATACCTGCAAAAAATCCGCCTATGTGCGCAGCATATGCTACTCCTCCACTTTCCTCACCGCCAAGCATTCCTAAACCACTCATTAGCTGAAAGCCAATCCACAAACCTAACGCAAGCACAGCGGGAATAGCAATGCGGAATATAAACAACAAAGCATGTACCCGCCTAGTAGGGAATAATAACAGATAAGCGCCTAATACACCTGATATAGCGCCCGAAGCACCAAGGCTTGGCACGAGTGAATTTTGATTAAGCAATAATGTGGAAACAACATGGCTCAGAGAAGCAATTGCGCCACAAACCAAATAAAAAATAATATACCTGAAATGCCCGAGGCGGTTTTCAATATTATCGCCAAAGATCCATAAGTAAAGCATATTACCAGCCAGGTGCGCCCAACCGCCATGCATAAACATGGAAGTAAATAATGTGAAGTAAACTGATATTGGTGTAGCCTGTAATCCCGGCAATTCAAACTGCTGACCTGTATTGGGGTCAATTACCAATTGAGATTGTGTAATAATATCCGACCCGGTAATAATTTCAGCAGGCACGGTAGAAAAGGCATAAGTGAAAGCGATATTATTTCCCCCGGCCTGCAGGAAAACAAATACCAGCACATTAATCACTATGAGTATATAGTTTACATAAGGCGTAATAGTGCGGTCAGAATTATCATCACCTATGGGTAACAGCATGATCTTTAAATTATGCCTTTAAGATAAGTAATTATAACCATAAGCGCTATTAAGTATGACAGTATCACTCCGCGTGTATTACAGGGGTTACAGGTTGAGGGTAAAGTAAGTAACTGCAATAGCATGGGTTTGTATTTTGTATTACCACTCCGCGTGTATTGTCATCCCGATGCCGCTTTAGCGGGAGGGATCTATCTCCTACATAATCATGATGAATACTCAACCTGTTAAATGATCATAGCAAAGATAGACGCCTCCTATCGTTGGCGTGACAGGTTGAGTGGGGATTATTGATTACAATAGAAGCCTCTTGTATTTTGTATTGTCATGTTGACGAAGGAAACATCTATCTCCTCCACAATCCTGATGAATGCTCAACCTGTTGAATGATCTTAGCGAAGATAGACCCCTCCTTTGGGGTCGGGGTGACAGGTTGAGGGTGCAGTCAGTCATGGCAATAGCATTCACTGCATTTTTGTATTACCACTCCGCGTGTATTGTCAAGAGTGAGAGGCTAAGGGGGATCATTCACTACCTTGGCCGCCTGCCTGGCATGGGAGACTCGCGGCGGAGCGAATGTAGCACCGACCTTTTAAAAAAAAACAAAACGTTCCGATTGGAACGTTTTGTTTGGAATTGATTTTTCTACTTATTGTATTCATGGTCTGACGCCATGCGTACCGCCCCTTGTATCACCCCTCACCAATCCTACAATATCTTCTTCGTATCGGTCATAAACACTCTTGTACTTACAGTGTAAGGTTTGCCGTTTACGTCTTTATATTTCAGATCAACATAAAAAGCGCGATAACCTGTTGCAGGTAACGGCTCGGTAATTTTGATTTTACTCTTTGCAGCAGTTTTAGTATCGTTACTTGTCCATTTATCATCACGAAAATCAGTGTCCTTTGAGTCAGCATGCCATACAATCACATCCAGTAATTCATCTTTTGTAGCATTAATTGCAACATTCACGCCTTTTTTAGAAACAGATGTAGTCCATTTGCAATCAGGATATGTTGTATTCGTCATTGTCGTGCCAAAGAATGCGCTCAACGCTTCAAATGCCTGCTTACCATCACCAAGGTTATGTCCGGCATTAGGTACATAATGCAACAGGTTTTTGCCAGGAATACTGTCTAAATAATTTTTAATATTATCCACCACCCAGTATTCATCATTGGTACCCATAAAAATCAACTTGGGCATGGTAAGTGTTTTGCGGTATGAATAAGGATCAACCATTGTATTAATTGCCGCGCCACTTTCTGTTTTTGCACCTTGTGGTATACCCAGCTTTACATAATCTTCTATCTGCACACTATAGTCGCCCAAAGCCTTAATCTGGTAATCAAGACTAACAGGCATATTCAACACATCAATAACCATCGGTGCTATTGCCTGCGCACGTTTGTCGTTTGCGCCGGTAAGCCAGGTTGTCCATCCGCGTTTAGATGCACCTGAAATAACAAAACGGCTTACGGGATGATTGAGTTCTTTTTTAGAAAACTCCTGGATAGCATCCATAGCGCTTACCGCACTCTTAACCATCGGGAATAATAACGGCCAGGTATAGTCGCCATCATTTTTAAAGTTGTGCAGTGTAAAAGAAATCAAAGCATCTTCCGTAAGATCATTAAATAAAGGTTGGTTAGGGGTTTGCCTCAACACAGCTACAATAGCATGATTGCTTTCCGCGATGCCGGCCATTCCGGCATTAAATTTATCATCACGTCCGTTCCAGTTAGGCAACCCATCTTTTACAGAACCTCCGGTAACAAAAAGTAAAGCACCGTCATATTTGTTTTCCTTAGGCACTAATATGGTAAGTTGATGTGTCCATATAAACTCTCTCCATTTTTGGGAAGTAAGCAGTACAGAATATGCCTTTACATCTCCAATGTCATAAGTGTCTTTTATTTCCCACTTAAATGTTTTATCGCCATTGTGCAAATAACTTTGTAATGCGTTAGCCGGAGTTATAGCGGATTGAGCAAAAATACAAACCGAAAAAAACAGTGCCATGCTGCTTAACAATACCTTCTTCATAATACTAAATGCTTTGTTTTATTTGAATTGCTGAATATTTTTTTGAAAATACATTTATTTTGACCACGACTGGGCAGCCGGGCTTTCATTTACAAATTTTAACGCCTCGTTGATATATATCTCGCCGGTCATTTCACCAAGACTGGTACGGCTTACATATTCGTATCGCTTAAAACCTCCGAAATCAACCTTTGTAAGCATATAGCCAAATGCATCGTTTGTTAATCCAAAAAGAAACGGCTGTTTGGTATGCATATTTCTTTTTACATAATAACCAATATTGGGCAACGCCTCACCCGGAACGCTCAATACCTGGGCTGTACCTATATTCAGTAAATTTAATTGCGTACTGGCTGAATCTACATTGGTATTGCCCGAAGCCAGGTTTAAAGGAGAATGGGTAAGAATATATTTCATGATGTCTGAATCAATAGGAAATGTAAGCTTCCTGGCAGCACAATATATTTCCGGATTGGTTTGCACAGGCGCATCACTCACAATACGCAAAGCTTCATCAGCCAGCAACTCACCTATACGTATACACTCCTGCCAGTCATTGGCTTCCCCACCTTTTTCTAAACGATTATCAGCAGTTACCATTCCACCTTGCGCACTGTTCATAAATAAGGCAATGCCACCTGCTTTTGATTCAATGCGGCTATATAATGGCCCGCACAAATCGGGACTGAGGATGCCCTGCCCCGACCCAATTATTTCAGGATGTATGGCGTAGTTTACCAATGTTACAATGGGCTTGTCTTTGTTTTTTCCTGTTGTTGCTATGGCTTGTATTACCCCACAGCGTGGATCGTATAATTGCGGTGCGTAATAGTTATAAGCTATCTTTCCTTTAGCCTCACCTACTGCTGTTTTTAGTACAGCGGGCTCCAGCTTTTTAATAGCTTCGTTAACGGCATCGGCAATTTGTTGCGTACACCAGTCGAGATATTTAAGATCAGCATAAGACTTACCGGTTTCATCCGGGAAAGCGTATGCATCAGGGCCACTATGCGTATGTGTTGCGCCTATTAAAATATTTTCAGGAGGAATACCCTTTATCAGGGCTCTTGATTTGTTACCTAACACTGACGGCCATCCTAAATTATCCACATTCACAATTGCAATACGGGTGTTAACCTTTTCCAGCACCAATGCTCTTGCATACAAGTCGCCCTGTTTGATAGTAGATGGTTTGGGCGTGCCAATACCACCCGAAACGGGTAATAATGGATTGGGAGTAATTACTCTTACTGCGGCTCCGGCTTTAAAGGTTTGGGTGCGGGCTGCGGGGATAAAACTAACTATACAAAAAAAACAGATCGCTACTATTTTGTTCATCTCTCTTAAAAATTAGCTGTAGATGCATGTAAAAACCTGTAAGAATCGGTCGCTGCTAATACATATTGTACACCAAATTCTTACAGGTTAATAATCCGTATTCAGTTTATCTTAAACAATAACTTAAATCATTTATTCATCACTCCGCTGCCTCCTTACTACACACTATGCAGTTTTTACCAGGGCTTGCCCGTTCCCTGTGATATCCAGGGTTTAGACCACGGACTGTTTTTAATTCCATCTCCTCCACTTGCCGACAAGTCTGTTGATTCAAGCTTATCTTCCGCTGCATCGGTATTGCTTCCATTAAGATTTCTTTCTTCTATGGGATAATAAAATCTTACAGGAAGTTCAGGAGCCAAAGTGCGCAAAGGAACACCGTGTAACTCGGGATAACCGGTTCTGCGCCAGTCAAACCAAGCTTCCAGCGCCATAGTAAAACTTGCTACCCATTTCTGCGTAATGATTTGTTTTTGTGTACCATCAAATTCCACATCAGGTTGCGTAACAAATTGATTATACTGACTGGTTAAAGCCCACGCATCAAAAGATGCTTTAATAGCAGCCTTATAACTTGTTTCCGCATCTCCTGCGTTCCAATGGTAGGCTGCAGAAGCTTCCGCGAGAATAAAATTAACTTCAGCAGCAGTCATCACTCTTACTTTCACTCCTTTTGCATTGGCAAAAGTGGAATTTACCCACGATACGTGGGGATTGTGTGCAGCTTGCTCCGCTGTAGGGCTTAAATTATATAACTGAGGCGCATTCAATGCAACAGGCAATCCTACATAGTGAGGATCCTGGTCAATTTGGTCTACAGTAAGATTTTTTGAACTTAAATACCCGTTAGAAATAAAACGAACTCTTCTGAGCTCTCCATCCATCACCGTATCTTTTATAAAATTCTGGTTGCCGGCAAGTGAAGGATCGAGGTAGATAGATATCTCTACTTTATTTGCGTATACGCTTAACCTTGGGTCATCCGTTCCAAGCATCTGCTTTACGAGCGTGTTACACATTTTAATTCTGCGGTAATTGCTGCTGTCTGATTGGGGAATGGCGTATGCAGGCCATGAATCACCATCGCTATTGCCAGGAAAACTCATAGCAGCATCATCCGAAGCATCCGTGATAACAGGATATTTGGAAGGGTCGCCGGCAATCTTTTCAATACCCGCTTTCGCCTTTTCCGGTGATTTTTCAGCAAGGCGCATATAATAACGTAACGCAAGAGAGTTTGCAAATTTTCTCCATTTGGATAAATTGCCATTATAATATACATCAGCGGTACCTATTGGCGGATCTGTAAATTCATCTTTAGATAAGAGCGTATTGGCAGTTTCCAGGTTAAGCAAAATACTGTCGTAAATACTTTGCTGGCTATCGTATTTAGGAAAAGTATTTTCGTTGCCACCCAGGTTACCTTTGAGGGCCTGTGAATAAGGCGCATCGCCCCACAGGTCGGTGATTAAACCGAACATTAAGGATTTCATTACTAACGTAATTCCCTGGTGTGCCTCATACCCCTTAGCTATTGCCTTATCATATACAAACTGGTTATTTCTCAGAATAGCATAATAACCCGACCAACTATTGCTGTTGCCCCAGTCATAGTTATTATGACCTCCACCCCAGCCATCTTTTTGTGTGTGCTGCATTACACCGGCAACATCTAAATACCCCAGATTAACAAACGATTTACCTGCTTCAGTTAATACAGTTGACAGCACCAGGTCGGGATTGGTAGTTTCCGGATCAGCACCGTTAGGATTATCATTTAATTCCTGCAGATGTTTTGTGCAGGAAAAAATTACTGTTGAAAACATCAGCAGTAATAGTGTATATATTCTATTGATCTTCATAATCGTTCAAATTATTAATGGATGTCTTAAAAAGTTACATTTAATTTAACGCCCATTGGTATAGTCCATGGTGTTACATTATATCTTTCAATTCCCTGTTTAAATTGTATACCACCTTGAACGCCTGTTGTGGGCTGGTATGCATTTTCAGGATCGATACCTATTTTAGCTTCTGTCCACAAAATAATATTCCTGCTGTAGAAGGAGAAACTTGCATCCTGCAACCTGAGTGATTTTACTAAACTGGATGGCAATGCATACGTTAATGATACTTCTCTCAATTTAATATACGAAGCAGAAAACAAAGTAGGTTCCATAAAATCCCATGGATTGCTCACCGCGTATAACATAGGAATAGTTTTGTTGGGATTATTAGGATCATCCTGTCCCAGGAAATTTTCACCCAGATTTTCAGCATAACCTGTTGGATTACCATTAGCATCCCAACCTGTGGCATATACTCCCGGAGCAAACAAACCACCATAAGGAAGATTGAAGCCGCTGATGACCACCGGATAACTGGTACGCTCAGGTGTTGGCCAACCAACTCTGAGAAACCTGTTGCCATGAATCTTAATCAATTCATCGGCATGCGCTACCAGGTAATCACGCAATTCTTTTCCGCTCATAGTACCAGGATCTATAAAATTACCAAACTGGCTGGAGGCTTTGCCATCTTCTATACCATATCTATATGTCTGCGATACAAACTGACCACCATTTCTCCAGTCAACTGTTACGTTTAGTGTCCAGTTTTTCCAGGTCAAAGAAGATTGAAAACCCATGATAAATCTTGGGTTAAAATTGCCCACCTTATTTCTTGATGCTAAGGCATCAAGTGCATACCATTTCGCTCCATCTTCATTGCCATTATCAAGCAAAGGATAACCATAATAAGGAGATGCCTTATCCGTTACTGTGCGTACTTTATTACCATATATATTACCTACTTCTTCACCCAAAAAGGTATATGCCCCACCTTTTGCATCCGACCAGTAAGTAAAATAAGGCTGCTCATCTGCTAATGTCATTACCTTGGTGCGGTTACGCGTCCAGTTTACATTAAAATCCCATCTCAGGTTTTTGGTTTGAATAGGTGTAGTACCTAAACTAAGCTCCCATCCACTGCTTCGCAACAAACCCGCGTTAATATTTTTTGAATCATACCCGCTTGAAGGAGGAAGCCCCGTACTGAAAATCTGGTTTTTATTGTCCACACTATAGTAGGTGGCGGCAAAACGAAATTTATTTTTAAAGAGGTTAACATCAATACCACCTTCGTATGAAGTAGCTAACTCTGGTTTAAGCGTAGCATTTAATAAGGTACCCGATGTGGACAGCCTTGGTACATCACCCCAAGTGCCGGCGTTATCCAGTACAGATATTAACTGGTAAGGGCTGGCGTCATTACCTGCCTGCGCATAGCCACCTCTTAGTTTAATAAGATTAATATTTTCTGACCGCAGACCCAATATTTCATTAACCAGTACACTTAACGATGCAGATGGATAAAAATAGGCTTTGGCATCAGGCAATGTGCTCGACCAATCGGTACGTCCGCTTAAATCTACATACACCATATCTTTAAACCCTACCGTTGCCATGCCATACAAACTATTAACTCCTTTCTTAAATGTGTAGTTGCTGTAATCAAGATTAGAAGCAAGAATATTCTGCAATGTGAATACGCCGGGCACAATTAAACCTGTACCATTTTTGGTAGCATTTCTTTCGGAACCTCCTGTTTGGTAACGGGTATTGCCACCTGCTGATACAGACAGGCTGAACGCACCTACTTCTTTTTTATAGGTTGCAAGGAAATCCGCATTGCCTTCAAAATTCCTGATATTGCTTATACCAAATGCGCCACGGGGATCTTCAGTATAACCATTGGCGATAGTGGTTTTTCTTTGCTCGTTAATATTATCCAGACCGTAACGTAACATCAGGCTGAACGCTTTTGATATCTGCCAGTCTGCTTTAATATTTCCATACACCCTGTCACGCACAAACGAATTGTTTACTTCATACGCCAGGAAATAAGGATTATTGTAGACACCGTTAGATTGTGTTCGTTGTACCAATCCTTCTTGTCCGGGCTCCCAATAATTTTCCAGGTCGCGTATATCAATATGAGGAGAAACATAATATGCCCACTGTAAGGGGTTTGCACCTCTTTCGCCTGCAGGGCGGTTGTTGGAATTGTTTCTGCTGAAATCAATGTTGGTACTGATCTTAAACTTACTGCTTACTTTAAGCGTGGAATTTATATTAAGAGTATTGCGAAACAGATCTGCATTGGGTATAATACCCCTGTTACGCATATTAGCATAAGAAATACGATAGTTGAGGTTTTCTGTGTTGTTGGCAACAGACACGCCATTGGTAGTAGTAATACCTGTTTGTACAAAGTTCTTAACGTTATTTTTATGAGATACCAGCGGAGTAGCAATCTGGTTGCCATTGGCATCTAAAGGACTGTTCCACTGAATAGCTTTATATCCTTTGTCCAGCTCAGGACCACCGCCCCCACTGCTCGACTCATCAATAATTACATAATCAGGATTGAACCTTGGATCGCCCGCACCCAATGGATCGGTAAGAATATTTCCAGAAATAGAAACAGGCGTGGCAGGAAAAACACCTGTAGCAAATTTTGTTTGCCAGTTCAAAAATTTATAGGGCTTTTCAAAAACTGTATTTGAAGTAAAATTAACCGTTGCTTTTTTTAAACCCTTACCACTTTTGGTAGTGATCAACACCACCCCATTACCTGCACGTGAACCATACAATGCGGCTGCACTTGGTCCTTTAAGAATAGATACATTTTCAATATCATCAGGATTAATACCAGAAATGGCATTACCGTAATCTACCCTGTTATCATTACCTACCTGGCTTACATTATTTAATGTATTAGCAACCGGTACACCATCTATTACAAACAACGGCTGGTTATCGCTGCTGAGTGATTTGGCACCGCGGATAATCATACTAACAGAAGAACCCGCACCACCGGTTTGGTTAATAGTAACACCGGCAACTTTGCCAGACATAGCATTCAATACGTTTTCCTGCGCTACCCTGTTCATTTCCTTACCGGCCACTTCTTCAACAGAATAACCCAGCGATTTTTTTGCTCTTGTAATACCTAACGCAGTTACTACCACGCCTGAGAGTTCCTGGCTGGTACTTTCCATGCTCACCGTAATATTGGCACGCCCGTCTACAGCAATTTCAACGGGTTTAAAACCAACAGAAGTAAATACCAAAACGCTTTTGGCGCTTTTTACATTTAACGAAAAGCGTCCTTCCCCATCTGTAGTAGTGGCATTGGATGTGCCTTTTTCTGTAACGGTAACGCCTGCAACGGCCGCGTCGTTACCATCTTTTACAACACCTTTTACGCCGTGGTCGGTATTATGTAGTATTTTATTTTTTCCGGAAAAGGAAGTGATATCCTTCGCTATTATATTTTTTGAAGCTGTAACCAGGAGCAGCAAAAAAATCATCCTGATCATAAAGCAGCATTTTCTCATAACAGTTTTGTTGATTGTTTAATTAAATAGAATAAATAATCCTGAGGGTTGATTATTGCTTTTTGAAAACATAATATACAGGCAGATCCGCATCTACTTCAGCAACATAAATGGTGTTGCTCAGCGAACCTACCCTCATATCTGTAGCATTTATCTTATCAATCCATAGTGGGGTATCCTTATCGCCTGAAACCAGGTGCAGCGCTGAACCATATACCTGCAGGTTCCAGTTGCCAGTGGCAGCAGCATTGGGTAGAATGTAATCAATAGTGCCCGTAATGCTGTAAGTGCCTTTTGCATCGAAACTGAATACATTATTATTTGTGGCCTCAATTTTAGGTCCTGTTAAGGGCAAATAAGGCGCTAAAATATGAAGGCTGGTACCAACCGGCAGATCATCTCCACCCAACGGATTGGGTATGGGATATGCCAGTTGAATATCCGTTTGTTTCCAGGTTCCCGTTACCCAACCCAGTTTGGTAGCCGAAAGGTCTCCGTTTGCCTTTTGAGCCGTATCTTTTGTACAGGATGATATAAATACTATTGGAGCAATAAGCAGTAATAAAAAAAATGTTTTGGGATTTTTTTTCATGAGCAATAGTTATGAATTAAAGATGATTAAATGGGTTTGTTTTGGTTTACAAAATTGCGATGAACTGGTTTTTAAAAACTATACTATTGGTGATTTCATGTAAGCATAACATTATAAAGCGTAGCTATAGCTTTATTAAAACAGACGACAGAACTATACATATGCTAATGCTAAATTCTTGTTACCTGATGATTGTGTTCAAAACCTTTTGCAAAAGCGCTCTTAAACACATCATTTGTTCAGCCAGCAAAGCATAAAAAATCTGTTAAATTAAACCCAATTTTATCCAAATTTCCATGACTAACAAATGTTAATTATCATAAAAAGGATAGCTTAAATTATGATGAATTTCAGGGGCTGCTTTGTAGTCAGCACTTTTAAATATGTTTTTAAAAATATTCTTTTCGCATTATTAAAAAACAAACCCCATTGATTTTTTTGTCAATGAGGTTTTAAGATGAAGGGACTATGATGAAACACATATAAACGTAAAGATCAGGCAGGTTGCATTTGCTTGCGCAAATTGAGCATAGCACGAAATGCCAGATTGTTTACCGACTGATAGTTCATGCTCAATTTAACTGCTATCTGCTCGTAGGTAAATCCTTCAAAAAAACGCAACCGTATAACCTGCTTTTGCCGCGTGGTAAGTTGTGCCAGCGCTTTGTTCAGACGGGTTTTTTGCTCAGTAGCTATATCTATAGATATAATAGACTGCTCTATATTCATATCCTCATCTACCCGCTGCTCGCTGTCTGCCATTGCATTGATGACGATTTTTGTTTTAACCTTTTTAAGAATAATGCTTTTCAAAACCTTTGCCAGGTAACTGTAGGAATGGTTTACATCTCCGATGCTGTGCCTGTAATGCCATATTTCAATAAAAACTTCCTGTAGTGCGTCTTTTGCTAATTCACGGTTATCCGTCATTTTTAAGGCGGTGTGAAAAAGTCTGTCTATATACAGATCATATAAATATCCTAAAGCATGCGGGTTACCTACTTTTAATTGTTTCCAACATGCCGCATCGTTTTGAAAAGTACAGTCAGACATAAAAAGTGAGCAGTTTAAGAGTTGTAGTTTAATGGCGCTTCAAAGGCAGCGTACTATAGCTGTTTTTCACAGACCAAGATTATCCCAATTTTAAAAAACAGCCAATGTTAATTCTTATGAAAAAAATGGCATAAATTATTGTGATTATGTCCTGTGTTTTGTTTACAAGCATCAAAACTAAGGCAACAGGTAAAAGAAAAAACCCGGCAAGCAAGGATTAATGATCATTTCATATTATGCGGGGAAAGTAAAAGTCAAGGTAACTAATAAAGAAGAAAGCAAGATATAGTTTGTGAATTCCGCTGACCGGATAGCAAGAATGGTATTGGGGCTGCTGTTAATAAATGCAGCCCTCACCAGATTTTGATGCCTGCATGCATCTACTTCATCAACTGTTAGGGTAAAAACTAAAGGGTTCCTTAAATAACGCCGGTAAGGTAGTCATTCATTATTGTATATGCATCCTGTGGTATCCTGTATACAAATTAAAGTATAGTACAAAGAAAAAGCATGGATGGACTTTATATCCTGACCATGCTTTTCTTAATTTATATAAAACGGGTAAGCTAGAAAGTATAGCGTACGGAAGCGCCTACATTACCAGCGTAAAATCTATTGTATGCATTGAAGTAACTATATCCATAATAATCAGGGCGAACAATTGCAAAAGTAGGCCGGAAATCTGCAGAAACGTTTAAAGGAATATTGCCGAATTTGTAATCAACTCCACCTGTAGGAAATAATCCCAATCCAAAACCTGCAAGATCTTTATTGCTTGAAAAAGTATTATAAGCAGTAGCGCCTCCACCAACAAACCATCTTAGCCCTTCTACTGAACCAATTGGAAAATGATGCTGATATGAGGCAGAAAAGGATAAGTGGAACTGATTGTATGTGGAGTATACTCCTGCATAAGGTCTGAAGCCTAAATTTAATTCTATAGCGCCGGGTTTAGTAACAAAAGTTTTAAACGATGCAGCTATCAGATCATAATAACCACCACCTGCACGCAAACCAATCCCCCTTTTATAATCTCCACCTTCCTGGGCGCTTACTTTTGACATATTAAGAGACAATAAAAATGCTACACATGCATAGACCATTACTTTTTTCATAATCATTGTTTTTGTTTATTGAATCATTACAAAACTCATGCAAATAAAATTGTTACCTGCGCGGGGTTATTTTACCCCAAAATCGTATACTCTTGGGCTGGCGCCTCCATTAGTAGCTGTAGCGCCGGCATACATAAAACCATATTCGCCTAGCTCCAGGCCTTTTTCAAAATACAGTTCATATATACCCTTTTCGAGCTTTTTGAATTTAAAGGCTGTTTTAAACTTATCGTCAATGCCCTGCGCCTGTTCATAGGCGTTAGAAGAAGCGGTAGTTACCGCTCTTGAATTCTTTACTTTTTTGTTCTCAAACTTTATCAGTAAAAATTCATTAGGGCTCGACACACTGGCAAACCAGGTAGGTGCCTGTGCATTCAGGCTTTTATTTTCAGGGTCGAAATAAAAATAAAATACCGGGTTTGGTGTTTTAAACTGCACGTTCGCTTCGCTGCCGCTAACCGACATCACCTTGCTTGATTTAGCAAACCCGTAGCTCAGTGCCGTAGCCCAACTGTTATTTTTAGCCTGCGAAAAAACGGTGGGATCCAGTTCATAAATTTTCCCTTCAGATGCCTGGTAATAATATATACCACTCCCCTCCTGCTTAAGCATTCCTATAGCTTTGGAAGATGAAGCCGAAGGAGTGTAGCTAACCGCCTCAGTTTCACCGGAAGCTTTTGAAGCAGATGCTGATGAGGATGATTTTGAAGGCGATGCAACACCTGCAGATGAAGAAGCTGATGACGCGGCAGCCATTTTGTTTACCATGGCATCAATAATCTCTTCATCAACTCCCCCTTTTTTAAGGCTGATCAAAGCTTTAGTGTCTGTTGTAAACTTGCAGGTTGAATTTTCAATTTTACTGAGTATTATTTTTTTACTCATGCCTGCGGTAGAAAGATCAATGATAGACTTGTTGTTTAGCACTTCTGTGGTTTGCGCACACGCATACGCAAAGCCCAGGCTCAACAAAAAAGCTGTAAGTAAGCATTTCATAATAAATGTTTGTAAAGGGTTATGGTCAGCGGGTGCATCTCACAAGAAAAGGATTTTATGAAGGGAACGGAAATGTAAGCACAATTATTCCGTTTTATAAAGAGAAACTAAAGGGGTGTTAACTTCATCTTTTTACAGATCAAAAATATACTGACAAATCTGGATATGCTACTCACATTTATTATTTGCTGTGGATAATTGATTAAATGTTGTAAAAACAACTTGGCTATAAAACGATTTATAAAATAGAATTTAATCAGTCAATTCTTCTTAAATAAAATTCACCTTCAGTTACAGTGAGTTCCTTTGAATAATCTGCATTATACAGTATACCTGAAAAAGTTCCCTTAAGCGCGGCAGACGTAGCCTCTATTACTTTCATCTGCGCTTCGGTTTTAGTACCAACAGGCAAGGCAGCAGCAAATTCATCCGGCCACGACAAATATGTTACACCTGTTTCATCCATATATCCAATATTTAATGCCTTTGCTTTTTCAGTGCCGCTGGCAGTGGTAGTATAATTGGTATATGTTACGCCTGTTTTATTATCATCTGCTGTACCCAATGCGAGCGTCATGGCGTTTGATCCGGCATTCAGCGCCACTTTCAAACCAGCAAAAGAAGCCACATGGGTACTTCCGCTCACTTTATTGAAGTTACATTCCGCCTGCCCGGTATACTCCATCTGCGTTCCGTTCAATTTAAACTTCATATAATATCCTGAGCCGTTGCCAAGGTTATCGTTATTAGTTTTTTTACATGCACCTGCCATAAAAAGCGCTACAAACAAAACGGCGTGTAGTGTTGATGTACGTAATAAAATAGTTCTCATACACACTTTATTAAATTTTAAGGAAGTATTGTATTGCAAATGTACAATGCGTAATAGCTCATCTGTAAGCACATACCTATATAACGAATGTCTGTTTATTTTTCGCTGGCATTCGTTTATTTTATGCCAAGGATAGTTTATTAATTGCACCAATAGTATTATCTTAACAATCCATCAATATAAACCCTGTTACTTGTAATGATAAGAATTGCTTTTTTAATTTGCCTGGTTTGTTTCTTTAAGATGGGACTGGCGCAACAGTCGGAACTTGATTCATTACAAAACGAATTAAATAAACACCCCGAAAACGATACCTTAAAGCTTAACATACTGAACGAAATGGTATACGCTTATCATACCATTGACCCCGATAAAGGACTTGAAACAGCAGACAAGGCTATACAATTAGCCTCCACATTAAACAATCCATTGAAATTAGCAGGCTCTTATTCAAACAAGGGCATTAATTACTGGTCAAAAGGCGAAGACAGCCTTGCACTCAATATGTACCTGAAAGCATTGTCTATTCACACACAGGCAAAAAATCAATCGGGCATGGCCAAAATGTACAACAATATTGGTTTGTTGTATTTTAATAAATCTGATTATTATGAAGCCGTTGCTTACCATCAAAAAGCGCTTGATATATTTATTATTTTAAAAGATACGTCCCGGTTGTCAGGTGCACTCAATAATATAGGAGTAGACTATCAATACCTGGCAGATTATCCCAAAGCATTAGATTATTTTCTGAAAGCCCTTAGCATTTATGAAAAAAGCGGTGACCCCCAAACTTATGGCACGGGCAAGGCTAATGCCTACAGCAATATGGGCATCATATATAAAAACCTGGGCAAATACAAAAACGCATTGGAATATCATGAAAAGGCATTGCAATTGTATGAGAAACTCCATAATCATCAAGGCATCGCCGCAACCAATGGCAATATAGGTGTAGTATATGATAAGCTATCTCAACCACAAAAAGCCATTGCCTATTATGAAAAAGCGCTTGCCATTAATGAAAAGCTGGGTAACCAGCGTCGCATAGCTTCAGACCTCAGCAACATTGCTGTAGCCTATATAACATTAGAAAATTACGACAAGGCGTTAAACTACCTGGAACGCACACTCGCTATTTATAAAAGCACTGATGATAAAAGTGGCGTTTCTACTTCACTGGTAGAAATAGGCGAAATATATCGCAGTGCGCCGGCTGCGTTTTTGTTGCAGCACAACATACAACCGGGTGATCGTTTTAAAGTGGCTGCAAAATACCAGCAGGAGGCATTAGCCCTCTCAAAAGAAATTGGCGCACTGGATCGCCAGGCTGAAGTGTTGCACAGTTTAGCCGGTATATATGAAGCAGCTGGCGATCCTTTAAACGCGCTGTCCGCATATAAGGCGTACCAGGCGTTAAAAGACAGTATACTGAATGATGAGAAAAAAGTAGAGATTGCCAAAAAAGAAGCCGCTTTTGAATTTGACAAGAAAGCATTTTTGTTGAAAGCCGAACATGATAAACAGTTTGCGTTAGCCAATGCGGAAATTCACAAACAGCGTATTATACGCAATGTGGTAATAGCAGGCATTATATTATTACTGGCAGCCGCAGGTACAGGATATGTTTTGTACAAGCGAAAACGGGATGCCGACGAACAACGAAAAGAAGCGGAATTTAAAATGCAGGTAACCGACACCGAAATGAAAGCACTGCGGGCACAAATGAATCCTCATTTTATTTTTAATTCTCTTAATTCAATCGCTGATTATATCAACAAGAATAATATACCCGCTGCTGATCTTTACCTTACCAAATTTGCGCGCCTGATGCGGTTAATACTGGAAAACTCAGAAAAAAAAGAAGTGCCGCTGCAAGATGATCTGAAGGCGCTGGAACTATATATACAACTGGAAGCAAAACGTCTGAACGACACATTTCTGTACCAAATAAATGTTGATAAAGATATTGACCAGGAAAACACAATGGTTCCGCCTTTACTGTTACAACCTTTTGTTGAAAACAGTATCTGGCATGGTTTTGCACCCAAAAAAGGCAATGGCCGATTGATAATTCACATTCAGAAAGAAAACGACATGCTTAATTGCATGGTTGAAGATGATGGTGTAGGGAGGCAAAAAGCAGGTGAACAAAAAAATGCCTACGGCAAAAGCAAATCATTAGGCATGAAAATAACTACAGAAAGAATAGAGATACTCAATCAAACAAAAAAGACCAAGGCAGGTGTAACACTTGTTGATCTGGAACAAGGTTTGAGAGCAGAAGTACGATTACCATTGGAAACAGCTTACTGATGATTTCTTCATGCCGCTTTGTTATTATACTTTTGCCGGCAAATACTTGCAGTAATGCCTGACTCTATTTTTTCATTGCTCCTTATCATTCACTCTTTACTAAGATGGTTTGTTTTAATAAGTATACTATATGCTATATACAGGGCATATAAAGGCTTAAGGAACCGTGCATCATTTACTAAAGCAGATAACGCCGCAAGAGTTTTGTCTCTCACCTTCACGCATATCCAGGTTGTAATTGGTCTCGCACTGTATTTCTCCAGCCCTCTTGTTTCATATTTCCATCATAATTTCAGCAACGCGGCCGCACATCATGGAGACAGTGGTTTTTTTGGTATGAACCATATTTTTCTGATGGTAGTGGCGGCCACAATATTAACAATAGGATCAGCTAAGACAAAACGAAGAACCGATGACAGAAAAAAATTCAAGGCAATGCTGGTTTGGTTTAGTATAACCTTGTTAATTATATTCATTGCTATTCCCTGGCCTTTTTCGCCTTTTACCAGCAGACCTTATTTCAGACCCTTCTAAATTTTGCATATTAATATTATCAGGTTATCAGCGCTGTTTTGTTACAAAAATGAATTTGTTTAGGTTTGGTGTATGATGCGCCGTTATCTCAACCACATATTTTTGTTTACTGTCGTTTTATTTTTTTCTGTTGCAGCATATGCGCAACAACAGGATACGCCGTATGTGGTATTGATTTCGCTTGACGGTTTCCGTTGGGACTTTCCCAAACGATACGAAACACCACACCTGGCAGCTATGGCTGAAAATGGTGTGCGTGCCAGGGCTATGATTCCATGCTTTCCTACAAAAACGTTTCCTAATCACTATAGTATGGTTACGGGTCTGTATCCCGATCATCACGGCATTATAGCCAACAAGTTTTATGATACCGTATTAAAAAAAACATTTGCACTTTCTACATCTGAAAAATTTGATCCTGCCTTTTACGGAGGCAATCCCATATGGAATGTAGCTGAAGCGCAGGGAATAAAAACAGCTGTCTTCTCATGGCCGGGTTCTGATGTAGCTATACAAGGGCATCAACCTGCTATCTGGAAAAAATATGATAAGAATTTTCCTTTTACACAGCGCATAGATAGTGTGGTTGATTGGTTACAATTACCCGCTGCAATACGGCCACACTTCATTGCAGCTTATTTTGAAGAACCGGATATGAGTGAACATGACTTTGGACCATTATCAACCGAAGCCCATGCAAAAGTAATATTGGCTGACAGCATAGTGGGCGTATTTATGCAAAAATTAAATGCATTGCCTCAGGCAGCGCAGATCAATTTCATTGTAGTATCTGATCATGGGCTTACGGAAGTGAGCAAAGAAAGAACGGTTACACTGGAAGATTATATTCCTGCGCGGTGGCTGGCACTGCCGGCTATGGGAACTCCCATCTTACTGTTAAAAGCAGCAGAAGGATATTATGATAGCATCGCATCTAACATCGGTCGTATTCCTCACGTAAAGGCTTACCCTTCTGCCCAGGTACCGGCGCGGCTTCATTTTGGCAAAAATGCAAGAGCGCTGGATTTTACCTTGATTGCTGATAAAGGATGGTCAATTATTACCAATCAGCAGGAAACGATCAAAAAAGGAAATCATGGATTTGATAATAAAGAAAAAGATATGCATGCCATTTTTTATGCCACCGGACCCGCATTTAAAAAAGGATATGTACAAAAGCGATTTAATAACATTGATGTTTATCCGCTCATTGCCCATATTCTTTCTCTACCCATTTTACCCGTTGACGGAAACCTGGAAGAAATAAAAAATATGCTCGCTCCAAAACAGCAATAACAACAAAATCCCGCTTCTTGACAAATCCGCTCCTGCAACACATACAATATCTTCTTACAAATTATCTTACCACAACCATATCGGTTACTGGTTATACTAAAGTGCATGGAGGTGATATTAATGAGGCATTTGTACTGAACACCAACGAAGGAAAGTTCTTCGTAAAAATAAATACCGCCGCAGCTCACGCGGACATGTTTGAAAAAGAAGCCAAGGGTTTAACATTACTGGCTGATGCCGGATGCATTGCAGTTCCCAAACCATTATTGCACGGCAACTATAATGAATATATATTCCTGATTACAGAATATGCAGAGAAAGGGAATTCATCTCCCGACTTTTGGGAAAGTTTTGGAGAACAACTCGCTCAACTTCATAGTTACAGCAATGCTTATTTTGGATTAGATCATCACAATTATATTGGCAGCCTGCCGCAATATAACACAGCACAAACGAGGTGGAGCGATTTTTATGCGCAGCGCATTTTACAACTCACTGTAACTGCAAATGAAAAAGCTTTATTGGAAAACAGGTATATATTACCGCTAGCAAAGCTTTCAGATAAGTTATCTGAAAGTTTTCCCGAAGAACCTCCGGCATTACTGCATGGCGATTTATGGAGCGGTAATTTTCTGGTAAATACAAACGGATTGCCTGTAATATTTGATCCTGCTGTTTATTACGGGCATCGCGAAATGGATATAGGAATGAGCTTACTCTTTGGAGGATTTGACAGGAAAATGTATGAAGCCTACCATTACCATTATCCACTGCAACCAGGTTGGCAACAAAGAATACAATTGTGCCAGCTTTATCCCTTACTGGTACACCTGGTTTTATTTGGTGGGCATTATCACGGCCAGGTGGTTGATGTATTCCGGCGTTATATATTGTAGCAGAAGGTCACAAGTTTCACCATACATTTTCACTATCTCACTTTCTCTTCGGCATCTTATTAATCCAATCCGTTATCAACCGCACTCCTTCAGTATGCACAATGGTTCTTGCCAGTTCGGGCATGGCAGTTCCAGGTTCTTTGCTGTTCATCCGGTATGCTAATATAGAATGCTTCGCATCTGCGGGAATGATATCAAAATTCATCCCTCCCGCGCCGGCACCTGCAGAAACGGGTTCTTTCATAATGCCAAGATAATGTGGTTCTTTTTGTTCGTATTCAAGAAACAAACCTGTGTTGTATGCATCTCCGCCTTTAGTATGGCAATGCGCACAGTTCACGTCAAGGTATGCTCTTGCGCGCTGTTCAAGATTGAAATGAACACTGTCCTTCCAATCAGGCAATTGTTCTATTTGTGAAAGATCAGGCAATCCATTTATTATACCGGCAGATGCCCAACGGGAAAGCTGATTCACACCCTGTGATTCAGGAGTTATGTTCAGATTTCTTGCCTTAGGACCAATAGGTATAAGCACATCATTTTTGATATGGCATCTTTTACAATCATTTGTATTGGGAACCTGGTATATGGTTGATACGGGATTACCATCATCGTTTAACAACGTGACAGGTACTTTTGCCCCGGTAATGTGTTTTATCGCGTCTGTTTGCTCCGCATTCCACAAATAATTCATCACCTTCCATTTTTTATCAAATGGATCTTTGGCAAGCATCCTTGTTTCAATCATTATTTTTTGGTGTGACGTATTGGTGTAGGCGAAGTTCTTGATGATGAAAGTTGAATCGGGAAAATCCAGTGCGCCAGCAGAAGTATACTTTATTTGTTTACCGGCAGGCAATACAATAAACCTGTCTTTCACTGCGTAATCTGTGAACAGGGGAGTATTTAATTTGTAATGCACCACGTTAGCACCGGCATTCAATTCTTTTAATTTGCCGTTGAAAAATCCATAGTCAGAGAGCTTTTCTCTGAACTCAAGCGGAGACGATAAGGGTGCAACTTTCGTTTGTTGCTTCGTTTGGTTACGGCAGCTTTGCATTACTGATATGCTTAGGGTGACTATGCATATCAGTAACATCAACAAATACATTTTTTTCATAACGATTAAAAGAATTATGACTATATACTCAATCTTTTATTTGCATACATATGGCGTGATGTCAGTTACAGGATGCCATTTGCGTTGATTTTGTATATTCAGTAAATCCGCATTTACAAATACATTTTCTCCCGGTTGTGTAATACAGATACTATCGGGGTTTACAGCTGTTCCTTTTGTAAGTATATTAGAAGACACACCATCGTACATGATAAACGGTACACGTTTATTTTTACGTGCAGCATCCTGCGCGTTCAGTTTTTGTTCTATAGCTACCAGTAATTTGCCAATATGATGTTCAAAAGCAGGCGCAGGAAAAGCATTGCCCATTTCAATAGTGTTATCATGGATCTTTATATCCTGCGATATAGGAGCATAATTGTCGTTAATCTTTTCCGCCGCCTTATCATCAACCGCAAAACCGGATGCGATGGATATGGAAGAAGAATTATTATTGATGATGCGGTTTTTATACAACTCAATATGAGAAGCCGCTAATATAATTACTCCGCTTCCAGGCGCTGCATTACCAACGCCCCACGAAGTACCAAAGCTTCCGGCCTTGGCGAAGTTGCGGTTGTTGTTGTCGTGGAAATAGTTGTCGTAAGCTTTTACATATCCGCCTCTTTGTGAAAGTCCGGGCAGATCGAAAATGAGAAAGCCGGCAGTGTTATCGTAAAACTCATTATTATATACCTGGGCATGCGTGGTATTTTCAATTTCGCAGCCGGCTACATTTTTAGCAGCCTTGCATTGGCGTACCACGGCGCTATCGCTTTGCCCAACATAGATGCCCGCGTCTGATGACCCTTCCGCGTAACAATTCTCAATCAATATATTTTTACACATTACAGGATATATCGCATAGCCACCACTGGTAGAGTCTGCTGTCTTCCATATGGCATTCAGATTGGCAACTACTACATCACGACTTTTGTTTATCTTAAGCAGGTCGCCTTTTGAATCGCGGATGGTCATATCCGTTATAGTAAACCCATTTACATTCGTTACTCTTATTCCTTCTCCACCCTGGCTCTGGGTAGAAAAATCAAGAATGGTTTTGTCTCTTCCTTCTCCCTTTATTAAAATGTGATTTACCTGTGCAATGCTCAGGTTATCAAAATTATACTTTCCTGCTTTTAACAAAATGCTGGTACTGTCTTTTATAGAAAGAAAGGCCTCGGCGATTTTGCTTTCTTCACCGGGATTAAATGTTAGTGTAGTGTATTCTTTTTTAGTTTCATCTGCAGGCTTATTATTGCTGCAGGAAAAAAACAGAAAGCAAACCGCGGTGATTGCCGATAAATAAAAAGAGTTACGCATATGCTTCGTCATGTTGTATTTTATTGAGCTTAAAAAATATTGTACGCATAAGTTACATAGTATACTGCCCCAATAGCCGGATTGGCGATACCGGTAGAATAGTATTTGTTGGTAATATTAGTTCCGCCAATTCGTATGCCTGAGTGCGCTTTAATTAATTTGTAACTGATCTGCGCGTCAATTACTGCTGAAGATGCCACCCTGCCTGCAGCCAATCCACCAGATACTACATAATAATATCTCGGCTTGTAACGGAAGGTAGTGTTAAACGACCACTGCTGTTTTTTTCCAAAACCGCTGTTGCCAAATTCCATATTAAAATGGTAGTGTGGTGTATTGAAATTATTGATCTGGCTATTGTTTTTATTTTTAAGATAATCAGAAAAGTAATTGACCTTAGCCAGGAAGTTACGCGAAAGATCAATACTTACACTGGCTGCATAACCATAAGTGTTTACAGTTTGTCCGCCATTAAAAGCAATATTGTATTGAACATAAGTACTGTGATCTTTAAATGCTTCAGGATCGTTTGTGCCCGGTGTATTAGCTACATTCGCGTAACCTATAAAATTTTTCCAGGTAGAAAAATATCCCAATACATCTACCAGCACTCTTTTGCCAATAAGCGTTGCATAACCTAATTCAAACGCGTTTACCGATTGTGGTTTAATATCATTGTATACAAATTTTTTGAGATCGGAAGTATTGTTCGATTGTTGGTAAGCCTCTACGCTTTCCAGGGTGTAAGGTGCATATTGATCAAAATGGTAATTATCAATTAGCAGGAGTTTAGAGCCACCGGATGAAAAACTATTGTAACCACTTAATGTATTCTGTAATGCCTGTATATTAGATGGAAAACTGTATGCATTCTGGTAAGAGAAACGGATGTAATTTTCTTTAGCCGCTTCATATACCAGAGAAGCACGGGAGGTAGTTTTGGGCGATTTGAATAACGTATTTTTATCGTATCTGAAAGAGGCGCTGACATTTAATCTATTATCAACGAATTTTCTCGACAGTTGTATGTAAGCGCTGTATTCATTTACATTAATGGGTTTATCTTTATCAGGAAACAGTGTGTTTTTGCTGTTGAGGCTGTATAAGCGCCAGTTTACGCCCGCGATAACATTCGCGAATTTTACCATGTCAGAAAAATTATACTGCGCTTCCGTATTATATAGCTTACTTCTATCTAAAAATAAAGTACCACCCTGTGATATAGGCGTAGTTGAAATAGTATTTTTTAATTGATCGAACTGCGCTGTTCCCGGCATTGCCCTGCCCTGGTCGGCCACCCCGCGCGCTATAAGGTGCGCATCTGTAATGCTTGCGCCACCCGCCAATGCGGTAATAAGTCCTACCGTATATTGTGGATACCATCCATCTCCGGTATTGCCATCATAGCTTGGTTTCCAGCCTTCATTTATATATTGTGCCGTTGGTCCTGCAATCAAGGTTTTACCAGAGTTTTCACTCGTCATATAACCACGTATGAACCACCTGTCGCTTTTTAATTCAAGCCTGTATTGTCCTACTTTAAAATCCTTAATCTGGTAACGGGTATCATTAGTATAAACTACATTGCCCGTACCAAAAGTGCCTGAAGCAATGGCTTGTATTTTTGAAGTGATATTATATCGTAATTCAGCATTTGCCTTAAACAGCCGTGCATTGTTATCTAAATAACCATACTCCGCATAGCCTGTGCGGGCAACGTAATTGGGTTTTACAAGCAATGGTTCAATTAACGGCGCCAGCGATTCATCTGCTGCCAGTGCTCCCTCTAAAAAAGGATTGAGGTCTGCGGAAGTAGCTCCGCCATAATAATTCGGACTGTTGTAATTCGGGTCTGTATATTTTGATCCTGGTCCGTTTTTGTTGGAGGTATCCGTCGCTACCCAATCTTTCGCTCCGGTATATTGTAGATTGATTTTAAACGCCAGTTTATCGTTGATCTTTTTCGCCCAACGCAATGTCCAGTCATAATAAGGAGAGGTTCCCACCGGGTCGTTGCTGTTACGGCTTTTCACATGATTCATTCCCTGCGTTACCAGCACGCTCAATCCCTGGTATTTAAAAGGATCTTTACCCGTCATTACCATTGTACCATTTAAGCCGCGTGAACCATATAGTGCGGAAGATGCTCCGGAGAGCACTTCAATATTATCAACGTCTAATTGCGTCAGGCTTATGGCTGCACCCAGCGGAAAATTTAATCCCGGCGCCTGGTTATCCATGCCATCAACAATTTGTGTAAAGTTAGTATTGCCGCTGGTGTTAAAACCCCTGGTAGTAATGGTCGTAAATCCAATACTGGAAACAGTTACATCAACCCCTTTCAATCCCTGTATCATATCCATATAATTGAGCTGCGGAGAATTGGCTACATCTTTATGGCTGATCTGCTCAATGGTAACAGGTGAAGTTAATTTACGTTGCGTGGTACGACTGGCAGATACTACCACTTCCGCACCGAGCGATGAGACCGGCGTTATAATAATATTAAGGGGTGATGTGGCGCTTTGCACCTCTACCTCTTTTGTTTCAAAACCAATGGAAGAAATGACGAGCACAAGCGGAAAAGACTTTTTAGTGCTGATCTGAAACCTTCCCCTATCATCTGTATAAGTTCCTTCTATAGCATTTTTTATGGTTACAGATACAGCGGGTGCAACTTCGTTTGTAATGGCATTTCGCATGGTTCCTTTTATAACCTGTTGTGCATTCAACCTGGTTATAGCAAAGCAAAGAATACAGAGGCAAACAACAATTTTTCTCATGACAGTTAATTTGGGGTTTGTGGTAAAGCGTAAAAATTTTAAAGCGTATAGTAATGGATTATCTGATGAGCCACTTAAACAGTTTAAGTCTTCCTTTAAATGGCGGGTATTTAATTGCAGGATCAAACCATGCAGGTGTTTTCATTACAGGTTTAATATGCGTAAATGTGTTGAACGAATGCTTGCCGTGATACGCTCCCATGCCACTGCTGCCAATACCACCAAAGGGCATGTAATGATTAGCGAATTGCCAGATCGTGTTATTAACGCACCCTCCGCCAAAAGCAATGCTGCGGATCCATTCTTCTTCTCTTTTTTTACTTGAAGTAAATACGTAAAAAGCTAAAGGGTTCGCATTTTTCTTAACAATAGCTATCGCTTCATCCGTTTGTTTAAAAGAAATAATGGGAAGAACTGGTCCAAAAATTTCGTCCTGCATTACAGGTGCATTCTGTTTTATATTTTTAAGAACAGTAGGTTCAATAAACAATGCAGAACGATCCGTTTTACCACCCAGTATTATTTCACCATCCTGTAAATAACCAGAGAGTTTATCAAACCTGTTGCTGTTGATAATTCTTCCGTAATCGTGACTTTTTGCGGCATCCTCTCCAAAAAATTTAATGATCTTGTCTTTTAAAGCCGCAATAAATTTTTCCAGTACATTTTCATGAACCAGCACATAATCCGGCGCTATGCAGGTTTGCCCTGCGTTAGCAAATTTTCCTAAAGCTATTCTTTGCGCACTCGCTGTTATATCGGCATCTTCTTCCACAATGGCCGGGCTTTTACCGCCCAACTCAAGCGTAACAGGAATAAGATCTTTTGCCGCTAACTGGTAAATAGACCTGCCAACTGGTATACTTCCTGTATAAAAAATATGATCAAACCGGAATGCCTGCATCATGCCGGGTATAACCGTGGCACCATCACCCTGAATTACCTTCACATATTCTTCAGAAAATGTTTCACTGATTATTTTTTCTATGATTGCCGCTGTAGCAGGCGCTAACTCCGATGGTTTCAATACCACACAATTTCCGGCGGCTATAGCCCCTACAAAGGGAATCAGTGATAATTGAAAGGGGTAATTCCAGGGAGAAATAATCAGCACAACACCCAAAGGATCAGGATATAATTTACCGGTAGAAGGTAGATTGACGAGGTTTATGCCGGTG
Organism: Agriterribacter sp.; assembly: GCA_044223805.1. Taxonomy (GTDB): domain Bacteria; phylum Bacteroidota; class Bacteroidia; order Chitinophagales; family Chitinophagaceae; genus Agriterribacter. The sequence continues at coordinate 39,724 of JBGALP010000006.1, forward strand.
CTTTCAGGGCTCATCCATTGTTTAAGATGTTTGAGTATCACATTTATTTCGGCCAGCAGTAAACCATTTTCTGTGGCATAAGATTCTTCCGGACTTTTTTTCAGATCCTGATACAATGCTTCATAGATTTGCTGCTCATACTTTATAATGGTTTGTTTAAACAGCAGCAATTGCTGTTTTCTGAAAGCGTAAGACCTTGTTGCGCCACTTTCATAAAATGTGCGCAATGTTTGCAGTTGTTCAATAGCAGCAGAATCGTTCATGCCTACTTTTTAAGTCCGTTAAAAACCAGCGCTATCAGGAATTTCATGTCCTGTAGGCTATGAGAATAATCTATTTCATTTTCCATTTTTAAAATGGCTTGTTGTTCCACGCTATGCTTCAGTGCGTCACTAATATTAATCAGCACCGAGGCTATCTTCACTGCATTTGTTGGAACAAGCTCCCCGCTGTCAACCGCTTTTTTAACGAGTAGCGAAAGAAATTCTTTTTCCTTCTTCATCAACGCATCATACAACTCAAAAAACTTTGGCAGTATCTTATTCAGCGTTTCTACAGATACCCGGTTCATATTTAATACATTCTTATAATAATTAAACCGTGACTGCATGTAATAAGATACCTGGCTTTCTACCCCTTTCTTTTTTAGTACCTTTTCCTGTAAAGAAGTTATGAAGTCTTCTCCTTCTTTAAGGGCAGCTTCTATAAAAATGTCTTCTTTGTTCTTATAATAGTAATATAAAGAAGCCTTGTTGAGTCCTATGCTTTGCGCAATATCATCGAGCGTGGTTTTATCCAGCCCGAATTTCGCAAAACACTTCATGGCCGATTTGCCTATTTTCTCTTTTACCAGTTCTTTTTTATTCATTCCTTCCTGTAGTATAATCTGGAAATGAAGATAAAGTCATTTTTTTATTTTTCAAACAAATTAATAATCTGTTTGAAAAATAAATTCAGACCCTCCCGCCGCCGCCCCGAAGGAGAGGAGACCTAAGCAAAGCACTCGCTTATGTAATCGTTTTTTATTATTATCAACCCGATCTAAAATTATCAGTCGCAGGACAATCAAATACAAGAACAAAGAAGCTATTGTAATGACTGACTGCCCTCTCAACCTGTCACCCCGACTTTGGAGGGGTCTATCTTCGCTACGGAATCAGGCTGCCTGATCTTAATCAGGGTTGTGGAGGAAATAGATGGTTCCTACGTCACCATGACAATACACGCAGAGTGGTAATACAAAATACAAACCCATGCTATTGTAGTGACTGCCTTTACCCTCAACCTGTCACCCCGACTTTGGAGGGGTCTATCTTCGCTACGGTCATTCAGCAGGTAGAGCATTCATCATGATTGTGGAGGAGATAGACTCTTCATTCATCATGATGACAATACAAAGATTGCTTCGCCAAGCTATGCAAGGCTCGCAAAGACGGCAAGAGGATGACAAAATCTTCAATTTCAAATCTCAAATTTCAAATTTACCCGCAGCTTTTAATACATCTTTAATAGAAGGAAATGTATTGTGCATTTTTTCTGTTATGGCATTTAATTTAACCCATTCAATCTGGAGAATATCTTCTTCTGTTTGCGGTATCATTTCTTCTGTTGATTTGGCTTTCATTGTATACCAGTAAGACTCCTTTAAAATATGTTTGCCAAATTCATTGTAAGTGTGATACGTGATTAATAGGAATTTTTTAAGTTGTACCTTTTGCAGTCCTGTTTCTTCCTCCACTTCTCTTACCGCGCATTCTTCCAGCTTTTCTCCTTTTTCCAGTTTGCCTTTTGGTAAATCCCATTTGCCCCGTCTGTAAATCATCAGTATTTCTTTCTTTTCATTCTGCACCAAACCTCCGGCGGCTTGTATTACGGTAAAATGTTTCCAGAAGCTCTTTTTCAATTTGTCAAGATCGGTACCATATATAATGCCCGCATGAAAATCTTCTTTAACTATTTCGTGCAATAATGCATTTATGGCTGGCGTGGTTAATTCATCAATAAATACAGCATCCGGATGATGACGGTATTCTTCAATTTCGGGATTGATTTCGTCACATAAAAAAACCGGTTTATCACCAAAGTATATTTTAATAACCATACATGCAATTTTACTAATTTCGCGGCATGACAAATGAAAAAGCAGTAGCCGAAAAGCTTTTACAAATTAATGCTATCCGGCTGAATCCGCAACAACCTTTTACATGGGCATCGGGTTGGAAAAGTCCTATCTATTGCGATAACCGCAAAACTTTATCGTTTCCCTACATCCGCGATTTTGTAAAATCGGAGTTATGTAATGTGATTTTTGAAAGTTTTCCGGATGCTGATATACTGGCGGGTGTTGCCACTGCCGGTATCGCCTGGGGGGCAATGGCGGCAGACCAGTTGAAACTTCCGTATATATATGTTCGGCCTAAACCTAAGGAGCATGGATTGGGCAACCAGATTGAGGGATACTATGAAGCTGGTCAAAAAGTAGTAATAATCGAAGATCTGATTTCTACAGGCAAAAGCAGTTTACAGGTTTGTGATGTATTAAAACAACAGGGATTGCATGTGGAAGGAATGGTATCTATTTTCACCTATGGATTTGATGTGGCTTCTGAAGCTTTCGCTAAAGCGGGTGTGCCATTAAAATCATTAACCAATTATAATACCCTTATTTCTTTGGCGCTCGAAAAAAATATAGTAACCGCTGAAAATGAAAACACCTTGTTAAACTGGCGGGCAAACCCCGCTGAATGGACGGGCAATTAAACCTTCTTGTAAAAAAATACGTATCTTTCTTTTATAAAAACTATTAAAATCTAAAGCAATGAAAAAAATATTATTCCTGCTTACACTTGTGTGCGGCATGGCATGGAGCGCTAATGCACAACAAAAGAAGCCTGTTACCGTAAAGATAGCCACACCTACAGTGCAGTGTGAAAGCTGTAAAAAGCGCATTGAAGACTTTATGAAACACGAAGATGGTATTACAAAAATAAATGTGGATTATAAGCGTAAGGTGGCTACGGTAACTTACCTGGCAGACAGAACCAATATAGAAAACGTAAAAACCGGGATAGCTAATGCAGGATACGATGCTGATGATGTAAAAGCGAATGATGATTCTTACAAAGCATTACCTACCTGCTGCAAAAAGCCTGCGGACCAGTAAAGAGGCAGTAGATAGTAGTAAGAAGACAGAAGCGAATACAACTTTTAGAGCCCTCAGGAAAATTTTCTTGAGGGTTTTTCTTTAACCGGCCCTTTCAACCCGGTACGCGTAGTGTCAAATCTTTTGAGCATGGTCTGATCTTCGGTACCTACCACTCTACATAACGGCTTCCCGTACTTTTAATAGTTTTTTCAGTAAATCTTCCAGCAGATCAAGTTTAAGCATATTGGCGCCATCACTTTTTGCCACGGCGGGGTTGGGGTGGGTTTCAATAAACAAACCGTCAGCGCCTGTGGCGATGGCCGCTTTTGCTATAGTTTCAATGAGCTGCGGATTTCCACCTGTAATGCCGGAAGTTTGATTAGGTTGTTGTAGAGAATGGGTACAATCCATCACTACCGGCACCCCGTGTTCTTTCATCCAAGGAATATTTCGGTAGTCAACCACTAAGTCCTGATAACCGAAAGTGGTTCCCCTTTCTGTAAGTATAATTTTATTATTGCCGACCTTTTTTATTTTCTCAACGGCAAATTTCATAGCAGGCCCGCTGAGAAACTGTCCTTTTTTTACATTCACTACTTTACCCGTTTCGGCGGCGGCAATTAATAAGTCGGTTTGCCGGCATAAAAACGCGGGTATCTGCAGTATGTCAATATATTTTGCGGCGGGGGCGGCTTCATCATGCGCATGAATATCGGAAGTGGTGGGCAACCCAAATTTTTCTCCCGTTTTTTTTACTAATGCCAAAGCATTATCATCACCTATACCCGTAAACGAAGTAGCGCTGGTTCTGTTGGCTTTACGGTAAGATGCTTTGAAAATATAAGGGATGCCAAGATTTTTACAAATGCCCGAAACCTTTTCCGCCACTTCCATTATCAACTCTTCACTCTCTACCACACAAGGCCCGGCAATAAGAAAAAAACTCTTTTCATTATAAGACTGACCGGCAAACAGGTCTTTTAAAAATTGTTCCATGATGCAAAAGTAGGGCTTTTAGCTATCAGCTTTCTGCTGGGTGCATTCCGATGCTCAACTCCTTCGGAGTTGGTGCAGCCTTTTTTTAACCACCGGCTTCACCGGCGGGTATTGTAGTTAAAGTCTTCCAGACTTTTTTATACAGCTAAAATCGGTTGATGCAACTGTAAGTGTGAAGTCCGAAGCACTTCAATTCTTTATTACTCCGGGTACAACCCGGAGATAATCTCAAATCACCTCACTTCTCTGAATTTCTTTGGCGATGTTCCCATAATCTGTTTGAAAGATCTGGAGAAACTGTATTGGTCGGTATAACCCATCTCTTCTGCTATCTGTTTGATGGGTTGTTTTGTAGCCTTAAGCAATTGACTTGCTTTTTGAATTTTTAAAGAAGTATATAAATGTATAGGAGAATAATGTGTTTTTTGGCGAAACAATGCCGAAAGATAGGAGGCAGATACACAGGCTTCTTTAGCCAGTTGTTCCAGTGTAAGATTTTCGTGAAGGTGCTCCTTCATAATGATGATGCATCTTTCAATGATGTTATCAACTCCCTTTTTCATGTAATTGAAAACGGTAAGTCTGAATGTGCCTAAAAAACTATAAAAGCGAAAATTAGCATACAGTAGATTTTCAAGATTATCCATCAGGTCGAGGTGATGCATAATATCTCTGAACTGCGCAATCCTGCCAACCAGCGGAGGAGTGGTTTGATCAGCTTTTTTATCGCGGAGCAGGTATTTGTACATAGATTCACCTATAGCTCCATTGAAACGTACAAAATATACGCTCCATTGCTGGGCATTTTCAGCGCCAAACTGAAAATCAGTTTTTCTTGGCAACACAACAAAATGGTTGGCGTTAAGCGATTTTTTTTTGCCATTTATTTTATACCATCCACTGCCACTTACACAGTAAATTAAAACGTAATCAGGATTATTCTTTAAAATCTCTTTCCCGAACAGGCTCTGCTCATCATAAAAAGCTATCTCCGTAATGTATAAATTCCTGCCTATAGGGTGAGCATCCAATTTGCTTCGCAGGCGGGCGGGCAAAATCCAATGTGATTGAGCGTTAGTTTCTGATTGGGCAACATTATTCTGCATGGAAAATAACCGGTGTCGGTAATAATTTTAGTAAATCAAAAATAGCACAATTTGGACTCCCCTATCATAATTTATGCTATTCTTTTAATAACAATTAACATTGGCTGCTTTTTAAATTTAAACAATCTTTGAACCGTTACCATCATTAAAAATAAGAGGTGTACACATGCAACACTTGCCCTTGATTGACCTGCTTGTTATTGCCGCTTACCTTTTGGGTATGGTTGTGGTGGGTATATATTTTTCAAGAAAAAATAAAAACGCCGATCAGTTTACCACGGCTTCAGGTAATATACCAGGATGGGCTTTAGGTATTTCGTTGTACGCTACATTTTTAAGCAGCAATACTTTTTTGGGTGTGCCGGGCAAAGCATATGGCAGCAACTGGAACTCGCTGGTGTTTAGCTTATCAATGCCTTTTGCCGCATTTTTTGCTACTAAATATTTTGTACCCTTTTACAGGAGCAGTGGTGAAGTAAGTGCATACACACATTTAGAACATCGCTTTGGACCATGGGCAAGAACCTATGCCATGGTATGTTTTATACTAACGCAACTTGCACGTATGGGTTCTATCTTTTTTGGGATAGCGCTTACGCTGCAGGCCCTCACGGGAGTGGATATGCGCACAATAATGATTGTTACGGGAGCTTGCATTATAGTTTATACTGTATTAGGCGGAATGGAAGCGGTAATATGGACAGAAGTGGTTCAGGGTATTGTAAAAACAATAGGTGCACTGGTAGTACTGTTTATTATTCTGCATGAAATGAAAGGCGGCGTAGCCGACATTTACAGGATAGGGATGGCGGAGAACAAATTCAGCTTGGGGAGCTGGAGCCTTAGTGATTTCAGTGGCTCTACATTCTGGGTGGTTTTTTTATACGGCTTTTTTATTAACCTGAACAATTTTGGTATGGACCAGAATTATGTGCAGCGTTATCATACGGCAAGAAGCGAGAAAGAGGCTGCTAAAAGTATATGGTTATGTGTATACTGGTATCTGCCGGTATCATTATTATTCTTTATCATCGGCACTTCACTGTATGCTTATTTTCACGAGCATCCTGAATTGTTGCTTACCGTAAAACAACAGGTAGCTTTAGAAAAAAATGTACCTGTTGATACACTTACACCTGCTGATTATGGAGATAAAATATTGCCGCATTTTATGGTATTAAAAGTACCAAAGGGATTGGTAGGATTAATTATAGCAGCCATACTCTCTGCAGCTATGAGCACTATCAGCAGCGGCATGAACAGTTCTGCTACAGTGTTTTTGAAAGATATTTATCAACGTTATATCAATCCTAATCCGGGGGTTAAAAAAGAGATGGTGATATTATATACCATTACTGCATTAACAGGCATATTATCCATTGCTTTTGGTATTGCTATTATTGGCGTTAAAAGCATACTCGATTTGTGGTGGGAGCTCGCCGGCATTTTCGCAGGTGGTATGTTAGGTTTATTCTTATTAGGTTTAATAGCAAAGAAAGCAGGCAATCCTGAAGCAGTAACGGCCACCATCATTGGCATTATCGTGATATTATGGATGTCGTTATCAAAATATTTTCCTGCAAACCTGGAGCATTTAAGAAATCCGTTGCATGTAAATATGACGATCGTGGTAGGCACACTGACAATATTTTTGGTTGGCTTGCTGCTTACAAAATTGAAAAGAAAATGAGTATGTATGCATATGCATGGTACTCTATTACGAATACATAGAACAAACATTTACAATCAAAATAAATTGTATGGGGCATAAATTTGTTCCGGTAATGATAACGCCATTTACTCCACAGGCGGAACTGGACTTTGATGTATTGTATAAACTTATTGACTTTTACCTGGCAGCGGGTGTAAAAGGATTATTCGCCAATTGCCTTTCCAGTGAAATGTATAGCATTAATGAAGAAGAACGCATAGCACTTACAAAGGCTGTTGTTGATCATGTAAATGGCCGCGTGCCGGTAGTGGCAACAGGTTCTTTTGGATTGACTATTGAAGACAAAGCAAGATTTACAAAAAAGATATTCGATACAGGCATTGATGCAGCCGTACTAATTACCGGGCATTACGCCAAAGTAGATGAGCCCGATGATGTATTGTTGCGCGGTTTTGAAAAAATGTTTTCACTAACAGGTAATATTCCGTTAGGTTTATATGAATGTCCTGTTCCTTATAAAAGAGTATTATCTGCTGAAGTATTAAAAACATTAGTATCATCCGGCAGAATGATGTATCATAAGGATACCTGTTGCGATGAAGCACAGGTAAAAGCAAAACTGGATGCAACCAGGGGAACCAATCTCCAGTTTTACGATGCACATACACCAAACGCCATCAGTTCAATGAAAGCCGGCGCAGCGGGCATGTCTGCTATAGCGGGGAATTTTTACCCTGAAGTGTTGGTATGGTTGTGCGATAATGTAAATAATCCCGACAAACAAAAAGAAGTGCAATGGCTGCAGGAGGAATTAAGAAAGGCTGACGTGGTGGTACACACCGCTTACCCAATGAGCGCTAAATTTTTTCTGCAATCAAGAGGATTACCGATTCATACCATCAGCAGGTCTCATGCACTTGAACCTACCTTAAAAGAAAAAGCAGCCCTGCAGGATTTGCTTAATACCATGAGGTCGTGGTGCGAAAAACTTGATATAAAAACAGTAGAGTACGAGCAAGTGGCTTAACCAGATTATCCTGTTCAATTAACCGCCTGTTATGTTTGCCATTATTAAAAATTTCTTTCCAATCTCCTGTGCTATTGTAGTGTTGACTGCTGCTTCGGTATTATCAAATTCAAATGATAATATTGATAGTGGTATGCCTTTGCAATCACATATTGATACGTCTTTTACTCGCGGATATTTTTTTGGCGACGATGCGCCTTTCGCCGAATGTCACGCGTCTACTATACTGCACCTGAAAAATGGAACATTTTTAGCAGCATGGTTTGGTGGTAAAAAAGAAGGCACCGATGATGTAGCTATATGGTTGGTAAATGGCAAGCCCGGTGCATGGTCTACTCCAGTAAAAATTGCAAAGCTTAGAGAAGATGCACATTGGAATCCGGTATTATTCCAATCGCCTGAAGGAAAAATATTTTTATTTTTTAAAGTAGGTAAAAAAATTCCTTCATGGGAAACATGGGTAAAGACATCAGATGATAATGGGAAAACATGGACAGAAGCAACAGAATTAATTTCGGGAGATAAGGGCGGTCGCGGACCGGTAAGAAATAAGCCCATTGTATTATCCAACGGCACATGGATAGCAGGCGCTTCGCATGAAGAAGGACAGTGGAATGCATTTGCAGATATTAGTAAAGACAATGGCAAAACCTGGCAGGCTTCAAAATATATTGTGTTAGATAGAACAACGTTAAAAGGCAAAGGCGTAATACAACCCACCCTTTGGGAATCTGCTCCCGGCAAAGTGCATATGCTGCTTCGCAGTTCAGCAGGCGCCATCTATCGCAGTGATTCGGATGATTTTGGAGAGACATGGTCTCCCGCATACCCGGCAGGTTTACCTAACCCCAATAGTGGAATTGATCTTACCCGCTTACCCGATGGCACGCTTGTTCTCGCTTACAATCCGGATGCTAAAGATTGGGGCTCACGTTCTCCTTTATCGCTTGCCATTTCGTTTGATAACGGCAAAACCTGGCCGAAGATTCTTGACATTGATGCAGGCAAAAAAGAAGACGAATTTTCTTATCCTGCCGTTATCAGTTACGGAGATACCGTGGCATTATGCTATACCTGGAAGAGAAAGAAAATTGCGTATTGGATAGGCACAAAAGATGAACTGGTAAAGGCGGCAAAGAATAGATGATACCAATTTGAGATTTGAAATTTGAGATGGAGAAGTTATAAGTCTTTCGTTTATCGTTTCACGTCTCACCATTGACTATTCACCATTCACTATAATGACAAAATCTTCTTTATTTTTTAAACGCATGCTGCCTGTAGCAATTGCGTTCGGCACTGCCTGGGCAGCACGTGGGCAAATAGGTCACGAGTATGGCGCTACATGGGCGGCGGCTATTGGTATTGCCGCAGTTATTGTTTTAGCAGGCAGACAGGATTGGTATGAACGTTTGTCGGTTATTGTTGCGCTTGGTGCCATTGCCTGGGGTTCGGGGGGTATGATCAGTTATGGTAAAGTAGTAGGATATGGGCACTCTGCGGATTACTTAAATACCTCGTATGGTTATTTATGCCTGATGTTGATAGGCAGTTTATATGGTTTTTTAGGCGGAGGTGTAATGGGCTTGGCATTAGAAGCAACACCACAGAAAAAACCAAACTGGGCGACTGTTTTTACAGAAATGTTTGTTGGCGGTTTTCTTGTATGGGGGTTTTTAATCTTCCAGTTAGAATGGTTTATGACGCCCCCTCGCTCCGAACTATGGTCCGCTTCACTCGGCGCTGCTTTTGCATTGGGTTGGTATCTTTACCGTAACGGATATGCCCATGCGCTGCGTACTGCTTTTTTTAGTGCATTGGGGGCGGGATTTGGTTTCGGCTTTGGCAATTTTCTTCAGCGCATGGGGCATGCCTCGGGCATTGCTTTTAACTGGTGGAATGTAATGGAATATTCCATTGGCTTTTTCAGCGGCTTAGGATTGGCGTACGGCATATTCAGCAATAACCGGTGGCCAAAAACCATAGCGCCTGAAAAAGCGTCAAGATTAGCCGGCTGGATTTTCCTGATCGTCATTCTTCCTGTATTCAATCTTATTGAAGCCATCAACGTTAAGGAACTTATTAAAACAGGAACAGACCTGCAAGTAGCCAATCCGGAAAATTTCGCGCTTACATGGAGAATCATCACTTGGGGCGTGTCGATTGCATTTATGTTTATATTATGGTTTATTAAATCCCGTAACCAAAGCAATGCGGCTGTAGCTACAATGTGGTTTACCCTTTTTTATTTGATGTGGTATATTTTATTCAGTAACCTGGTAAGTTCTATGTGGCTCATTCCCAAATTCAACTCACAACATTTGTACTGGATAAACCTGCTGGCATTTTGGTTATTGTTGCAGGCAAATATAAAAGCTCCTTCTTTTTATAATGGCAATCAAACCTCCTCATATGCCAAACCATTGCTCATTTGGTGGAGTATGGCTATAGCATTACTATTGCTGGCAGCATTTATAGCTGTTTCCGCAGGATATGTTAATAATAATGCGCAAACAAGATTTTAATGAACGGCGGCGTTAAAGCTATTATTTGAGCTTAAAGTCTTTAAGACTATTATAACATTAAGATCTTTACATTTGTTTAACTAATTTTCGTAAATATGAACGCTGATTTCGAGACATCAAAGAATATGAAGGCTGGAACGATTACCGGAGTAATAACAGGATTATTATTCTTGTTGTTTTTTTTGGTCTCATGGTCTGTGCCTGTTCCTGAGGTGCCTCCGGTAGAAGAAGGCATGGAAGTAAACCTTGGAAACAGCGATGATGGATCAGGTGATGTACAACCATTAATACCCGGCGCACCAGCAGCCGCTCCAAAAGTGGTGAATACTCCACCCAAAGCGTCCAACGCAGTTGAAGATGCAAAAGCAGTTGAAACCAACGATGATGATCCTGAAGCAGAAGATGTACATGTGCCGAAACCCAAGGTATCCAATCCTAAGAGTTTGAATATTCCTAAAAAGGAAAATACGAGCGTTGAAAAAAAGATAGTCACAAAGCCGCAGGTGGTAGAAAATCCAACGCCTGCTCCACCTAAACCAAAAGCTACTTATAAGGGTGGCGATGGCAGTGGCCCCGGAGGTAATAATGCCGACAAATGGAATGTTAGCAAAAGCGAAATACAACCGGCGGCGGTGATCATGGAAAAATAAACGGAGACCCCAATTCAAAAAAATTATGATGGCTTTGGTGGTTTCAGGTAACGGAAGCGGATACACATGCGATCGTGGAGATTTGAAGGGAGAAAAATTCTGCGCCAACCATCTTTCCAGGACGAGTTTAATGAAAATGCGAAAGTAGCTGTTGATCTTTCGGTAGATGGTTCTGGCGCTGTAACAAGCGCTACTTATCAACCCAGAGGTTCTACTACATCTGATGCAGGTATGAAAGACATTGCCATCCGTAAGGCAAAACAATTAAAATTTGCAGCTGGTGATGAACAACGCGGAACGATAATATTCAATTTTAAGGTGACCAATTAATGATGTAAACCTGAGAGGTCTGACCTTCGGTTCCGACCTCTCAGGTTTACATGTCTGACGGCTATCGCCGTGCCGACCTGATAATATTACAAAGCTAAAAGAGCAGCATGCTCTTTTCTTTTTTTGTTTGTAGCATTTATTTCTTTTCCCAGATCACTCTTTTTTTCATGGCATTATCATAAAATTTTACACCGTTGCAGCGTGTAACATCTGAAATACCATATCCGCCTACACTACAAACATTGTTGCAAGTTGAATCTTTTATAACAGTAGGTGCGTCGGAAATTACGTGTTCATCCGGTTCAAATGCATATACCGTTTTTCCTTCAAAAAAATATTCCACTACTTCGCGTATATAAGGATGAGTATCGTTTTCGATTTTCTTTATTTCCGCATCAATACATGGAGGAACATTTTTTGCGATACTATTTTTTTTGCAACCAGTTACAAAGGCGATCATCAGCAAGGCTGGTGTGAGGTATTTAAACATAAGTTTACTTTTTTTCATTGACTACCTGGCAGATGATTTCGTTGCATCAACAGGAATAACCTAATTTTATATTTTTGTTATTTGAACAATGACGTATAAAGAAACTATTGACTACCTGTATGCTGCGCTGCCTATGTTCAGCCGCATAGGCGATGCAGCCATTAAAAAAGATTTGACTAATACTCTTATTTTGTGTGAACGGCTGCATAATCCGCAACAGCGTTTTAAGAGCATTCATATTGCCGGCACAAATGGCAAAGGTTCTGTAAGCCATATGCTGGCTGCCGTTTTACAAAGCTGCGGTTATAAAACCGGGCTGTATACTTCTCCTCATCTTAAAGATTTCAGAGAGCGTATAAAAGTAAATGGTGAAATGATAACGGAAGAAGCAGTGGTAAGATTTACGGAAGGCATCATTCCCGCTATAAATGAAATACAACCATCTTTTTTTGAAATAACTGTGGCGATGGCATTTAATTATTTCGCGGAACAGGAGTTGAGTTCGCCGTTATAGAAACCGGGCTTGGCGGAAGGCTGGATAGTACGAATATAATAATCCCAGAACTGAGTGTGATAACTAATATTGGTATGGACCATATGCATATATTGGGTGATACCCTGGAATTGATTGCAGGAGAAAAAGCCGGCATCATAAAACAAAATGTTCCAGTGGTCATCGGTACATCTCATCCGCAAACATCACCCATATTTGCAGCGATGGCGATTGAAAAAAATGCCCCAATCGTCTTTGCAGATACTCAACGATATGTAGATGAATACGTAAATGAAACTCACGCGTTAAAAGTAACGGTGGTGGATACTGCAAATAATGAAAAGCAGGTGATCCATCTTGATCTCACCGGTATCTATCAAACTAAAAATCTCATCACCGTTCTTGCTGCCATAAATGAATTAAAAAAACGAGAATGGAACATGGATGAGAAAGACGTATTATATGGCTTACGGCATGCAAAAAGAATGACGGGTTTGCATGGAAGATGGGAAGTGATTCATCACAATCCAACTGTTGTGCTGGATGTGTCCCACAATGAAGATGGTATAAAACAACTAACCGATCAGATAGAATTTACGGATTATCATAACCTGCATATTGTAATAGGCATGGTAAAAGATAAGGAAATTGAAAAGATCGACCTTATTGACCAAAGGAAGCAACCTACTATTTCACCAAAGCACCTATACCCCGTGCTATGCCGGAAGAGCAACTTGCCTTAATAGCAAGAGAACACAACTTAAAAGGACATCATTATGCAGATGTAAATACAGCACTTAATACACTGGATCGTCTATTTGGTGAATCTTGTGTAGTGTATGGTAGTGTGTTTGTAGTAGGTGAAGTAAAAGGATTTTAATAATATGCAGATGACGTTTGTTACAATTTGAATTGCTTAATAAGCTGCTGTACTGTTTTTTTGTACAACTTTAATTCTTTCTGTTGCATCTTAATAAAGCTATTGTCGTCCAGTTTGCCCCACACATTTTCCATTTCCGCTTCATTGTCAAATACCATCAGCCTGAAAGGGTTGGTATAATCTTTTGCACGTGACTCATAAATGCCTTCAGTAAGCCAGGCTTTGGTTTGCAACGATTGCAGCAACATCTCTTTAAAATGTTGTGGTTTAAACGCGGCGGCAGTATTTCCACTAAAAGTAAACCAGGTATTTACAGCATGTTCAAATTTAAACTGATCGTATAATTCACCTTGTGTTTGATAAAATGCATGTACATCATCCCAGTTTTTTACTTTGCCTGTATGTATGTTTTTCCTGAATTGCAGCAA
>JBGALP010000243.1:0-7084 GCA_044223805.1 Agriterribacter sp.
TCATCATCTCATTTCTGTAAATAGGTAATCTTTGTTGGATTAAAAATAAGGGTGTGAATACGAAGGATTCCAATGCATATAGATAAAGAAAAAAGGGATATGCGACGACTAAGGGGGCGCATATCCCTCGGCCCCCATATCCTATAAATATTCAATCCCATTTGGGATTAAGAACAGAATAATAAAAAGAATAACGTTAGAGATAATCAAGTCATGGAGCGTACATATAGATCTTCTACCTTCTTTCTTGCCCAGGGTGTTTTGCGTAAAAATTTCAGTGAAGAATTGATGCTGGGGTTACTGATAAAACAATTAATTCTTATCATATTTCCAAGATCTTCCCAGCCAAAATGGTGCACCAGTTCTGTAAGAATCATTTCAAGTGTTTTGCCATGCAGCGGATCGTTGGACGCCATGTATTATTATTTACTGCGAAGATAGTTATCGCGCAGGTTTGAGGCAAAGGGTTTATGTATAGAATCGCCACAAACGAGACACGACTGATAAAGCGAAAAGTAATACCTCCGTCTCTGCCGGCGTAATTAATTTGTTCCTCTGTTGAATGCAATTATTTTCCTCAACCATGAAGCGGCAGCCTTAGCAATGGTTATCTTCGCGCCGAAAATTAAGGCTTTGATGCTTGTACTAGATAAGTTAATCATTGCCTGCATTTTTATAAATGTATTAAGTATACTTACTTACATCATCATTACCGACAATCAGCATCTCAAATGAAACTACGCTTACCCTCTATTCAAATAAAAATGTTTGCGTTATTGCTGCTTTTATCTGCATGCGGCAACAATAAAAATAAAACGGGCGAAACAGAAGGACCTCCGCCAATACCATCTTATACTGTTTTTAAGGTAATAGCCAAAACAGCAACGCTGCAAACCTTGTACCCCGCTACTTTGCAGGGAGAGCAAAATATTGAAATACGTCCAAAGATTGATGGCTATATTGATAAAATTTATATTGATGAAGGCGCTACGGTAAAAAAGGGGCAGGTGCTTTTTCATATCAGCGCGCCACAGTACCAACAGGAAGTAAATAATGCAATGGCGTCTGTTAACAGTACATCTGCAGATGTTAGTGCGGCAGAACTACAAGTAAAAAAAGCAAAGTCGTTAGTGGAGCAGGATATCATCAGCAGGTATGAACTGGAATCTGCAGAATATATTTTGCAAACACGCCGTGCTGCGCTCGCGCAGGCAAAGGCTACGCTCGCCAATGCTCAAACCAATTTGGGTTACACTGTAGTTACCAGCCCTGTAAATGGTGTTGCCGGAACTATTCCTTACCGTTTAGGAAGCCTTGTGAATAGTGCAACCGAACAACCGCTCACAGTGATCTCCAGTATCGGTAACGTATATGCGTATTTTTCATTGAACGAAAAACAGTTGCTTGATTTTTCAAGGCAATATGCCGGCAATACATTAGCAGAGAAACTTAAAAAATTACCACCTGTAAATTTAATATTGGCAGATGGTAGCGCATATCCTGAAAAGGGTCATGTAGAAACCATCGGTGGATTATTAAATACAACAACAGGATCAGCCAGTTTCAGGGCAACATTTCCAAATCCTGTTGGTTTGTTGCGCAGCGGTGGCAGCGCCACGGTTGGCATTCCGGTTGCCGTGGAAAACGCGGTTGTTGTGCCCCAGCGCTCTACCTATGAGTTGCAGGGAAAACGTTTTGTGTATGTAGTAAACGAAAAAGACCAGGTAATCAGCTGTGAAATAACAATAACAAGTCTTGCTGCAGGACAGTTTTTTGTAGTGACCGATGGATTAAAAGCCGGCGACCGGGTGGTATATGAAAGTACGGGCAGTCTTGCAGACAGTACTGTTATTAAACCTGATATGGTGCCCGAAAACAAAGTGTATAGTGAACTGAAGTAACTCACGCTCAAACCAACGTATGCTGAAAATATTTATAGAAAGACCGGTATTATCAACCGTTATTTCAGTGATGCTGGTCATCCTTGGGATCATCAGCATCTTTACACTGCCCATTACATTGTATCCTGATATAGCGCCGCCTACCGTGCGTGTATCTGCATTTTACCAGGGCGCCAATGCGGATGTGGTAATGAAAAGCGTGATTATTCCGCTGGAAGAGCAGATAAATGGGGTGGAGAATATGACGTACATGACTTCGTCTGCAAGTAACGATGGGTCCGCTGGGATTACTATTTTTTTTAAGCAAGGAACCAATCCCGATCTGGCTGCGGTAAACGTGCAGAACCGGGTATCAAGAGCCACGCCGTTACTACCGGCGGAGGTTACCCGCTCAGGCGTAACCACCAGTAAACAACAAAGCAGTATGGTGATGGTGTTCGCGTTAAAAAGCACCAACAAATCATACGACGCCAAATTTTTACAGAACTACGCCAACATCAATCTTGTACCTGTTATAAAACGTATTAATGGTGTTGGTGAAGCACAGGCATGGGGAACAGGAGATTATTCTATGCGCATATGGCTGAAACCCGATGTGATGGCGGTTTATAACCTGGTGCCTGATGATATAACCAATGCCCTTGCCGAACAGAATATTGAAGCAGCCCCTGGAAAACTGGGTGAGAATGATAACCAGTCCTTTGAATACGTATTGAAATATAAGGGCAGATTAGAAAAAGTGGAAGAGTATGAAAATATTGTTATCCGCTCTGCTGCCAGATCGCAAATACTGCGGTTAAAAGATGTTGCCCGTATAGAGCTTGGTTCTATCACCTATAACATTACCTCTATTACCGATGGAGAAGCTTCTATTGTAATGGGCATTTTTCAAAGCGCGGGATCGAACGCGCATGAAATGATTGGCGAGATTGATGAAAAGCTGAATGAAGCGGCTAAATCTTTTCCACCCGGCGTCAGGAAGATCACCGTTTTTTCTGCCAACGATTTTTTAAATGTGTCTATTGAAAAAGTAATCACCACATTGGTAGAAGCATTTATACTGGTATTTATTGTGGTATTTATTTTTCTGCAGGATCTGCGGTCTACTTTAATACCTGCCATTGCTGTACCGGTAGCTATAGTAGGTACTTTTTTCTTTTTGCAATTGTTTGGCTTCACTATTAATCTGCTTACACTATTCGCGCTGGTGCTTGCTATTGGTATTGTGGTGGATGATGCCATAGTAGTGGTGGAGGCCGTGCACGCTAAACTGGATCATGGAGAAAGCTCACCACGAAATGCAACATTGCAGGCGATGAGCGAAATAAGCGGAGCGGTCGTATCTATAACATTGGTAATGTCTGCGGTGTTTTTGCCGGTTACTTTTATTAAAGGATCTACAGGTATATTTTATAAACAGTTTGGCTTAACCCTGGCAGTATCCATTATTATTTCAGCCGTAAATGCATTAACGCTGAGCCCTGCATTGTGCGCATTATTGTTGAAGCCTCATCACGAAAGCAAATTGCGTAAAGGGATCATGCAGCGTTTTTATAGCGCGTTTAATGCCGGGTTCGATGCTGTAACGGGTAAGTATAAACGGGCCGTTATCTTTTTATCAAAGAAAAAATGGATTGCCCTTGCAGGTATTGTGCTGTTTGCCGGTTTGCTGTGGTACTTAATGCGCACAACACCGGGTGGGTTTGTGCCGAATGAAGACCAGAAATTTATAATGGCTGATATTTCTCTTCCGCCTGCTTCTTCGCTGGAGCGCACGTCGGTTATCTCCGACCAGGTAGCAACAATCTGTAGCAGTCTGCCTGAAGTGGCATCTGTAACACAGGTGGGTGGGTTCGGCTTGTTGAGCGGTGGTAACGGGGGATCTTACGCAGCGTTCTTCATGAGTTTAAAACCCTGGGATCAACGTAAAGGTGACGACCATACAGTAGACGCGGTAATAAAAAAAATGTTTGCCCAAACAGCACACATAAAAGGAGCTAATGTTTTATTTTTTGCTCCACCAACGTTAGAAGGCTTTGGCAACAGTAGTGGTTTTGAATTACAATTGCAGGATAGGAGCGGAGGCGAAATTGAAAAATTTGTAGCGGTGAAGGAAAAATTTCTAACTGCTTTAAACAAGCGTCCTGAGGTGCAATATGCCACCAGTTTTTTTAATACCAATTTTCCGCAATACCAGATTGACCTGAATGTGGCAAAATGTAAAGAAGCTAATGTGTCGCCGGCGGCAGTACTCAATACCCTGCAAGGTTATTATGGTGGATTGTATACCTCAAATTTTAATGCCTTTGGTAAACAGTACCGCGTAATGGTACAGGCGGATGCGGCGTACCGTGGCACTGCTGAAAGTTTAAACAATATCTACGTTCGCACAGACGACAAAACAATGGCGCCTGTATCAGAATTTGTTACACTTAAAAGAGTATATGGACCGGAGTTCATTAACCGCTTTAATATGTTTACATCTATTTCTGTTTCGGGAACGCAAAAAGAGGGCTATAGTTCCGGTGATGCTATCAGGGCTGTGCAACAGGTGGCCGCGCAAACATTACCCGTTGGTTACGGTTATGAATTTTCTGGTTTAAGCCGGGAAGAAATTTCAAGTGGCAGCCAGACTATTTACATATTTATTCTTTGCCTGGTATTTGTATATTTTTTGTTGAGTGCACAATATGAAAGCTATATTCTGCCGCTTGCTGTATTGCTTTCATTGCCTGTTGGACTTTCGGGTGCATTTGTTTTTGCCAACCTGTTTGATGTACAGAATAATATTTATTTACAGATTACATTAATTATGCTGATTGGTTTGTTAGCAAAGAATGCCATCCTGATAGTAGAGTTTGCAGTGGCGCGCCGTAAAGAAGGACAAAGCATAGCACAGGCTGCCATCAACGGTTCTATCGCCAGGCTTCGTCCTATCTTAATGACTTCCTTTGCATTTGTATTTGGCATTATGCCATTAATGGTATCTACTGGTGCAGGCGCGGCAGGTAACCGTTCTATTGGCACTGGTGCAGTTGGCGGAATGTTGATCGGAACCATCTTTGGTGTTTTTGTAATACCTGTTTTGTTTATCATTTTTCAATGGTTGCAGGAGCGTGTAAGCTCAAAACCTTTACCTGTGCCCGTGCAGGTTGACAATGAAAATAATAAATCATAGCCGGTAAACAGTTTGATGTATATGACTGAAAAATATTTTATTAAGCGCGTGTTGGTATTTGCTGGATTGATTATACTGGCTTCCTGTGTTACCCGTAAATACCAACAACCGGGTGCTGCTGTTCAGGGAATGCTTTACCGCGATACCACATCAACAGTCAGCGGTGATTCCTCTTTTGTTGATAGTACCTCTATCGCTACACTATCGTATACAAGATTATTTACAGACACCTTGTTGCAGCATCTTATTGATGAAGGTATCCGGGAAAATTTAGATCTTAAAACTGCGGTAGAACGCATGAATGAAGCACAGGCAGGTTTCAGGCAAAGTAAAGCTGCCTTATTGCCAAGCCTGGATGCAAATGCAACGGCTACCCGAAATAAACAATCCATCGCTGCACTTAATCTGCCTCCGGATTTTATAGGCACTTTTCCGTTGGTAACTATGAATTATCAACTGAGCCTGAGCTCAAGTTGGGAGGCAGACATATGGGGTAAATTACGAAGCGCTAAAAAAGCAGCTTTAGCCAATCTGTTACAAAGTGAAGCGGCTATCCGCGCCGTACAAACGCAGTTGGTGGCCAACATCGCTGGTTATTATTATCAATTATTGTCGCTAGATCAACAATTAAAAATAACAGAGCAAACGCTTATCAACAGAACCAACGACTTTAACACGATGCAGCAACTGAAAGAGAATGCGGTAGTGAACGGTGCAGCAGTTATGCAAAGTGATGCTAACCGCTATGCCGCTGAAGTGTTGATACCGGATCTGAAAAGAAGCATTCGTGAAACAGAAAATGCATTGAGTGTACTGTTAGCCAAAACACCCGGCGGTATTGAGCGCAGCACGTTGGAAGTGCAGGAGCCTTACCATGATTTGAAGACCGGTGTATCTTCTCTGCTGTTAAGAAACAGGCCTGATATACAACAGGCGGAATTCGGTTTCAGGGCCGCATTTGAAAACACCAATGTAGCCCGCACTTATTTTTATCCGCAACTCACGCTTACAGGGCAAGGTGGTCTTTCAACGTTGCAGATAAAAAATCTGTTTGATATGTCGGTGTTTTACAATATTGTTGCCGGACTTGCCCAACCTGTTTTTAGCAAAGGACAAAACAAAGCCAGGTTACGTATTGCGCAGGCGCGACAAAAGCAAGCATATTTCGCCTACCAGCAAACATTATTGAATGCCGGTGAAGAAGTATCCAATGCTTTATACGCGTACCAAACATCAACACAAAAACAGCAAAGCAGGAAACACCAGGTAGCAGCATTGGAAAAAGCAGTGAATTACACCAAACAATTATTAGAATACAGCTCCGCTACTAATTATACAGATGTGCTTACTTCAGAACAAGCCTTATTAACCGCTCGCTTAAACGGCGTAAACGATAAATTAGAACAACTAATGGCAATAGTGGAATTGTATCGGTCATTGGGCGGTGGGTGGCAATAAAAATAATGTTGAAAAACAAGTGGCGCCCAGGCACTTTATTCAGATTATATTCTGGCGCAAGCTTTTTGTAGTACTTACTTTATAACAGAAACATGCATCATCATCAGTCCTGATGCAATCAGGGCAGCATAAATTGGCGTAAGTGACCGGCAAGCCGAACGTCTGGTGAAGTTAAACGTTATTATTTATGTTTTAACGTAATCACCGCCACCTCTGGCCACATACCAATGCGACCTTTTAAACCAAGAAAACCAAAACCGCGGTTTACATACAAAAAGCGGCCTGCTCTTTCGTAAAGACCGAGCCATTGTTTATATACGTATTTTACGGGGCTCCACTTTAAACCAAATAATTCAAATCCAAATTGCATTCCATGGGTATGTCCCGATAATGTAAGATGAATATGTTGGTTATGCTGGAGCGTAACACCTTCCCAGTGAGAAGGATCATGAGACATCAATATCTTAAACGCGTCGTCGGGAACACCATTGGTAGCCTTGCTTAAATCGCCGTATTTGTGGAAGCCGCCTTTGCCCCAATTCTCTAC
>JBGALP010000244.1:0-7042 GCA_044223805.1 Agriterribacter sp.
CCTGATGCATGGAATGAAGGCAGTGTTAACGGCTTAAAGGCAAGAGGCAATTTTGAGCTATCCATGAAATGGAAAAATCATATGCTTACTAAAGCTGTAGTAAAATCGCTGGTGGGCGGTAAGTGCAATATAAGAACAGCGAATCCTGTACATATTAATGGTGTTACTACAAAGCCGGTTAAAGATGCGAATGGCTATCTACTTTCATTTAATACGGAAAAGGGGAAGCAATATATTATAAGTGAACATTAAGTTGCAGAAAGTTTTAATTACGATACTTTGCGTCTGAAGTTTATCGTTTGGCGTTTAACCTCTCGCATGTATTTGCTTTTACAATTCGATGTTCTTTCCGTAAGGAAATTCCAAGAAAATGTTATTAATTATTTTTATTACTTACCACTTTAAATATGAGCTGTTGATTGCCTCAAGCCGGCGGGCTTCGTATCCAAAACGCCACTGCTTTTTGCTTCGAGGAGATCTATCAACTTTATATTTCTATCATCCATTCCTTTAATCAGCGATAGTGCAAAGCTCACGCAAAAAAAGGTGGCTTATTCGGATACTGGTATCAGCGCGAAGACGACTTTTGTGCATCAGTAGAACCTAAAATTTACAAAGATTTCTTTGCTTAAAAAATAAGGCTTTGATTCACAATTCACCATTGCCCATTCACTGCTTCACCTTCTCTCCTTTTGGATCATACAATGGTCCTTGTACAATGGTTCCCGGAATCCAGTTGCCAAATACCAGTATCTCGGTTCGGGTGCCCGATGCCGATAGTTCAACAGGTACATATGCGAATGCGATGGAAGCGCCCATACTCACGCCATAACCACCCGTAGTTACTCTGCCTGCTACTTTGCCATTAACCTTTACCGGCTCGTTACTTAATACTACCGAGCGTGGATCATCCAATTTAATGGTTACTAATTTTTTTGATGACTGGTGAGTTGCTAATGCCGCTTTACCCAGGAATTCTTTTTGTTTAGATACCGCAAAGCCCAGTCCGGCTTCATATGGTGTTTCATCAGGGCTCATGTCTGATCCCCAATACAAATAACCTTTTTCTGTTCTCAAAGAATCTATTGCTTTATAACCGCACGCTATCATTCCGAATGCTTGTCCTTCTTTCCATAATAGTTCCCACAAAGCCGCGCCATTAGCAACAGGCGTATATATTTCGTAGCCCAATTCACCTACAAAAGTTACTCTTACCAACTGAACCGGGAAACCGCCGATAGTAGTTTCGCGCATACTTAAAAAAGGAAAAGCTTTTGTTGAAAGATCCTGTGCGGTTAGCTTTGATAACAGGTTTCTTACTTCTGGCCCCCAAACACCAAAGCAGGTAAGTGTTGCCGTTATGTCTTTTACTGTTACTGATCCATCATCAGGCAGATGTTCTGTAAGCCATGCCATATCATGACTATGCAGCGCGGTGCCTGAAATCATACGGAAGGTTTGGTCATCTATCTGCGTAACCGTAACATCACTTTCTATACCGCCACGATCATTCAGCATTTGTGTGTAGGTAACGCTACCAGGGCCTTTATTTATTTTGTTGGCGCATAAATGTTCTAAATACGCTGCCGCTCCGGTGCCTTTTATCTCAATTTTAGAAAAAGAAGATTCATCATAGATACCTACTTTTTCTCTGGTTGCCAATGCTTCTGTTACTATAGCCGTACTCCAGTTTTTACCAGCCCAACCGGCGGGGCGTAAATTTTCGTAAGCGGGATTCTCATTCACAGTATAATAGTTCACTCTCTCCCACCCTGATTTTTCTCCGAACACTGCCCCATGATTTTTGTGCCAGTCGTACGCTGAGCTCATTTTCAACGGGCGACCCGCTTTGCGGTCATCGCCGGGATAACGGATATCATAATACGATTCATAATTCTCTACCACACGGGCAAGCGTATACGAAAAAGATTTGTATTGGGCGCCAAACCTGCGCACGTCCATCTCCCATAAATCCATTGTTGGGTGTCCATCCAGCAACCATGCAGCCATCTCCCTTCCTACCCCACCAGCGCCGGCAATACCATGCGCGCAAAAACCTGCAGCGGTATAAAAACCTTTCACAGCAGTTGGACCCAAACAAAATTCATTATCGGGTGTAAATGCTTCAGGTCCGTTAATCATTTTACGGATGGGTGCATGCTCCATGGCAGGAACACGCATGGATGATTTAATCATAATGTCTTCAAAACGGGCCCAATCATCCGGCAATAATTTTCCATTAAAATCTTTGGGCACTTTATCTTCCAGTTTATCATCAAGAAAGGCGTGTGCGGACTGTCGTTCATAACCTCCCATTACCAAGCCAGCGCCATCTTCACGATAATATACGAGGTTGTCGGGATCGCGGAGTGTGGGCAACGGAGGCATTCCTTTTACTACATCTCTGAACGCTGCCGTTACAAGGTATTGATGACTCATAGGCACAATAGGCACTCTTACATTCACCATTCTGCCCAGCTCGGCTGTATATAAGCCGCAGGCGGCTACTACCATTTCCGCCGCTATATCTCCCTTATCTGTACTTACCGATACTACCCTGTTGTTTTTAGTGTTAATGGCGGTTACTCGTGTATGTTGTAAAATCTTTACCCCCATCCTTCTCGCTTCCTTTGCCAAAGAATTACACAACAAACTGGGATCAAGATATCCGTCTGTAGGCAGATAGGTGGCTGCTCTTACGTGTTCGGTTGACATTAATGGAAACAATTCCTGTGCGCGTTGGGCTGAAATTTCTTCTAATGGCAAACCGAAAGTAGTAGCCCAGGCTACCTGCCGTTTCAGCTCCTGCTCACGCTCTGGTGTACACGCTAAGCGTATGCCCCCGCATTCTACCCAACCGGGATCTGTATCCGGATTTGCTGCCAGTTGCCTATACAGTTCCGCGCTGTACATCATCATAGAAGTAAGCGTTACTGAACCTCTTAATTGTCCCACCAATCCCGCTGAGTGAAAGGTGGAGCCACTGGTCAGTTCATTCCTGTCGAGCAGTATCACATCCAGTTCTCCTCTTTTGGCAAGATGATAAGCGATAGAAGCGCCGGCTACGCCACCACCAATAATTACAATACGTGTTTTTGCTGGAACTGTACTCATCCTTTATCTTTTAAAGTTTGTATTACCTGTATATATTTTTCGCTCTTTAATTCCTTTAATACATTATCCCATTTCTTTTTACCCCATGCCCTGAAGTTGAACGATATAGGCGAAACAGCTTCCTGTATAGATGCCCACAGCACCCAGCCATACCGCGCCACCATAGACCAGGCTCTGGCTCTTGCTATTTTTTCCGGCAAATGCCGTTGCCAGTATACATCACAAAAATCGCTGAGTTGTGCATCTGTCAGCATACATTCACCCGCAAGATTCCCGATATCAAAAGAGGCTTCATTCTGTCCTGCATATTCGTAATCAATGATCCATATTTTTTTGCCATCATCCATAAAATTCTCAGCCAACAAATCATTGTTGCATGGAACCAACGGCTCAGGATTAACAGCCAATAGGTTTTCCAGTTCAATTATCAATGGCTCTATATCCAGATAAAGATCAGGTAAAAAGTAATTGTTTTTTAATACAAGCTGAAGATATTTTTTCCGCACATCAGGAAAATAAAACTTACCCTGGAATGCAGGGCCGCTATGCAACAATTTGAGTGCTGCAGCTACTCTTCTTAAAAGCAAGGCATCAGCCTGAAAATTTTCGGCATGCAAGGTAGCAGCCTCAACCCATTCTACAACCATTACATTTTCCGCGGGTAACGAAGCGGCTATAGCCGCACCTACCCCAGCAATATGCGCCCTCGCTGTATTTACTTCTTCGTTTTCCCGGGTGATGCCGAGAAGCGCTGAACCTTCATTACTTACCCGCATTACATACTTAGCGTTGGCGGTTTCAATCCGATAATTAATATTAGTGAGTCCGCCTTGCAGTTTTGTAATAGCAGCATTAGCAAGCAGGGGAATTTTATCAACCAGCAATTGTATATTTTTATCCTGTGGCAATGAAGTCATGTATAATGGTAAGCAGGCTCAAAAATCTGCTTATAAAAGGGTGAGGTAAATATAAGAAGAGATTTTATTGTTTCATCTATAAAAAGCAACAGATACCTGATCCACTCTCAAACTTTTTACCGGGTTTACCAACGCAATTTCAATAACTTATTTGCGGATGAGTGTCAATAACTTATTTGCGGATGACCAATAAGGTAATAAGCAGAATAAGCACTGCCGGAATTAAAAACATCCACGAGGTTAGTTGAATATGATAAGCCTAGAAATTCAACCATTGTTGCATAAAAAAAACTGCCACAGGTAATGATATCAGCAATGCCCAAATTACCAGTTCACAAATTATTTTGCTAATAATGAAAGCAATTGTTTTAGTGAGGCGCCTAAAACCTTACGAGCGCATCTCCCTGCTACGGTGCGCGGCAAGCCGTGCAACCAATCCCTATAAAACAAGACAAAAAACAAAAATGTCCAACAAAGTAAACCGGTTTTGTAAAAAAACTTCGTCGTAATCTATATGACAGAAAAAGAGTGTGTGGTACTATTGTACAGCTCCATGTAAAGTTCTTGCTTTACATCAAACCCTATCCTGTGCCAACCAAAGTTATGTTACAACGCATCCTTGAATTTTCCCATTGTATTGCTGCAGAACAATATGATGATGATGTAAGCGCTTTACAGTGTACAATTCCACAAAAATTAAAAACGCTTATCAGTCTCAGCGAACAGGTTCCATTCAGCATGCCGGTTCGTAATATTGTAAACGAAAGAATTATAACCGCATACAAAGAAACACTCCTGAATATAGAAATTTTCACCCGGCATGGCGATTTCTCTCATGCATCTGATATTATCTGTGATGTAAAATGTGAAATAGAAATAGCCCGTTTATTTTTTGAAGGCATTTACAAGTACATCTGCAATTGCGATAGCTGATTCGGTTAGAAGAATGGTTTGAGGTTATTGTTTAAAGTTTATTGTCTCACGTCTCGCGTTTATCGTTTCACAACCCGTATTCACCATTCACAATTCACTTTTGTATATCGCCTGATTACAATACACATTTTAAAATGTTCAAATTGTTCTTATCGGTCCTTTAAACCACTTTTTTACAGATAGCTCCCACCAGATCCATAAACCCAGCAACGTAACCCCGGTAAGTACAGGCGCATAGTTCACCGCTATCCATGTAAAATCAGCATTGCCGGGAACCGCCGCGGGTTCAAAAGGCATGATGAAATAAAAAGAGATCACTACTATTTCAATAATCGCTATAAGATTCATCCATTTGTATTTATTGCCTAATGTCCATTCACCCGGTGTGAAATTATTTCCGGCCTTCCAGCGCCACCAGATGGGAATTAAAAAAGAAAGGTACAGGCAGATAACGCCAATGGATACTACAGCGTAAAATGCAGTAGGGATTCCCCTTGGGCTTTTCCATAATGCAGGCAATGTCATTATCACACCTGTTAAAGCAGAAATAAGCACCGCGTTTACAGGTACATGTGCCTTATTTACTTTCGCCCATTTTTTATGTCCTGGCACAGCGCCATCGCGTGAAAAGGCAAACAGCATCCGCGAACAGGAAGTTAAACAGGCTATCGCGCAAAACAATTGTCCTACGGTTGATATAACCAATACCAGTTTAAACATAGCAGGACTTAATGCATGAAACAGTATAGTAATCACCGATCCAGCGCCAAAAGCATTTACAGCAGGATCAAATGAACTTACCACATCAGGTTTTGTTGCAACAGACAAAAACGCAAGCAACAAAATATATCCTCCAACAGAAGAATAAAAAATAGATTTCCAGATGCCATTGGCCGCGGAAAGATTTGCACCCTGTGTTTCTTCTGACAAATGTGCAGATGCATCAAAACCGGTAATGGTATATTGCGTTAATAAAAAGCCCAGGGGCAATACAAACAACCAATAAGTGCTTCCATTGCTAAAGCCGGAATTGTTGATTTGTGTACTGAACATCCATGTAATGCTCTGGTGGCTCTGAGGCACTACCATTAATATAACAATGATGGCTACCGCGCCAAAAACATGCCACCATACCGACACATTATTGAACATGGCCTGCACCTGGCTGCTGAAACAATTCAGAATAGTTATCAGCAACATGATAACCGTGAACCAGAAAAATTGCTGGTTGATATAATCACCATTTAAAAAGCTCAAAGCATAATCAGGAAAATAAGCACCTAACGTAATATTTAAAAAAGTAGCTGCGCCGTATACTACTGATGCATTTACCGCCAACAAGCCAATAAGGTTTAACCAACCCGTAAAAAAACCGGCTTTTACACCACCCAACTTAGATGCCCACCAATATATACCACCCGAAGTAGGATATGCCGAAGCCAGTTCTGCCAGACAAAAGCCAATAATTAAAATAAATACCGAGATCAATGGCCAACCGATGGATATGGCAATAGGACCACCGTTATTCCACGCCTGGCTGAAGGTGGTGAAACAACCGCTAAGTATAGAGATAACAGAAAAAGAAATAGCGAAGTTGGAAAATGCAGACCAGGAGCGATTAAGCTCCTGCTTGTATCCTAAAGCTGCCAATAATTTTTCGTCGTTTGAAGCGCCTTTTGTTTGGGTTGATTTGTTTGATGCCATATATTGAATAAAAGAATTCTCAACACTTACTTAAAATATCAAAAAAAGCAAGCAAGATTATTACTGAATAAGGGCTCTGTAAAATGGATGTTGAAAGAATTTTTTGAAATTAAACATTTAAACTGAAAATTCCATCAGATGATCATCAAAGCTTTTGAAGAACTTTATTAATTTCATCCTGATTGCGGTTACCGGCATACTACGATATTAAAAGAACGGGCTTTCAAATACTGAACGTTAAACAGTTGCTGCATATGAAAAATTTTATACCAAAAGAGATAGAATTAGACCTGCTGAAATTAGGTTTATACCAGATTACAGGTAGTATACTTGGTGCAGCCGTTATCGGTTGGAGTCTGTATAAGGCTGAATCG
>JBGALP010000245.1:0-7021 GCA_044223805.1 Agriterribacter sp.
CATTACATTTGAGGCGCCGCTCACGGAAGTAGCTCCATAATTACCATGTTTGGCCACCTTTTGTCCTGCACCTGCCACTATAAAACAAGATAAAGTGGAAATATTAAAAGTATTCTTCCCGTCGCCGCCGGTACCAACAATATCTACAACATCATAACCATTTAAAGCAACAGGAACGCACAGCTCCAGCAATGCGTCAGCAAACCCTTGTAATTCCTCAATAGTAATTGTCCGCATAAGGTATACCGTTATAAATGCGGTAACCTCACTTTCATTATATGTAACCTTAGATATATTTACCAGTACTTCCTTTGCCTGTTGGCGGGAAAGCGTTTTGTATTCGAAAAGGTATTGTAGTATTTTTTTCATAATGTCTTAACCGGGATTAATGGGATTTTTGTGATTGTATGGGATGCTCGATGATTAAAGGATTATATTTCTTATTAGTAAACCGATGGAATTCCAGTCTCTTACTTCCAAAATTTATAAGTAATCCAATTTCAAGATTGTATGCTTCCAAATAATTTATTGCTTGTGCTATATGAACATCTTCCAATTTAATTAAAGCCTTCAACTCTACGCCAATTTTGTTTTCTACAAAAAAATCAACACGCCGCGTCCCAATTTGTTGATCCATATAAAAAATACTCATTTCGAATTCTCGTACATATTCAAGTCTTATGGCATCGAATTCAAGTGCTAAAGCTCTTTGGTAAATGACCTCCTGGAAACCATTTCCCAAAGTGTTATGTATTCTGAAGCACGCTCCAATTATCTTTTCAGTTATCTCACTAAATTTTAATTCAGGCATAAAATGGTTTTTATAATCCCAAGAATCTCATTAATCTCACTCATCCCAGTTCAGACATCATCCCACCAATCCCATCATCCCAGTCCAAGCCAGTTTCTCATAATTGTTTCTCCCTCGGGTGTTAGCACGCTCTCCGGATGAAATTGCACTCCCTGAACATCATACTCTTTATGTTGCAATCCCATGATGTAATTATTTTCATCACGTGCCGTTATTTCAAGCGCTTGGGGAAATCCTTCTTCTGCCACTACCCATGAGTGATAGCGCCCTACATCAAACCTGCTTGCCATTCCTTTAAACAAAAGGCTTTTGTCATTAACTACATTTACAGGTAATGAAACGCCATGGTACACGGTACTTAAATTCGTGAGCTTCCCTCCAAAGGCCTCACCAATTGCCTGGTGACCGAGACAAACCCCCAATATAGATTTTGAGGATGCATATTGCTTTATCAATGGCAGTAATAAACCAGCTTCCTCGGGCACTCCCGGTCCTGGCGATAAAATAATCTTATCATATTCCGCTACTTTTTCCAAACTGATCTGATCATTCCGGCACACATCTACTTTATCATGAATAATCTTTTCCACCAGGTGAACCAGGTTGTACGTAAAAGAATCATAATTATCAAAAACCAATATTTTCATGTCTTGCTTTTTAGGTATGAGGCGTAAGGAATAAAGTGTAAGGAAAACCAAATCAAAAATCTCAAATCAGAAATTTCAAATTCTTTCCGCCATTTCTATCGCTTTTTTCAATGCATTTAATTTGTTATTCACCTCCTGTAATTCACTTTCTGGCTTCGATGCCGCTACTACTCCTGCTCCTGCCTGTGAAATCAAGGTATTATTCCGGCTTAAAAAAGTGCGGATCATGATAGCATGATTACAACTTCCATTGAAACCCATAAAACCTATGGCTCCGCCATAATAGCTTCGGGCTGTGGGTTCGTAGTTATCTATTAACTGCATCGCTTTGAATTTAGGCGCACCGCTCAAAGTACCAGCAGGAAAGGTTGTTGCCAACAAAAGAAAAGGATTGGTTCCTGGTTTTACATTTCCGTTTACTTCGCTTACCAGGTGTATTACATGAGAATAATACTGCACCTGCCGGTAATGTTTCACTTTTACTTCATCGCACAAACGGCTAAGGTCGTTTCTTGCCAAATCAACCAGCATTACATGTTCCGCATTTTCTTTGGCATCGTTTAACAATTGTTCAGCCATCTGCTGATCAGTTTCATCATCACCGGTGCGCTTAAACGTACCTGCTATAGGATGCACAACCGCTTTTCCATTTTTTATGATCAGTTGACTTTCGGGTGAAGAGCCCAGCAGTTTATAATCGCCATAATCAAAATAAAAAAGATAAGGCGATGGGTTTATATTACGCAAAGCCCTGTATACATTAAACTCATCACCCGTAAAAGACTGCTCAAACCTTCTGCTTAATACAATCTGAAAAACATCTCCACGGTAGCAGCTTTTTATTCCCTTTTCCACCATTTGCCGATAATCCTCATCGGTCATGTTAGAGGTTTCTTTTTCTTTCGCCGAAAAAGGAAATACAGGAACATCCTTACTCCTGATTAATGATTCAATTACGGGTAAATCACTCGGCAAACCGGCAATTTCATTTTCACAGATATACATTTCATTTTTAAAGTGATTGATGGCTATAACGTATTGGTATAAACGATAGCGCATCAGGGGAATACTTTCTTTAGTTGAATGCTGCGGTAGTACTGATGATTTACCGCTGTTAAACCGGATGCTGTCAAAAAACTGCACGGCGTCAAATGTAGTGTAACCATACAAACCCTGCACGCTGGCGACTATTTTATCGGTGGTGGGTTCT
This sequence comes from Agriterribacter sp., assembly GCA_044223805.1. Lineage (GTDB taxonomy): Bacteria > Bacteroidota > Bacteroidia > Chitinophagales > Chitinophagaceae > Agriterribacter. Next base: position 2,669 of record JBGALP010000245.1, read on the forward strand.
ATATTGAAGCGCTGCATAAAACTCCACAGTATACCGGGAACTTCAGCAGGATTACTAACAGACAATCGTTCTGGCTTTTGCCCCGGAAGCTTAAACTCAATCGATTGATAATCGGTGATCTCCATCCCGGCAATGGCATTGATACCTATAAAAGAAAAGCTGTTTTCGGCCGCATGATAATCGGTGCTTTCTAATAATATGGTATCCCTGAAACGGTCTCTTATCCGAAGATAGATGCCTACGGGCGTATGCACATCTGAAAGCATTTTTTTAAACGAAGTCTTAATGTCAACTTTTTTCATACAAATGTCTCAATCAAATTCAATAAAAAACCCCGGATGAACCGGGGCATGTATATTTTAGTAGATAAACACTATAATAGCATTACGCACCCCAGGAAGAGTTTGTATGCCACCACCAGTATTTATTTGTTGTAATATTTTTCATTGCGCCACAAATATTCAATGCTTTTTTGATAAAAAAAAATATTTGACTTACTTTTTCAGAATTATTTATATCACTACTAAACACAATCACCCCTTCCCATGCTTTCAAAAAGATTACAATCGCTGGATTTTCTTCGTGGTTTTATTATGGTATTACTGGCATTTGAAAGTGCAGGTCTGCATAGCATTTTATACAAAAATTCCGAAGGAACCTGGTTTCATTCTCTTGCAGCGCAATTGCATCATCACCAATGGAATGGCCTACATTTCTGGGACCTGATACAACCTTGTTTTATGTTTATTGCGGGTACAGCCATGGCATATTCTATACACAGCCAGCAGGAAAAAGGCGTTCCATGGTTGCAATCATTTCAAAAAGCATTAAAGCGAAGCGGATGGTTATTTTTTTGGGGAGTATTGGATTATGCAGTCAGAAAGACAGGACTGTCATTTGAACTATGGGATGTGCTTACGCAATTATCATTCACTATGCTGGTAGCCTTTTTAATTTTCAATTTAAGCGCAACCACCCAAATACTCATCTGCATAGGAATTCTGTTACTTACTGAAATTTTGTATCGCTTCACCAATGTACCAGGATTTAATCATCCATTTGTTGATCAGGAAAATTTTGGTAATTATGTTGACATGTTATTGATGAACAAAATAAATAAAGGTGGGTGGGTAGCCATTAACTGCTTGCCTACTGCTGTGCACACTATAGCTGGCGCTTTGGTTGGAAAATTGTTATTGAGCAACGCTACTGATAAAGTGAAGAAACTATTAATATGGGCTGGCATTTGCCTGGCGGTTGGTTTTGCAATGGATTGGATGGGCATTACTCCCATCATAAAAAAAATTGCCACTTCTTCATTTACATTGGCATCGCTTGGTTGGTGCTTACTTGCGTTGGCATTTTGTTACTGGTGGATAGACATTAAAAATCATCGCAAGTATCTTTTCTTCTTTTTAGTGGTAGGAATGAATTCTGTTTTTATTTACCTGTTTTTTGAAATTGTGGGCGATAGATGGTTTAATGAATATGTAAGTGCCATTACAAACGGATTAATGGAGATGGCTCATTTTCCACCATTGCTGATGGACTTTATTACCTGCTTCACTATTTTTGGATTGGAATGGGGCTTGTGCTATTTCTTATACAAAAAGAAAATATTTTTCAGACTATAGGAATGCTGCAATAGACGATCTTATAAAATCCGTCGTAAAATAAGAATACTGTGCCGAAAGATTCTCCGGCATAGTATTTTTAATGTACGCACTTTTACCGCAACCATATATTAACAACTTTTACAAGTGGCATGAATTAACTTTAGCCATTTAATTGAAGTGTTACAAAACATTGTTCTGCCATTTGCCCAGGCATCAGCTATTGTTATTACCATAAGTAATGATGCCTGTGCTATAACAAAAATTAAATGGATAGACCGATGAAAAAGCTCACAATCTTATTTTGCCTTTTTACTATTTCCTCGCATGAGCAAACCGGGCGGAGTGCAACTGCATCTTCTATAAATAATAAAGCGTTACACGCTGAGGTTTTTATTGGCACCGTAGCACAGTTACGGGCGTTAAATACCAGCCAATCCATTGCGGCACAAACAACAGATTTTGGTGGCGGCGATTGGGACATCTCATTAAACGACAATACTTCTGCCGACAATGGAGGCACTGTTATTGTTGACGCATCAGGAAAGCGTTGGAAGAGGCGCTATACAGGACTTGATGAAGTTAAGTGGTATTATGCCACGCCCGGTACAGACAGTGCAGTAGTGAGACGGGCTAACGAAAACTGCAGGCAGGGATTACACTTTGATACTTTGGTTTATAACCTGCATAAATTCAGACCACGATCTAATAGAATATATGAAGGCACACCGGGCAAAACAGTATGGCGCTTAACTGATGCTTCGGCAAATGATCCTAAGGACTGGAGAGCTATTGTTCTTTTTAACGATTCAGCTACCAAAAGCATTAAAAACGTTTCTTTTACTGGCATAACATTTAACGGGAATTCAGATAATCAAATAAACCCCAACAGTGTATTGGTAAGATTTGGAGGAAACTTTGGAAGCTCCGGAACGGATACTTCTGAAAATATAACCTTTGACAACACGGTGTGGGATTCATGCAAAGGACAGGCTTCATTATGGTTGCTTTCTGACACGAACAGAAACAGGTATATCGTTGTTAAGAACTCTGTTTTTAAAAATGCACAGAAAGGACATGTACAGTTGAGAGGGAGTAGAGATATGACATTTGATAACGTGAAGTGGTATAATTGGACAATTGCAGATAGTTCAGCAAGCTCCTGCTTTGGAGGTACGTCGGGGTCAAAAAATCAGCCTGCCTGTGTAAGGCTTACAATCAAAAATTGCAAAGCTTATAACAACAAAGGTATTCGGTTCACTTTTGAAATTTCCGGAACTGTATTATCATCTAATTTCTATAATATTGAATGTTACGGAAATGGTAGAAATGTAAATGGTTTTTCAGGCCCTGGTTGGTTTGGTTGCACCTGGGATAATGTAAAACAGTTTAACGGAGGTGGAGGGCACAGGTCTGGTTACGAGATAGTGGGAGCAGATAACAAGATCACCAACTTCTATATAGAAAATGGATCACTCACCATAGGTTCAAACCCAAGGAGTACCAGTCCGCCACCTGTAGGGTTCGACAGTTTGCTGAATAGTGGATTTATAGTCAATACAGGAAAAATAATCAATTCAAAAGGCGGAGGCATTGGTATTGGCGGACATGATAGCTTGCGTAATGTAACCATTAAGAATGTTGAGGTAAATTCATCATTACAGGCAATCAATTTTTTTGGTGGTGTGAGGGATTGTGTAATTGAAGATTGTAAAATGACGGTTAAGGGATTAAATGCCGTAAAGTTTTACAACACGTATTGGAGCGCCGCAGATAGTATATCACAGGATATCGTTTTCAGGAATAATGTTTTTAACTCTCCGGGCTTAGGTGCCGGATATCCTACCGTGACTTTTAATGCGCCTGTTGCAACTACACTTGCCAAGTATAGGAATATTACATTCGAAAACAATCAATATTCTCAAACAAACCTATACTATAAAGATTCAACAATTAATACCTGGAAATTAAAGAATAATGCACGCTCTATGGACACCACAATTCAGAAAATAAAAAAATCCAATAGCTTGTTATTTTCAAAAAAAATTAACCGTAGCAGCATAATTGATAACCGCAGATCGCCTTGGGCAGACAGTATGTTGAAAGGGGATGCATTAAAAGCAAGCGGCAAACGGAAATATAGATTTGTATACTTCAATTGCATAGAACCTGACAGTGTTAATAAAACAATAGCTTTCACACAACTTTCTATTCGTACTAAACTTCAGGATCATATCTAAATATAAGTTTGTCTCTTCTCAGGATTTAGCTAAAATAACAAACCTTGCTTTATCCCAAAACACAATACATTTGTCTTTATGAAGAACAGCTTTTCCCATTTGCAAAAAACATGGTTTGTTTGTTATTTAACAATTAGTGTAGTTGTATGCATGGGAATGTATGGTTGTACTTCTGAAAAAAAATACAATAACCCGGTTGTGGTAATTGAAACAAAATTCGGCGACATTAAGGTAGAGCTCTATCCTCAGCAGGCGCCGGCTACAGTAGCTGCTTTTTTACAAAATATAGATTCGGGTTATTTTAAAGATTGTTCCTTCTATCGTATACTGCGCAACGATAACCAGGTAACAGGATCTTTGCACTCCTTTTTAATACAAGGTGGCGTTTGGCAAGCAAAGCCTGACAGGAAAAGCAAATTCAAACTTATTCCACATGAGCCAACCAATAAAACAGGAATACTTCATAAGCGGGGTATTATTTCAATGGCGAGAAATGAACC
>JBGALP010000246.1:0-7016 GCA_044223805.1 Agriterribacter sp.
TTTTGCCGAATCGGGTTTGTCTGCATTTTTCTGAACATTATATAATACAACCCAGCCAGTGTCTAACCCTTGTATTTTGCCTGTTACAGTATAGCTTGAATCACCAGGCTGTGCCCCGGCAACATCAGATTTACCTTTATTGCCACAGGATGATACAGTGGCAACGAAAAGTAACCCTATTAATAGTTTTTGCATAATATTAATTTAAGCCGCGAAAGTAAGCATTATATGCCGGTAATTGTTTTTGGCACAATACAAAACAATGTTATTTATCCGCAAGCGGATAAATAACAAAAAGAAGATATTACGAAAACTATTGGTACTGAATATAAATGGGCTGAGGTTTCAGTTTCAGTACTTCTTCCGGCGTCATGGTGCGGCTGCCAGGTTCCCTGAAATCGTTCTTGTAAAATATTTTGAAGCCGGTAAACTGAACAGGTTCTTTATAAATAAACTGTTTGTAGGTATTTACTTTTCGCGCCTGTAATCCCCAGCCATCCATGTCCATTACAATCTGCACTTCGGGGCGGGTTTTAATTTGCTTATAGCCTGTAACCATGTTTTGTGTGAAGCGATGAATGATGAGAATTTTTGGAGGCAGGTTATATTTTTTTACAAGCCCGGCAAGATATTCTGTTACATAATTAATGTCATCTGCATTAAAAGTACCTATTACACTACCTGGCCTTTCACCTTTTTTCATAGAAAATTCCGGATCTACTCCCAAATGAATATCAGGCTGCATAAGGTATTTTTCAAACAGGGGTATCTCCTGTTGAAGCGTACTGTGTGATACCTGCACATCAACGAAGGTAATGGCGTTAATTTGTTTAGACATCCCCAGCACAGAATCAATCTGGTGGAAAGGCATACGCAAACGGTATTTGTTGTCTCTGCCGGGGCTTCCCTGCGCAGTAACTGCTATATAGTGTAATGCAGGAATAACTTCAGTAGTGGAATCCGCGGCTTGCCACTTTTTCATTTCTTCTTTAAGCTTAGCCAGCATTTCAGCAGGCGGCAATTCGCCCAATATTCCCATTTTTTTGGAATACAGGTTACCGTAATAAGAAACAATTCTTTTGAAAGGAAGGATAGCGCCAGGTAATGGATAAGCTGCACCCTTAACCGGCCATAAGCCAGTTGTATCTCCATTGGCTATTTGTACATTCTTTTTATCGTATGCCGCTGTATCAAGCAATACCGGTTTTACATTCTGCGCTACGGCAGTTCCTTTTGCGGAATCAAGTGATGTTTTATCTTCTTTAGTCTGCGATTGAGAACAACTGCTGAAACACAGCGTACAAATGCTCATTAATACAGCAAAAAAATTACGGGCGATTGCCGTTGTTGTATAACAAAAAATAAATCCGGATTTACGCTCTACGGTTGGCACAGCTACATGTTGCATGAGGTAGAATATTCAATGGTTTTTATATAATGGGCAAAGTAACGCTCAAATCTTCTAAAAACGTGGTAGTCAATAAAATATTATTAAGTGTTTAGTAATATTTTTTAAGAAAGGAGTTGTTGACCCAAGGAACAGGAAATTCAAAAAATATTAGTCCATTAATTTGGTAGACTAATATTTTTGTTCTAACCTTGCATTATGAAGATGGTTGTATTTTTTCTTCAATGCAATTCGATGGCACGATGTTAAGGTGCAATAACCGGTCAGACCTGTGACGCACGGTCATTAAGTTTATTATTATTCCCTATTTCATCAATTATGAAAGTTTCTTTTTTTGGCCATATAGCGGCAATGCTGCTTTTGTTATCGTATGGGTTTACAGCATTCCAACCCGGCGATCCGGAAATCATCCAGGGAAAAGTGTTACAGCAAGGTAATTTAATACCGGTGCAGGATGCGTACGTGCATACGTTAACCGGAGAGGAAGAAACTTTTACTAAAAAGGATGGAAGTTTTACTTTGAAAACCTGGCAGGCATTGCCCGTAGAATGCACTGTTGAACATAAGGACTTTTCGGTTAAAAAGATCTACATCAGTAAAGACAAAGACAAGGTAGTTGTATACCTGGTTAAAAAATAGCCTGCTATTACTAATAGCAATATGAGTTACGTGGCCGAGAGGACAGGCAGAGGCTGGCAAGTCCTTTTACGGTGGTTCGACTCCACCCGTAACTACGAGTCATTGAGGCAAGCAATCGTTTAGCCCTTTCGTTTCTACGAGAGGGCTTTTTTGATTTCAAAAAGAAGCATTTGGAATATTTACGAATTATTTCGTATTATTGCTGCTTAAACTTTTTTATGCGGACTTTTTTTGTGTTCATAGCTTTTTGCTTTGCAACTACTTTATCATTCAGCCAAACACCTTCAGCAATTATTGACCGCGTGTTACAAGCGCAACAGCAACTTCGTACGGTAGCATATACACTTGACCGCGCAGATACCTTTGTAACAGGTGATACAAGAAGAACTTCAGGGCAGGTAAAACTACAGCTAGTGCCCACCGATAGTGTATTCGGTTGCTGGTTTTGGGGAAAACGGAATGATGCAAATATGGAAACCATCTATGATGGCAAAAAAAGTATAGAAATTAAGACCGATAAAAAAGAATACAGCATTAACACCAATCCACAAGGATTTCCTCATTTATTGGGAGCGCCGGGCGGACAGATGTTATTGACCGACCTGTTTAAGTTAGACACAACTCAAAGTACGGGTTATGAACTGGTTCAGGACGATCAATATTTTTACCTCACCAAACACCTGCCCGATATAAAACAATACGATGTTTCTAAAAGATATACGATCTATACGATCAATAAAAAATCAATGTTGCCTATAGGCAGAAGAAGCCACCAGGAAACGCTGGGAAAAGTGCAGGACCTGAATTATATGGTAAAAGAATTATGGATAAACGATCAGGCGCATGCATTTGATTTTAATGGGCAATTATTTCCTGCAGATTATGTAGCAGACACACAAGAAAATGATGCGTTAAAGCCATCTCCGCTGCTCAATAAACCCTCTCCTGCTTTCGAACTCTCCACTATTGATAATAAAAAAGTTCAACTGCAACAATTAAAAGGTAAAGTAGTATTGCTTGATTTTTTGGAAGTATGGTGTGGTCCCTGTTTTGCGTCAGCGCCTAAAATTCAGGCTTTATATGATAAATATAAAACAAAAGGTTTGCAGGTATACGGCGTAAGTTTTGAGAAAAAACAAATAGAATCTATGAAGAAAATGGTGGCTAAGTTTAACCTCGCTTTTCCCGTACTTATTGGTGATGAAGATACAAGAACAGCATACGACGTAAATGCAATCCCACGCTATGTATTGATTGATAAAAACGGCAATGTGCGTTTTAGTAAGATTGGATATTCAGAGGATATAGAGAAGGAAATAGTTAAGGTGTTAGAAAGATAAGAACACTTATCATGACCTTTTCAATTTATGCCTGGCCGAAAGGTACCATAGGAAATACAGAAGCCTCACCTAACCTCTCCGAACGGAGAGGAACAACACACAGCCCTCGCTTTTCAATGAGCATAAATTTATTAAAACTTTTGCATAATAAGCAGAGAGTAATAAAAGACGATAAACTTCTTTTGTAAACATATCGCTATGCGTGGCGTCCTCGCCGCGCATGATTTTGTTGTAGCCTCCAGGCGACGCAATTAGCAGTATACATCATGGTTCTTTACGGTGCTAATCAATTCCTAAATCATCAGCAATCTTTTTTTCAGGTGTTATTTCTTCCAGCTCCAAACCCGCGATATCAGAAATAATCTTGTTAATAACAATTTCCATTTCATTTCTGTTTATCTGGTTACTATATCTTGCCGAAAGATGTTGCCATACGGCGTTGTGCAAATCGCCGACTGTTGCAATTGTTTCGACTTCACTTTTTAACATCCGGATTCCAAAACCATTTTCAATTTTCATTACAATTTCTACACTATCGAGTCCCATAGAAATTACTTTTTATTTCTTCAACTTGCTTTGTGTGCCTTTGTGCCTTCGTGGTTCCTGTATTTATTTAAGGAGGTTTTTAATTTCATTCAGTTTAAGCAGCGCTTCTACGGGAGTCAGTCGGTTGATATCTGTATTTTCAAGTCTTGCCCTTATATCATCAAACACTTCGCTATGTGCATCAAAAATAGATAATTGCATTTGCGGAATTGCCAGTTGTTTTACGGCCTTGCTCATATCTGCGCCATCACCATCTGCATGCTTTTCTTCCAACTGTTTTAAAATGGCATTGGCTCTGTTAATAAGCGCAGGCGGCATGCCGGCCATTTTTGCCACGTGAATACCAAAACTGTGTGTACTTCCACCGGGTGCGAGCTTACGTAGAAAAATAATTTTATTGCCGGCTTCTTTATTGGTTACATGATAGTTCTTTACACGGGGTAATTTATTTTCTAACTCATTCAGTTCATGATAATGCGTAGCAAATAATGTTTTAGGACGATGCGGAGAATTGTGCAAAAATTCGGCGATACTCCACGCTATGGAAATACCATCGTAGGTAGATGTACCACGACCAATCTCATCAAGCAATATCAAGCTACCGGCAGAAATATTGTTGATAATACTTGCCGTTTCATTCATCTCTACCATAAATGTTGACTCACCACCACTAAGGTTATCAGACGCGCCTACGCGTGTAAATATTTTATCAGTAAGCGGTATATGGGCTGATGATGCTGGCACAAAGCTTCCGGTATGCGCCATTAAAGTGATCAACGCAGTCTGCCGCAGCAAGGCGCTTTTACCACTCATGTTTGGTCCGGTAAGTATAATAATCTGCTGACCCGATGGGTCAAGTGTTATGTCATTAGTGATATACTGTTCACCGGTTGCAAGATGTCGCTCTATCACAGGATGCCGGCTTTCTTTTAATTCCAACGCGGTGCCGGTGTGTAGCTGCGGTTTTTTATAATTGTATTGCAAAGCATTATTAGCAAAACAAACCAGGCAATCGAGTATGGCCAATATATTACCGTTGGTTTGCATAGGTGCTATATAATCCTGCAATTCCAACAATAATTTATCATATAATTCCAGCTCTATCTGGAATATTTTGTCTTCCGCTCCTGTAATCTTTTCTTCGTAATGTTTGAGTTCAGGCGTAATATACCGCTCCGCGTTAGCCAGTGTTTGTTTACGAATCCAGGTATCCGGCACTTTCGACTTATGCGAGTTGGTTACTTCAAGATAATAACCAAACACATTATTGAAACTTACTTTAAGCGAAGAAATACCGGTAGCCTGTGTTTCTTTTTGCTGCAGTTCCAGCAGGTATTCTTTTCCACCTGTAGCAATGGTTCGTAATTCATCCAGCCCGGCATGTATGCCATTGCAGATCATTCCGCCTTTGTTGGCTAATGCCGGTGGATTATCAATAATTTCTTTGTTTATTTTTTCTTCGATATACTGACAGGGATTTAACGCGTCTCCCAATCTTTTTAAATAATCATTATCACTGCCAGCGCAAATGGCTTTTATCTGCTGTATATGCTGCAATCCCCGGGCAATATGTTTTATTTCACGCGGGTTTATTTTCTTCAATGGAATTTTGCTCACCAGGCGTTCAATATCTCCGCACTGTTTTATATGCTGCGCAATAATGCTTCTGGATTCAACATCTTTAATAAAATGTTCTACCAGTTGCAACCGCTCATTAATGCGGGCGATATCTTTTAGAGGAAGCACCAGCCAGCGGCGGAGCAAACGGGCACCCATAGGCGAAACCGTATTGTCCATTACTTTTTGCAGGGTATAGCCGCTATCAGTTCCGGTACCCAACAACTCAAGATTGCGGATGGTAAACCGATCCATCCACAAATGCTCTTCTTTATCTATGCGCTGTATAGCAGTAATATGCTGCAGGTTAGGGTGCTCCGTATCTTTTAAATAATGCAGTACCGCACCTGCTGCTATAATGCCTGCGCGCATTCCTTCAACGCCATATCCTTTTAAAGAATGCGTACCAAAATGTTTCAGCAAACTTTCGGTGGCGTATGTTTCCTCAAATAACCAGCTTTCTAATGTATAGGTATAAAACTTGGGTCCAAAAGTTTCTTTAAACTGTTTTTGAAAACTGCGTTGAAAAACTACTTCGGCAGGTTTCAGACTTTGCAATAATTTATCCGCATATTCCGCATTGCCTTCCGCCACAAAAAATTCACCGGTAGAAATATCGAGGAAGGATGTGCCTACAATATCTTCTCCAAAATAAACTCCCGCCAAAAAATTATTGCTATTATGTTCAAGCAATTTATCATTGGTAGCCACGCCGGGTGTAACCATTTCTGTTACGCCTCTTTTTACAATCCCCTTAGCTTGTTTGGGGTCTTCCAGTTGATCGCAGATAGCCACGCGGTAACCGGCTTTCACCAATTTATGCAGGTAAGTATCTAAGGCGTGATGCGGAAACCCTGCCAACTCTGAAGAAGAAGGAGATCCGTTGTTTCTTTTGGTAAGCGTAATGCCCAACACCTGCGATGCTTTAATAGCATCTTCACCAAATGTTTCATAAAAATCTCCCACCCTGAAAAGCAATATGGCATCGGGGTATTTTTGTTTGATAGCCCGGTGCTGCTGCATTAAAGGGGTTTCTGAACTTGCTTTTGCCATAAAGGAGGGCAAAAATAAGCAACTGCTCCGCAAAATAATTCCCCAACTTTCCCCAAAAGCAAACTATTTGAGATTTGAAATTTGAATTTTAGATGGAGCGTAAAACTGTTCTGTTTACTAATTCAAAGTCCTCGCTTACTTACACAACCTGGTCTTAAAATCTTAGATCTTTCTGCCGGGGAGGATTTCAAATCTCAAATCCCGAATCTTATATCTTTGCCCCATGCGTAAACTAAGTATGGATGAACTGAACCGCAAGTCGGTATCAGCATTTAAATCTGCTGATAAAGCGCCTATAGCAGTAGTGCTGGATAATGTACGCAGCATGCACAACGTAGGGAGTGTATTCAGAACTGCTGATGCTTTTTTAATTGAAGGCATAGCGCTTTGCGGATATACGCCACAACCTCCAC
>JBGALP010000247.1:0-7002 GCA_044223805.1 Agriterribacter sp.
TTATGATACAGGTTGATTTTTCTTTTTCCTTTACTTCTTACTGTGCCTCAAAAATATTGGTAAATATTTAACTGGGTTACTTCGCAAAAGCGGTGAATATGATTTTATTATTGGAAATATATTTTCAATAATTAAAGAATGGTAAAATTATACTTTGCTCTTGTCTTGATTTTGGCTGCAGGTTGTAAGCAACATAATGGGTATAAAACGACGGGTAAAGAACAGCTCTCTTCAAATGCGCCTATGCGGATTTTTTCAAAATCAGTTAATGATAGTTTTTCCATTTATGTATCAGTGCCCGAAGATTATCATATTGCTGATACCAGTTATCCTGTTGTATACATTCTTGATGCTAATCTGTACTTTGACATATGCTCTGTAATTATGAAGAAATATGCTGAAGTGGGCCTTATTACACCTGCCATTGTGGTGGGAATTGGCTATAAAGACTTTTCTGCTATGGATTCGTTGAGGAACAGGGATTATACATACCCGTTAGCTATTCCCGAATACGGAATGACTACGAGTGGTAAGGCAGACAAGTTCCTCTCTTTCCTTACGAGTGAGCTTATTCCTTTTGTTGAGATAAGTTACCCCGCAGATAAGCATAACAGAATTTTGATGGGGCATTCTTTGGGAGGATATTTTACTTTGTATGCGCTTCAGCAAAGTTTATTAAAGTCCTCCGGTTTGTTTAATGGTTATATTGCAGCCAGTCCTTCAACTCATTATAATAATTATTATTTACTCCACGAATTACGTAAAATGCAGCGACAGAACATGCATAACGTTAAGTCCTATATCAGTTCCGGCGGATTGGAAGATGGAGCAGCTAATGATACTGCAATGCTTTCGACAGCCAAAGTATTTTCTTCTCTTGACACATCATTAAGAATAAACGCAGGTATACAATACAAAGCAGAAGTATATTCCAATCTTGATCATATGGACACGCCCTTGACAACTTTTGTGAAAGGACTGCAATGGATATTAAATAAAGAGTAATGCCTTTAAGTTTATCATTTATCCGGAGACTTGATTTCTTGTAATTACTATATCTTCACACCCAAAATAAACCTTATCAAATCAGTTTATTATGGATGTAAAGATTGCTGCCGAAAAATGGGGTGCTGTAGATGGCAAAGAGGTATTTCAATTTACGCTCACCAATAAAAATGGTATTGAAGTAAAAATTATCAATTACGGTGGCGCTATTACCAGTATAAAAGCGCCCGACAGGAATAAGGTATTTGAAAATGTAACACTTGCATTTGATTCTTTAGAAGGCTACCTGCAAAAAGGGAACCCTTGTTTTGGTTGCCTGGTAGGCCGGTTTGCTAACAGAATAGGCAAAGGCAAATTTACCATAGATGGAAAAACATATACACTAGCCCTTAATAATAATGGCAATACTTTGCATGGCGGATTAAAGGGGTATGATAAAGTAGTGTGGGATGCGAAGGCGTTGCCGGAAAAAAATGCATTGACATTATTGTATAATAGTAAAGATGGAGAAGAAGGGTTTCCGGGAAATGTAAAGATTACGGTAGAATACAAACTTACTGATGATAATGCGCTGGTTATTGAATACCATGCAGTTACAGATATGGCTACGCCCATTAACTTAACTAACCACACTTACTTTAATTTATCTGGTGGTGCTGATGCGGATATACTGGATCATGAACTAACATTAAAGGCTACCTGTTACACCGAAGCGGATGATACATTGATTCCTACGGGTAAACTCATTCCTGTAAAAGGTACTGCGCTTGATTTTACTACGGTTAAAAAAGTTGGTAAAGACATTAACCAGGTGCAGCCAGGCTACGATCATAATTTTGTGCTTGATAATGAAAACGGAGCGTTGCAGAAAATAGGTACACTGCATCATAAAAAAAGCGGCAGAGTAATGCATGTTGCCACCACGCAGCCCGGAGTGCAGTTATACACCGGTAATTTCCTCGACGGAAGTTTAACCCATACCCCAGGTGGTATAAAATATAACCGGTATGCAGGACTTTGCCTGGAAACCCAGCACTATCCTGATTCTCCTAATAAACCTGATTTTCCCACTTCTATTTTAAGGCCAGGTCAACAGTTTCACCATATTACTACGTACACGTTTGATGTAGATTAGTCCAGTGATAAATCATTAAACGGTGTAGCCATTTATAAGCAGGATTGCAACCTCTTAAAGGGTTGGAATCCTTGGCAAATTCAATTACTTTTGCGGTTTGATTTTATTGAAATATAAAAATAGGCACTTTCATGATTTTACCGATTGTAGCGTATGGCGCACCTGTATTAAGAACCGTTTGCAAAGATATTACGCCCGACTATCCGCAATTGGGAAAGTTGATTGAAGATATGTGGGAAACCATGTACACTTCCAGTGGTGTAGGGTTGGCAGCGCCCCAGGTCAACCGTGATATCCGCATTTTTGTAATAGACAGCACCCAGGTTTTTTCAGGCATGGAGGGAGACGAAAAACAAAAATATCCCGATGCTCCTGGCGTAAAACAGGTATTCATTAATGCGCATATTGAAGCGCTGGAAGGTGAAGAATGGGCTTATAATGAGGGCTGCCTGAGCATACCCAAAATAAGAGAAGATATTTATCGCAATGAAGAAGTAACGCTATCATATGTAGATGAACTTTTTCAGCCGCATACCCGCACATTTAACGGCATAACGGCAAGGGTTATACTCCACGAATACGATCACATTGAAGGAAAGTTGTTTATTGATTATTTGAAACCGTTAAAAAGAAGAATGATCAAAGGTAAGCTTGACGATATTTCAAAAGGTAAAATATCGGTTGATTACAGGATGTCGTTTCCAAAGTAATATATGTACAGGAAAGCCTTTCTCCTTGTTGTTTTGGCTCATCTGTATGCTTTGGTAATAGCACAGCAGAAAGATACTGTAATCGTAGAGAAAAAAGTTATCACGCTTTCTGAAGTTATTATCCGCAATAATGTTAACGTTCCCGCTTTTATTGACCGCATAAAAAACGACACTACTTTTTACAAAGCTTTCCGAAATCTGCATGTATTGAATTTTACCTCCCTGAACGATATCCGCATGTTTGATAAAAAAGGAAAGGTGAAAGCTTCTTTATACAGCAAAACTACTCAATGGGCTAAAGACGGCTGCAGAAATACCACTGTGGTTGACGAACAGGTAACGGGTGATATTTTCGACAGCGATAAACATTATAACTACTATACACCAGAATTATATGCGGGTTTGTTTTTCGCTTTTGATACGGTTTGCGGAGAAAACAATATTGTAAAAGGCATAGACCTGAACACGAAGAACAAATCGGGTATGGCAAAGCACAAAGAACAATTGAAAATGCTTTTCTTTAATCCTGGTAAAGCTATTCCTGGCTTACCCTTTATTGGTAATAAAACAGCCATTTTTGATGAGGATATGGCTGACCGTTATGATTACGCGCTTGACCAGGAAGAGCATCTTGGTGAACTGTGTTATGTTTTTTCGGTTAAGGCAAAAGAAAAAAACAATGGACAAAAAAGCGGCAAGGTGGTAATTGATGAAATGACTACCTGGTTTAGTGTGCTGACAATGGAGGTGCTGGCAAGAAATTATGCCATGAGTTACGATGCCGGCGTATACGATTTTGATGTGAGTATGCAGGTGGAAATGATAAGAACAGGTAAATATGTAGTGCCACAGCTACTTCGTTATACCGGTAATTGGGATGTAGTATTTAAAAAGCGCGAAAACGGTGTATTTACTGCTACTTTGTTTGATTTCAGGAATTGAAATAATTACTGTACTTTTTCACTCCAATATACATGTAACGTGTTTGCAGTAACCATACTTGGTAATAATTCAGCGCTCCCTATGCACGACAGGCATCCTACTTCGCAGGTGGTGGCTTACTATGAGCATTTATTTTTGGTAGACTGCGGAGAAGGAACCCAATTGCAGATGACCCGGTATAAAATTAAGCGCAACCGCATTAAATATATTTTCATTTCTCATCTGCATGGCGATCATTATTTCGGATTGCCTGGTTTGCTTACCAGTTATGGTCTTAATGGACGTACGGAAGAGTTGTGGGTGTTTGCCCCGCCCTTGCTGAAAGAAATAATTGAACTCCATTTAAAAGCGGCAGATACCATACTCCCTTATACCTTGCATTTTGGAGTAATTGAAAAAGAAGGAGTGCTGGTAGATGAAAAAAAAATTACGGTAAGTTGTTTTCCAGTGAGCCACAGAATTTGCTGTTGGGGTTTTTTATTTAAAGAAAAAGATAAACCTTTAAAGCTGAATATAGATGGTATACGGGAATACCTCATTCCTTCCTCTTTTTACGCACGGTTAAAAATGGGAGAGGACTATACTACCCGGAACGGGAGCGTAATAAAAAATGAACTGCTTACTCAGCCGGCAGAGCGGTTGTTCAGTTATGCCTATTGTGCAGATACAGCTTACAACGAAACAATAGCAGATAAAATAAATGGCGCTGACCTGGTTTACCACGAAACTACTTACCTTGATAGCCAACAGGAAAAAGCTTTTTCGCGGGGGCATTCAACCACCAGGCAAGCCGGGGCTATAGCATTAAAGGCCAATGCCGGTAAATTAATTATCGGTCATTTCAGCAGCAGGTACGAAGTGTTGGATGAATTTCTTACAGAAGCAAAAGAAGTTTTCGAAAATGTAGAATTAGCGATGGAGGGTGCAACCTATATCATTTCAAAATGATCATATATACGCCGCGGCGTTAACAATAGGCCACTAAATTATTGTACGCTTACCCGGCATTATAATTGTTTAAGTTTAATTTTTATTCATTTAAATTGAAATTGTATGAAAAGAACACTTCATCGCTTAGTAACCTCATCGTTATTTATTGCGCTTGCCAGCGTAATGCTTTTTTCCTGTAAACCTAAAATTAAGGATGCCGATATTGAGGCAAAAATCCAGTCTACCACAGCCTTGTCGCATCTTGTAGCCAATGTAAAGGATGGAGTAGTAACGCTGAGTGGCGAATGTAAGGATGAGGCAGACAAAGCTGCCTGTGAAACCGCGGTAAAGGGTATAGAAGGCGTAAAACAAGTGGTTAATAATTGTACAATAGCGCCTCCGCCGCCGACTCCTGTTCAGGCTCCCGTTGTAATTGCCGCAGATGATCCGCTTACTAAGGGTATTACAGATGCCTTAAAAGATTTTCCTTCGGTAAAAGCTACTGCAAAGGATGGTATTATCAGCGTAACCGGCGAAACAACAAAAGCTGACTGGAAAAAAATTAAAATGGCATTGGATGCATTAAAGCCTAAAAAGGTTGATGCTGCCGGGTTGAAAATTAAATAATCATTTTAAAAACACTATAATATGGCATTACAAGATAAATATAAAGAGCTGGTTGATACTGCTGCGTCATCAGGCGTATCCAATTTACAGGTGAGAGAACAGGATGGGGTATTGTATATTGATGGAGAAGCGCCTTCCGGAACTGTAAAAGACAACCTCTGGAATGTATATGATAAAATTGATCCTAATTTTTTAACGGGTGATGTGGTAATGAACATCAATGTATCTGCCGCTGTGCCTGGGTCTAAAGTAAAAGTTGTTACGGAGAAATCAAATCTTAACATCCGCAAAGGTCCTGGAACTGATCAGCCTATTGTGGGTAAGGCTGCACATAACGAAATTATAACGTTAGTAAGCAAAGCAAGTGATCAGTGGTGGTTGGTACGTACCAACGATGGTGAAGAAGGTTATTCCTTCGCCCAGTATCTGGCACCAGTAGAGTAAAAAGGCAGGAGGGAGTGGGCAGAAGGCAGGAGGTAGAAGATACAAGACCTTTCGCTGTGCGAGTCGTCCTCGCCTCATACAGTTTACTTTACAGGAATAATATTTTAAAACCACCGGCGAACCGGTGGTTTTTTATTGCTATTATTTGCTGTGCGAGGCGTCTCTCGCCTCCGGGGCTACTTTTTTCAGATTTCTCTTTTATCGTCTCACTTCTCACGTTTTATTCTTTCATCACCGGCAGATCAATACTGGTGGGATATTTTTCAGAAAAGTATACGCGGTGTTCCGCTTTAATAAAGTCGGTTTCAGATGCTTCAAAAATATTGGGTACATACTGTTGCGGATTACGGTCAATCAAAGGGAACCAGGTGCTTTGTACCTGGATCATCAGCCGATGTCCTTTTTTAAAAGTATGGTTGATATCGTGCAGATCAATTACAAATTCTTCCGGCTCATTAGGAGTGAGTGGTGACGGATTAGAAAAACTTTTACGAAAGCGCCCACGAAATACTTCCATAGCTACCGGTAACTGGTAGCCGCTCATAAACAAATTCCTTTCATCAAAATCAGGATATACATCTATTAGTTTTACAATCCAGTCTGCATCGGTACCGCTTGTACTGGCAAACAAATGCGCCAGGATTTTACCCGTTACCGTAAGGTCTTCTTTTAATGAATCCATTACAAAGCTGAGTACGTCTGGTCTGTTGGTTACAAAACGCTGATCTTCTACCTGCCATGAACGCCACCGGCTACCCGGCCCATAAGTAGCTTCAATAGGCAATGTTCTGTAGGGAACTGGTTTTGCAGGGTCACTGGTATAAGAAGCGAAAGTTTTTTCCGACGGTGAAGGTTTGTCTAAAACTGCTTTGCCATCTGCCGCCGCATATAATTTTTTGTTCACTGCCTCCTTTGGTGGCCATGTGCTGTAAGACCTCCATTGATTGCTGCCGGTTTGAAAACAGGTAGCTTCATAAAACTTTCCATCGCCAATTCCCTTTAACCAATAGTCGAACCATTTTTTCTGTAGTTGCCTGAATTGAGCACCTGTAGGGCTTTTCCATGCTATCTTTCCAAGACTATCGCCTAGTCCACCTCCCCATTGTCCATGATTCCATGGACCCAGCACAATATAGTTGCGGTTAAAAGTGTCTTTCTTTTCCATGTGCGAGTACATCAACTGCGGGCCATTAATATCTTCCTGATCGT
>JBGALP010000248.1:0-7126 GCA_044223805.1 Agriterribacter sp.
AAACCATACAAAATATTCAAGAGCATACACCACTAAATCTTATAGAATACAGTAATGAACTTTTTTTGATACAATATCCCTGGCATCTTACCCAATTTAATCATACCGCCATCAAGGCAGATTTCAAGTTGGTTACACAAAATAGAAAAGCTCCACCTGTTTCAGCTACCAACCGGGTGGTGGCTGCGGAGAATATTTTTATTGAAGAAGGCGCTACCGTTGAACATTGTATGGTAAATGCTTCTGCTGGGCCGGTGTATATTGGAAAAGATGTTACATTAATGGAAGGCTGTCTTATTCGCGGACCATTTGTTGCATGCGAAGGAGCAGTATTAAAAATGGGAACTGCCGTTTATGGCGCTACCACTATAGGTCCATATTGTATTGCAGGCGGCGAAATAAAGAATGCGATTATGATGGGTTATAGCAATAAAGCGCATCATGGTTATTTAGGCGATGCCGTAATAGGAGAGTGGTGTAATCTGGGAGCCGGTACATCCAATTCAAATGTAAAAAATAACGCCGCGAATATTATTTTAAAAAGAGGTGATGAAGCTCTTGTAAATATTGGAATAAAATGTGGACTTATGATGGGAGATTATACCCGCTGCGCCATTAATACTTCATTTAATACCGCTACATTTGCAGGAGTTGCCTGTAACATTTTTGGGGATGGGCTTACGCCAAAGCATATCACCGATTTTACCTGGGGTTACAGCGATAAATACAATTTTGATAAAGCGCTGCAGCATATCGCAAACTGGAAAAAATTTAAAAACCAATTATTAACGCAAAAAGAAATCCATATTCTGGAACATCTTTACAAACAAATACAATAATGAGACAACAAATAGCCGCAGCCAACTGGAAAATGAATCTTACTATATCCCAGGCAGAAACCTTATTGGATAGTGTATTGAGCGCACCACATCAATTAGACAGCCACCAGGTGGTTGTGTTTTCAGTTCCTTTTCCATACCTGGCTTTAGCAAAAAGCAAAGTCGCAGGCAAGGCAAACTTCTTTATCGCGGCGCAGAATTGTTCCGATAAAAAATCAGGCGCTTATACCGGTGAAACTTCTGCAGAAATGCTCCAGAGTATGAATATTGATTATGTGGTTATTGGTCACTCAGAAAGGAGAGAATATTTTTCAGAATCAAATGCTGTGCTGGCTGAAAAGGTAAATCTTGCATTAACATACAATATAACACCTATATTTTGCTGTGGCGAACCATTAAACATTCGTGAAGCAGGTACTCAAAACAGTTATGTTGAGCAACAATTAAAAGAAAGTCTTTTTCATTTAAGCAATGAGCAATTGCAAAAAATAGTAATTGCATACGAACCCATTTGGGCTATAGGAACAGGAAAAACCGCCACGTCAGATCAGGCACAGGAAATGCACGCACATCTACGTTCGGTTTTAGCGGCTCAGTATAGTAATGATACAGCGGGCATTGTTCCTATTTTATATGGTGGCAGTGTAAAAGGCAGCAATGCTAAGGATATCTTCTCAAAAGCAGATGTTGATGGAGGCCTTGTAGGTGGCGCCTCACTTATCGCTACTGATTTCGGGCAAATTATTGATGCTTTGAAATAGGCATGACGCTTCGAAACCTTATATATCAAAGTATTGTCTGGAGAGGATTATATTTTGTATCTGTTTTGGGTTTAAACATTATGATAGCCCGCTATTACGAAGCTTCGTACAGCGGGCTTATTTATTTTGTTACCAATAGCTTTGCATTGGTGGTTGCAACTGCAAGTCTTAGTCTTGAATCAGGGGTGGCATATTATGCCGCCTCAGGAAAAATATCAGCGTCTGTACTTGCCAATTTTTCTCTGGTTTGGAGTGTTCTCGCCACAGTAATTGTATCGTTCATAATAAAGTTTGCCATTAGCCAGGGATGGGTGCCGGTTTTATATAATGATCATCTGTTTTCTGCTATTTCATATATAGCAGGTTGTTTACTGGTAAATTTTTTTACCGCTGCTTTTTATGCCTTGAAAAACTTCGCACTTCCGAATATAATAATGACGGTTGTAAACCTGTTGTTGATTTGTCTTGTTCTTTTAACAGGTACAACTTTTATCAGTGAATCTTCTTACATATATATTTATTTTGCCGGCTTTCTTGCACAAGGAGTGCTGGTTACTTTATTCTTTTATACAAAATATGGGTTTGGTGTACAACGAATACTTCCAACAAATCGCGAACTTTTAAAAATTTTTCGATATGGTTTTATAGCGCTGGCTGCGAATCTCTTGTTTTTTTTAGTCTATAGAATTGACTATTGGTTCGTGGAAAAATATTGTACTCCTGAGGCGTTAGGCAACTATATACAGGTTTCAAAATTGGTTCAGATGTTATTTATACTGCCTATGATAATGGCAAGCGCGGTTTTCCCCTCCATTGTTGAACAGCGTGAAAAAAAATTAGGAGAGAAAATAAAGATTATCGCCAGGAGTTCGTTGCTGTTATACTTATTCATTTGTGTTTTATTTGCATTAACGGGATATTGGTTATTTCCATTTGTATTTGGTAAAACTTTTTCTGAAATGTACTATCCTTTTTTAATGCTCATTCCCGGCGTACTGGCCTTGGTAATGTTGTATCCTATTTCAGCTTACTATGCAGGTCTAAAAAAAATAAAACTTAATGTGATAGCCTTGACGCTTGCACTCGTTGTAATTATATTAGGTAATCTTATATTTACTCCAATATATGGCATAATAGGTGCCGCATCCGTAAGCTCTGCCGGATATCTTGCCTATCATCTTTTTTTAACCTGGTATTTCAGAAAAGAATATGGATTATCGGTGAAAGATTTTTATACTATCAGATTCTCCGATTTTTCGAGGATGAAACAAATGATTATTGAAAATATAAACATTCGTGCTACAAAATAGCGGACAATGTTGCTGTAATATATTATTATGAATGTACTTTGGCTGGCAAGCTGGTATCCCAACAAAATAATTGCACTGGATGGAGATTTTATTCAGCGCCACGCCATAGCTGTATCACGGTTTATACCTATCACAGTAATATACGTAACTCAATATGGAGAAGAAGTTGAAATAAAAGAAAACAAAACGGATATTTTTCAAAACGGCAATCTCACAGAAATCATTATATATTTTTCTTTAAAAAAAACAGGTATTGGTATCATTGATAAATTACGTTATAACTGGAAATATTATAACACCTACAAAAAAGCTATTAAAAAGTATTTTTCTGATAATACTATTCCTTCACTGATACATGTGCATGTACCCATGAAAGCCGGTGTTATTGCACAATGGATCAATAAAAAATGGAACATCCCGTATATCATATCAGAACATTCTGCAACCTATGTAAAAGGAGCAGATGATGCTTTTGATAAAAGATCTCTTTATTTTAGAACCAGGGTGGCATCTATTTTTAGAAATGCAACGATGGTTACATCGGTATCCCGTCATGATGGAAATATTCTTAAGCGTATTTTTAACCTTGAAAGAGTAGAAGTTATCCGGAATGTTGTTGATACAAATCATTTCTTTTTCAGGCAAGACGTAATGGCGCAAAAGTTTCGCTTCGTTCATATATCTGTAATGAATTATCAAAAAAACGTTGAAGGGATTTTTAATGCCTGTGCCTTACTAAAAGACATACATCAGAATTGGGAGATAGAATTAATAGGCAGAGCCTTGTCGCCGGAAATACAAAAGAGAGTGGACAATTTGGGGTTGAAGTCCTTTGTAAGGACCAGGGATGAAATAAGCTATCTTGAAGTAGCCGAACGCTTGCAGCAGGCTTCGGCTCTTGTAGTTTTTAGTCGTTACGAAAATTTTCCATGCGTAATTATTGAAGCATTATCATGTGGTTTACCGGTGATAGCTACAGCTGTTGGAGGAATTCCGGAGGCAGTAAATACTTCTAACGGCATATTGGTAACATCTGAAAATGAAACAGCTTTATTTAACGCCATGGCTCATGTGCTTACACAATATAACTCGTTCAATCGCGAAGCCATTGCTATTGATGCAAAAAACAAATATGCATATAATATAATTGGCGAACAATTCTTTAATTTATACAAAGAGGTAGTCTAACAATATTTTTATAATTGTGAACGAAAAGCTTTTGACATATATAAGGTGCCCTTTGTGTAAATCCGATTTAATATTTGAGGCTCACAATAAGGAAACAGCAAGTGTAAATAAAAACGTTTTTATTACAGGAATATTTAGTTGCGACTGCGGAATGATATACCCTATGGTACATAATATTCCAAGATTGTTACCCGAAAGTTTTCTTGATTACGAAACAATCATTGACAATTTTATTCCTGACTATCATAAAATCAAACAAGCTATAATGCATAAGTATAGTTCTTTGATAAGTGATTCGCGAAAAAATAATAATACAGTAAAAAGAACTTTTGGATTCGAGTGGAGGTTATTAAAAGATAATAAACAGGTTAATATCTGGAACTTAACTAAAAAGGAATTTGAACAGCAGCTTTGGGATGAACTTAAAATACCAGCAGAAGAACTTAAGCATATGATTGTAGCTGATGTTGGTTGCGGACATGGCAGGTCTGGAAGTCTAATGGCAGATAAATCTTACACAGTATTTTGTATGGATGTTGGTCTAAGCATTGAGGAAGCGGCAGCAAATAACCAAAAAGATAACTGCTTTTTTTTGCAGGCAGACCTTCACTATTTGCCTTTTGCAGATAACCTTTTTGACCTGGTATACTCCAGTGGTGTTTTACATCATACACCAGATACAGAAGCCGCGTTTAAAAAGGTTTCGAGAGTTGTAAAAAGCAAAGGAACCTACTGTATCTGGCTATATCATCCCTTTAATAATCTCATACACAAAACGATGCTTGCCCTACGATATATAACTATATATCTACCGGTACGTATACAGTTCTGGCTTTACATGATTTTTTTATTACCCTTTCATAAACTCGTGTCTTTTCTAAAAGGAAATAAAAAAGGATGGCGGGAAATAATGATCAATCAACTGGATATGTTAAGTCCTAAGTATAGACATGAGCACAATGCTGCTGAAGTTATAAACTGGTATAAAAAAAATAATTTTACTGATGTTGAAATTACAACATCTAATACTTATGGATTTTCCATGAAAGGCAGAAAAGATAGTATTAATGTAAAAACCGGTTCATTGAAATAACTCCAGTTTCGACTTTGGTCTTCTCGCTTCCTGCCATTTAAAATTGCGGAAGCGCTGACGCTCTTCGGGCACTTGTTTTACGGGATAAAAGCCACCTTCTACTTCGTGTATCCATGTTATTTTATCCAGTTCTTTTTTGGCAAAGTATAAATTAATTAAATCAGCTTTTGCATAGTTGGCCCCGGTATAAGCGCTGTCATCATCCTGTAGATAGTATAAGCTTTCTGCACTGCCTTTTGCTCTTATATTGTTAATGTCGCCATCTTTAAAAAAGCCGTTAATGGTATTACCTTTTAACTGGTTAAAAAATTGATCGTTGCTTTTGCTGATACTGAAAGCATTCTCCCATACCTCCACATGTTCGGGCTTTTTGTTTTTAGTATGCAGGAAAATAGTATCTCCCGAGATCTGGCTTTCTTTTGACCATACCACCGGGTCATTAAACAAACGAAAAATAGAATCCTTACCTGAAAACAACATACTATCACAAACGGCCTGCATAGAATCGGCAAACATTTTTACATGATGATATCCAAAAAGTAGCGCACGCTATCAACCCTGTCTATAGCCGGACTTGGAAGTGCAACTATACTATCTTTAATAACCAAAGCCTTCTTATTTATTGAATCCATCAAATGCATAAATGCCACATGCGAAGAATCTATTACACTATCTTTTACCAATAAATCTTTCGCTCTATGTAAACTATCTTCAACTAATTTTAAATCGGGGGGGGCACCAGCAACTACAGCATCTTTAAGCGGCGGAGGATTTTCCGCTGGAGGACTTTTTGCTTTCGTTGCTGCCTTGGGCAATCTTTTTTTACCGGGAGACGCACCGCCAATTAAATCAGGTTTGCCCTTTTCGATAGCTGTTTCGGCGGCAGTTTGCGCCAGCCGCATGGCATTGGTTATAGAATCTTTCGCGGCAAGCAGCTTTTCATTAATCGCTTCAAGCGCTTCCCGTGCCGTATCTCTTACATATACTGTATCCAGGCGTATTCCTGAATCCAATGTATCTGCAGTAATAAAAAGCGAATCTTTATCCTGCTTTACTATCATCAATGGTTTTTCCGTTGCTAAAAAAGTTTTTTTGTCACGGTTAAAAAAACTTTTTTCAGACGTTACAGTAAGCCCCTGTACCGTATCCCGATATAAAAAATTTCCCCTTGCATATCCTTCGCCGGTAACTTTGTCAAACGAAATACTGTCAGCCGTTATATATGATGTGCTGTCTTCTATCACAGGCCGTTTTCCAAAATTCGCATTCCCGTTTTTCATATCATAAAACCCCTGGGATGTTCTTATAATTGATTTGCCATCATTAATGGTAGTAGGCGCTATAAAAGTCGCCACCTGTGAGTCTGCATTATATAACAGGGTATCTGTTGCCATTGTATAATCAGGATCAATCATGCGCACATCTTTCTTAAAGTATGCGTCTCTGGTATCGGCATAATAATATCCTTCCTTACTTGTCAGGGTAGATTTTCCATTTACAATCTTTCCCCCATTTAAATAGGTGCCTGTTTTTGAATTAAGATCATATTCCAACTCTTCAGTAGTAAGTATAGCTTTGCCATCGCTAAGCTTTACGTTTTTCTTTAAATTGGCTATCCTGTTATTACCATAATAAATAAGGTACTGCGAAAATACATTCACACTATCTGCGTCATTAATATGAATATTGCCAAATACTTCAATGGTATTTTTTTGTTTATTCATTATAATGCTATCACCATAAAAAAGCGTTTTACCCTGTCGTAACTGTGCATTCCCAACCAATTTCTGCAGATCTGTTGAATCTTTTTTTTCTAATCTTAAAATATTAGATCGTATCAGGTTTATGACTCTTGCAGTATCTTTTATTGTAGTGTCTTTTGCAATACTAACAGGTGGAGTTGGAGCGGGTTTCACCGGCGGAGCAACCGGTTGC
>JBGALP010000007.1:0-50572 GCA_044223805.1 Agriterribacter sp.
TCGTAGGTCAATGAATTTGCAGTAGTAGCGGCTATTTTTCCTGCGCAATTATCTATCGCAACAGGAATATCTTTTATTGTTACAACACAGTTAGCTATAATGTCTGGCAGTTGTTTAATAATTGGCTCGGGCGCTGTTGTATCTTTAATTATAACACGTTGTGATTGTTCGGCAGTGTGACCGTTGCCGTCATCATATGTCCAAACTATAGTATAATTGCCTTGTTTGCCGTGCGAAAGAGGGGAGCTTGTTTTACCGTTAATAAAACCTCCGCAATTTTTAGTTGCCTGGGGAACAGTACTCACTTCTACCGAACATTCTCCTATAATATCAGGTAATGAAGTTATTACAGGTGATAGCTGATCACTATTTTTTATAATTACTTTTTGTTGTTGCTGCGCGATATTTCCGTTGCCATCATCATATGACCAATGGATAATGTACTCGCCTTCTTTTGAATAACTTACCGGATCCTGTGTTGTTCCTTTTATTTCGCCGGAGCAGTTATCAATAGCAGCAGGTATGTTATTCACTTTCACGGAACATTGTCCCGTGATGTCGGGCAATTGTTTTACAATGGGAACAGGTTTACTATGATCTTCTACCGTTATGGTAAAACTGCAGGACTGCTGGAGATTATCTGCCAGCGCATACAGTACGGTGGTAGTACCTTTATTAAAAGTTGCCCCACTTGCACTTCCATCATTTACAAGGGCAGTAGCGCCACTCAATTGAAACTTAACCTTTGTACCTTTTGCAATTATTGGATCAATATTATTTACGGGTATAGCGCAATTTAAACTATCGTTATTTATTATTACTAAAGAAGGACAGGATAACGTCGCGGGTCTTTTTCTGTCAATAGCCCATAAATCATTCAGGTAGCCACCTTGTTGTGTTGCAAACCCCGCGCCACCAAAAAGCCAGCGTGTATTTGTTTTATCTATCCAGCCCAAAGAAACCACTCTTGCGCCGGGTGTATTTTTTATATCCGGCTCTCCTTTTGCACCATATATACCAGGCTCCAATATGCTGTTGCTTCCGCTTACCCATGTCCATGCGTCATCATCAGGTTCAAATTTCCATAGGTCGTTCAGCAAATTAGATTGATATTGATTATCTATACCCCAACCACCAAACAACCATACGTTACCGTTAGTATCGTACCAACTAACACCGCCAGACCTTGCGCCGGGGTAACTTTTTGAAGAAGCATTTCCAATAACATAATAATATCCTTCTTTGTTAATATAACTTTCACCACCCATCCACGTCCATTGAAGTGTTTGCGTGTTAAAAGTCCACATATCATTCAGATATCCGCTCCCCTGCGATGCATAACCATTACCGCCAAACAACCAGAATATTCCTTTTGCATCTTTCCACGAGGCAGTATATTTTCTTGCACCGGGCTGATTGTATTTATCTTCTGATTTTTTCTGCGTGTATCTGCCTAACTCATCCGGCAAATTTGACCCTCCCATCCAAATCCACACCTGGTCATTGGTGTCAAACATCCACAAATCATCAAGCACACCATTATTATCTGCTCCACGACCTTCACCTCCAAACATCCACAGGTTTCCTTTATCATCAGTCCAGCCGGTAGCCCCTTCTCTCGCACCAGGAAAGTTATCTTTTGATGCCTGCTGCAATGTTCCGTACCTGCCATATCTTTCTGCTGTTTCATCCCCACTCATCCACGCCCAACCTTTATTGGGTATATATTGCCATAAATCATTCAATCTTCCTTTATTGCCTTCCTCATCAACACCATACCCACCGAATAACCAAAAATTGCCGTCTTTATCCGTCCAGCTTAATGCTCCACGTCGTGCACCTGGTTTATTCTTAGATGAAAATCCTCTCTTCGCATAAACACCGGGTTGATCGGGAACATTATCTCCTGTTACCCACACCCATACATCCTGCGAAGGCTTATACATCCATACATCATTCAGGAATTTTTCTTTATCAAACATTCCTCCGAACATCCAAAGGTTACCATCTTTGTCCGTCCAACCGGTTGGAAATGATCGCGCAATCGGCATATTTTTTTTGCTTTCTATGCCTTGCGTACCATAATCACCCACGCTGTTTTCCATGTTCTCACCACTTACCCACTCCCACGGAACATTTCTTACAGGACGAGGTTGCGCATAACTTGCTGCATAAAAAAATAAACCGGATAATAAAAAGTATAAATGCTTCATCACAATATGATTTTGATTGAATGGCGGAGCCTTATTCAATGCTGTCAATCGTGATAAGAATGGTAAGATGGATTTTAATAAAAAGGTTTCACGTTTGAATAACAATAGCAGAAAAGAAAAAGCCCCTGCGTCATATCGAATAGTCGTATTCGATATGAGGCAAGGGAACAGTTACAGAGGAAATATTATATAAGAAAAGAGGTTCTTTGCAGAAGAACTATTATTGCTTACGCAGCAAATCAAGCATTTTTTTATCCAGTTTATGTCCATACCAATCTTCATATGTCACATCTTCGCGGCGTGAATCCAGTATGCCAAAATCTCCGATAAAATTCCAGATAGCGAAACCTATATGCGCCGAAGTAAGTATATCCAGCACATCGGTAAACCATGCTAAAAAAACATCGTGCGGCGTTTTATTCCAGCAACCACATTCACCACAATGCACCCCAACACCTTTTTGCATAATATCTTTCCATGGTTGGTAAAATGTTTCCAGCATTGCCTTGCTCAGGTATTTATCACCCACCTGCCCCGGCCATTTGGGATCAGGGAGATGATTCACATCTTTATTGGCCCATGGCGCTTTGTAATGCGATATGGCGCCGGGATGATAGCCCCGACAACTCTGCCCGATGTTGAGATCAATAATCTCAGGAATAGGTTTGGTGCCTACCGCATTTCCATCTGCAATAACAAGATGCTTAGGATTTTCTTTACGTATCGCATCGGCGGCACCTTGAGCGACTTTTCTATACACATCCCCCGGAACCGGGTACGACCTGGAATGCTGATCATTCATATTATCACGCATTGCAGGTTCATTCACCAGGTCGAAACTTATTTTTTTGGATGATACGTCTTTATATTTTTTTGCCCACATATTCCAGTGATAGTAGAATGCGGTTTGCGCCGCTTCATCTTTCCACAAATTATAAGGCTCATAAAAGCCGGCATTAATGCAATAGCCTGGTGCCCGATGCAGATTGAGGCTTACATGCATATTGTATTTGTGTGCCATCATTACTAAAGCGTCAATTCTATCAATTGCCGCATTATTGATCTTATATACATCATCAGGAGTAATGGGCTTGCTTCTGTCTATATCAAGATATGAAGGATAAGCTATGGGAATCCGCACAAAATCAAAACCCCAATCGCGCATCCATTTAAAATGTTCTTCCTGCGTATTGTTTTTATTTGTTGCAGGATCGGGAGTAAAAAAATCAAGCAGGTTAAACCCTTTCCAGCGGGGCAGTGCATTTTTTTGTGATACAGCCGAAGGAGCAGCCAGTGTATTTCCAACAGTTACAGACGCTGCTGCTAATGCAACATTCCTGATAAATGATTTTCTTTTCATGACTTATGATTTTTGGCAATACCAATTTACAAGAGATGCAGCTAACAAAAATCACTTTGCAAAAAATAAACAGGAATATGCAAATAATAAATCAGGCTTGTTGCATGTAAGGCTATACGGTTTCTTTATAATATAAAAAACAGCAAGTATGATCAAACTCAAAAACCTTATTGCACTCGCAATTGTTTCAGCTTTATTCGTAACCACAGGCTGTAAAAAAAACGACAGCCCTGATCCGGTAGGAAAATATTATTTTAAGTTTAAAGCTAATGGCGTTAGCAAAGATTTCAGGGATGGAACACTTTCAAACTTTAACGGAACCCATCACGATAATGAATATATTACCTCCTTAGGCGGATCAAGCAGTGATACTGACCCCAATATTAATGTATTTGTTATTGGACTAACTACAGAAGGACTTAATAAAACCAACACAACCTATACCAACTATCATACCACGGCTCCCGGATTTGAAAAAGCTATACTATTGTTGTTGACGTACACAGATGATAACGGCACTAACTATTCAGCAGCATTTGATGATGAACTCATTGAAGCTACTTACCCAGATGGTGTTGCCAATAATCAGCTTACCATTACTGAAGCTACTTCAACATTTATAAAGGGGAAATTTTCCGGCACCCTATATGCCACCAACTTTACTAAAGAAATGAAGATTACAGAGGGGGAATTTTACCTGGAGGAAGATTAGAGGTGACCTTTTCCAAAATATGCCTACTGCGAAAAGTGATAGGTTAGCGATTGCAGCTAAATACAAAGAAGCATTTGTTTTACCAACAGGGTTTAAAGGCTCCGCATCGCCAAGCAATATTACACCAGCCCAGTAATAGGGAAGCTGATTAGGTTTCACTTCTTTTTTTATGAATTGTATTTTTGCCTGTTGTAATGCTTCATCTTTGGATAGCCCTTGCTCCAGCAAGCGATAAAAAGCTTCGCTTATGAAATAGGTAGGTTGAGTTTCTGTAAGCCATAAAGTTCCTACCACACTTGATGCTCCTGCGTTAATAAAATTATCAGCCAAACTATAAGGGGAGCTGTTCTTATAATCATTTATTACTGCTGTTGAGCATGCTGCTAAAAAAACCAGTTGCAGTGAATTACTTTTCAATACCCCTATATCAAACATATTTAAAGGTTTATCATGCATGTATAATACCGGTCGGTGGTTTTCCTGTTGTGCATGAGTATATATATGAAGCACACTACAATTTCCTGCTGCTTCCAGAAAGTTATGTTTAGACGCCGCGTTCAAGGTAAGCGTATTATGTATTGAAAAAAGATCTTCAATTTTTTGCAACGATTCAACAGCTCCATGCAGCCGGGTTTGTGCTGCACCTGGTGAATAGTATTCAGGCGCTATTCCTAAAAATCCGTTTCCCGCAGAATGAATTGGTTGTGCACGAAAATGCCATGTAGCGGAATAGGTATAACAAATACTATAATGATACAGAAGAAAATCATTCCCCATACTATCTGTGGTAAGTGCTTCGAAAGGAAGTAAAGGATCTTCCTGCGCCAATAAAATTCTGCCTTCGGCTATATGCATAGGCTCAACAATCTTTTTATACAGCAGGAAAGACAGTTGCGCGTACTTTTTATAATACTTGTTAAGCAATTCCTTATCTGCACATATCTCCAAAAAATCTTTTAAAACAATATCATAACCTTCAAAAGCAATTCTTCTGCAATCCACTTTATCCGGAGTTACCAGCATAACATAAACATCACTATCCGTTTGCACATAGTTCAGATATTGAAGATGGTGTGAGCGAAGCTGACGCTGCAGTGTAGCAATAGAAATAGGATTAAGCTTTTCATTCCCTGGAGAAAGAGGCTTTAACTTCAATAACTTTATTTGCTCCATACAATAAAAGATGCCATCCGTATCATTCGCCTGAAAGCAATACTTTAATGCGGAGGTATAAAATTGTCGTGAATATAACTTCCCTTCTGTTGTTTTTGTTTCGTCAGTTAGTTTGAAATATGCTGTGTGCAGCACACTTTCCATTTGCGTTTCAGGCAGGCTGTTAATGGAACTTATATTTTGTACGGCAGTTATATACTTGCGGGATTCAGCAAATATTGCAGCGGGTTTTATTTGATAGGGCATTGCAAGGGGACGGGTGCCTGATAACATGATCAGTATCCCCATGCAAGTAAGCCGTAACCATGAAGAAGAAATACAGCTGTGCCCGGTTTTTCGCAATGCGGTCATTTTTTCGGAATTGTTTCACTAAAGTAAACAGCTCCTCAAACAGAGGCAATGGGATATTCACCGGAAAAAAACCGTTTTAATCTGGAAAATTACAGTGATTTACCGGGAAGGTATAATAGTGCGGCAAAGGAAAGTAGAAGGGTAATGCGGAGAGCAGTAGTATAGAAGCTTGTAAATAAACTAACTTAGTAGCAGTTGAGGAATGATGCACTATAACGGGTTTTATTACTTTTGAATCGCTATATGTTCATGCATCAACTAAGGGCATCAATACCCTTAATACTTTTCCGCAAGTGTTTTTCTTTTATTAAATATGGTTTCGTAAATGGCTTTCAGCGAATACTCGTTGAGGATAGTAAACTGCTCACCTGCTGGTCCGAATACTTCAATTTTTGATTGCCCGCTATGATCAGCAAACTGCGCATTGCCTGAATGTTGTATCATGGGCGACCCTATTCTGTTATTTACATATTCCTGTACTTTTTTTGTATACAGCCCGATGATATGCTGCGTATCGTGTGTTCTGCTCACCAACCCTAAATTTTTTTCCGGTTGTTCGGGGTTAATAATATCATACAAATCGTAATCACCATGAATGTGATTGCCATTAATGGTAAGACATCCATAATGCGGGCTGGAACGATTGGCATTTACCTGGTATACGCTGCCAATCAGATGTTTCATCTGATCCCATAAATATTTTGCGCCCGCCAGTTTTGAAGCTTTGAATGCCTCTGCATGAATATGAGGATTGGCTACAAGACCCGCCACTCTATAATTTCCATAATTATAGTCTGCAGTCTTTGCTTTACAATCAATTCTTTTAGGTTTATAACCGGGACTACCTATAAATGGAAGAGACTCGTTGTTCGTGCTGCGCACCAATATCCATAAATTAAGATAAGCGGCAGCTTCCTGGAAAATGAATTTGTCTTTGGATCTCATAATTCATATTTTTTGAGGGTGACCGTTTTGAATATATTTCGATCAAGCCTCCTGTGCTTTAATTTTCGCTGCTTCATCCCAAAGCGGTCTGCTAAAACGAATAACATCTACAATTGTCAAGATAGCCATACCGGCAGCAATTAAATCGCCAACAGGAAGCGGGCCATCCGCTGCAGCTAATGCTAATGCAGTAGCGCCCCGCACTGCAAACCTTTTAATTACCGCCTTCCAGAAATACTTCCATCCTACAGAGGCAACAACAGTCATTGCGGCCAATCCCAGTGTTGTAGCAAACATAGACAACTGACCTTCTCTTGCAAATGCAGGAGTTAAATCAACCGGCGTAAAAGACTTTCCTTTTGCCTGCTTATTCATTTGTTGTATTACATAGCGCAAAATAGCGGCTATTACTGCCAGTTCCAGAACATGATTACATTCAAGACACAGTTTGTAGGTAATTAAACCCTGCTCCTTCAGCTCAGCATTAAGGGTAACAGCTATTTGTCCTGCGAGGTAAGCAACTCTTATACTACATCCTGTGTAAAAAGTACCAGGTCTATAATGCAAATTAAACCGGGCAAAAGTTGCTGCTAATATCAAAACCTTTTCTACGCCTGCAATTGTGCCAGTGGCAGAATCGGGTTTTATTTCATAAAAACTTCTATCGCCTATGGAATGAATAAGTATATCAGGTCTGTTAATACCTAGTTCAAGAGAACTCAATCCGCTGGCATACTGCATAAGATTAAGATTGGGATTGTGCCGACTTAAAAAATACAGGTATGCAGCAGGGTTATAATCATCTTTATAAACCTCACCATAGCTATAGCCATACTTTGCTCTAAAATCAGCATATATAATATCTTCAGCTATGCTGCCAAAAACAGATAGCGCCTGATCCTGGTTGCTTAGTATTTCACCAGGCGTAATACAACCTTTCATTATTGCCTTATTTAAACAGTACAAGATTTAAGTTAGGATAGAACTGTTTGTTATTTCAATAATGAATACTATTTGTTCATTTCATCATCAATAATAACAAAACCATTTCCCGATGTTGTTGCAGATAGTTCGGCTGAAAGTATTGGTTGTGTACCTGATAGCAACGATGTATTCAACTTACGTTGATACAGTTGTCTATTTTTAATAGAAAATTCAATGGCAGTTTCTTTGGTATTATCTTCAGTAATAAATTTATCAACGGGTCCAAAAAATTGTATCAACTGGTCTTTACGGCAGGTAGGTAAAAAAGTTTTCAGTACACGCGGGTCATAAAATCTGAAATACAATTCCTTATCTTCATCTGTTTTCACTAATAAAAAATTCCTGAAGTGCTCAAATAATTCGTCAAATGAAGCTTCCGTTTCTATAAGCACTCCCCAGGCATTTCCCCACCCATTGCTGCTATACCAGTTCACAAAAGTTTCATCATTAGGTACAGTAAAGAGAAATGGCCCCAAATCCGCTAAAGGCTCCTCACTGCGCCCCTCGTATAGCGAACGATGTTCAGGATTGATTGCCGTTGCTTCGTGTATACGTACAGAAAGGCGGGCGGCATCAAGTAAAATATAGTTCGGAGTCATTGTCTAACAGCGCTATTTCAGTTCTTTGTTAATTATTATTTTGTTCTTGTTTTTACAGCCCGATTAATAATTTTACCTGTTATGCCATCAATTACAATGACATTAAAATCGTTTGCATTTGTGTCTGAAACGGGATAAGATACATTATAATTGGGCACAGGATTGGTCGTTCGTGAAACACTGACTCCCGGTTGTTGTTTCATGATATCTATTCCTTCCTTTTTCATTTGGCTATCCAAATCTTCAACCGAAAAAACAAAAGGTCTGTCATAATTTATTTGTTTAATTAGTTTTCCATGCAAATCATATTCTTTCCAGGTTCTTATGGGAAACCCATAAAAAATCTCTCCGATCGTTTTTAGCAATTTTGTTTTAAAATGAAATTCTTTATATAATATATAGTTAGATTTATTTTTTTGAATTTGCTCTGTATAGTTGTCTGGCGGACTAGCCCATTGCTTAATTTTAGAACTATCATCACCTGTAAACTCATATACTCCATTTATTTTATTCTTATCAAACCGCTCCTGATCAAATGTTTCCATCTTGATATTTTTTTGTTGATTAATATTTTTTTTATTGCTTTGCCCTGCGCAACTTAAAACGCCTGCAAACATGATTAAAGCAAGAATATAATTCATCATTACATATTTTTTTTCATATTACTCCATTGCCAATGCCAGGTATAAATTAAAGTTGTATTATAAGACATAATGTTTTCTGTTTTCCTTAACGTAAAATTATAAGGATTGTCTGCGCCCAAAGCCTCATGCGTATGTTGAAGCCCTAAACCATGCAAGGCCTCATGACTTATAACTCCCAAAACTCTTGAGCCTGTTGTATCCGCGAAAAGCAGTAAATTCTGTATTCCTGTTTTTTGAATTTGCCCCAAGGTGCCGGTATCATAAGTTGTTTCATTTAATGCAAAGATTGTAAAATAATTACCGGTTTTATATTTTTCATTACCTGCAGTATTCAGAAATGTAGTTCTCATATAAGTAAACATTTCAGAAGAAGGATAGTCTTCATACAATGCACCATCGTTATTGATATCTGCAGCAGAAGTTTTTTTGTAAATAAACTTGCCATATGTCTTCACCCCGGCTTTATCAGTTTTGATCATGAAATTTGGATCTTTTGTCAAATCCAATGCCGGACCGTCTTCGAACGCTCCCGTAATTAATGCCTGGTAGAGAGAATTACTCAGATGGGTTTTCTCTGCCGTTGATATGCTGCCGGTTCTTTCAATTCCGTTAATTTTTGTCTTAACATTTATCATCACAAATTTGACGGTCTTTCTGTTGGATGTATTATTTCTACAAACCATTATTCTTCCCGCAAGCGTTGCATCAGATTTACGCTTCCAGTTAGGCGGATAAGCATATACATTTATTTCCTTGTCGCTATCAAATTCTTTGAGACATTTTATTTTCAAAATTCCATCCGACGCATTTCGTTTGGCACCTACTGCCTTATCAGTTAAAGATGTTTTATCAAGAGAGAAAAGAGTATTATCAAATTCTATCTCAATTTTGTCGGGAGCCTCTTCCTCTACTGCTATCTTAATAAGTAATTCCGCTTCGCTGGGGGGAGTGGGCGTACCAGCCGTTTCTTTTGGATAAAGATTTAGCCAGGGCACAAAATATTCTGTTTCTGCTGCTATTTTAGAAGGAATAGTATTGTATTCACTTTTAAGTTTTGAAAACGGTGTAGTGGAACCAAATGCAGATTTTATAAGTGTTTCATATTTGGTTTCACCAGTATCACCTATTCGCATCCAATCGAAACCAAATTCGCCTTTCCATCCAGCTTTTGGCCTAAATTGTACCATGCATTTGGAAGGCTTAATTTTATCGTCTTTGCATGGCGATACTCCCCCATCACAACCTGCATCAGATTTTTGCTGCGCATCAGCATCAGCTTCTTTCGATTTACACATCTACATTCTCCTTAAAAGTGATTATTTATTTTACCGGCTTTGGCTTTCCGGCGTGAATGGGTGATTCATCCGGCAGCGTTATATTTCCTGTTCCTACCTCCTTCAATGTTATCTTTGGCGTATATGCGCTTTGCCAGCTTGCTTTCCAGTACCACAAGGCATAGTCGGAGCATTTTTCATTATTCCACTCAATCCACTGCCGGAAATTATTATACGTTTCTGAGTCTTTGCTTCCCCAGGCAGTGTCCGGTCCATCAATATCAAATATCTGATCAACCGATTTTGAGGCGGGGTCATTTGTGGGTGTCAGCATAGTTGCTTCGGGTTTAGAAGTATCATCAACCCACTGTGTATTCCAATAATTTTTTGCACCATCACCTACACCCCGTTTAACGCCATCAACCCAGTCGCGGCTTATTCTTTCTCTTTTAAAGGCCCATCCTGAAACAGCAACCTGGTTAATACCTGCCGGTATTATTTGAGCAACCAAAGCCACTTTCCCCCTGGCAGATTCTAAACCAAATGAATTATTAATAACAGCACCCAGGTTTTCTTTTTCAGCAAAGGTTACCGCTGAAAATTGTTTTGAATTTTTGGGGGTTGTTCCTGAGGTATGGATGGTGATCTCTGCCCATACAACCCAAATACTAAGTTTGTCATTAACACCGCCAAGGTCTGCCTCTATTTCTAAAGTCTTGCTTTCACTTCTTGATAATTTTCTCTGATTGGGTTTACCTGGAACTTCGTCACCTTTATCTCCCCACCAGTTAATTTTTTGCCAGCCTTGTATATTATCAGGACTGGTAACCGCCTCTACAATAATCTCATCCGCATCCTTCTTAACCGCTACCCAGTTTTTATTTCCGGTTACACCATTTTGGGTTGCATTAGCCTTCACTGTTATAGACACAAGTTTATATTCAATCTCGTTACATGCAGCGTTATCTCCATCACACGCTGAATCAGGCATTTGTTTTGCATGGTCATCAGCGCTGCAGGAAGAACACATATGGTGTATTAGTGATTTTTATATTTTAAAAGAAAATCTTCCAGTGTAGTTATTGCGGTTTGAAAAAGCAATTCCACTTTGGCTCTTTCATCTGGAATGGTATCATCATTCAATATTTGCGAAGTCCAGGGAAACTGGGGATCACTGGCGAAACCAGCTCCCATCGAAAACATAAACAAAATATACACTCTCGCCAACGATTCATCTTTTATTCCATACTTCCGGGCATCGGTTACTCCTTTTTTTACAAGCGCCGCAATATGCTCTTCACCAACGGCTTCATGTTTTTTAGGAAACAAGCGAAACAGATCTTTGGATGTGTCTGCTATATCTCCCAACACCAATGTCTGATATATTTTCTGGTGATTGTTTTTCATATTCAGTGCCGCGCGGTAAATGTTCAGATGCCGGGGCCCCGAAATAGCTTCCATAAAATCCAGCATCCTTTCACTAACGGCATCCATTTTGTCATTAGGATTTATTAATGACACATCATTTAAAATTTCAGATGCCCATGGATATTGAGGATCTTTATCAAAATGACTGCCTAATAAGAGCATACTGTTGATGTAAAGACATACATTTCTTTTGCTTATTAATCCGTATGTCTTGGCTCTTACATATCCATATCTCGTTAAAGTACGTATCCCCTCTT
The DNA here is from genome assembly GCA_044223805.1 of Agriterribacter sp. Classification (GTDB taxonomy): domain Bacteria; phylum Bacteroidota; class Bacteroidia; order Chitinophagales; family Chitinophagaceae; genus Agriterribacter. The sequence continues at coordinate 11,941 of JBGALP010000007.1, forward strand.
CGCCCATCAGCGCGAAGTGATTAGGGAAGAAATCCTGTACATGTTCTACCATCTCGTCTTCAAATTGCTTTAAAGCAGTTTCTTTAAATACATCAATCTGATCACTATGTATGTTTAGCATATACTATATTTTTTTCTTTACACCTTCATTTTTTTATCACACGCATCGCAACATTTTGGGTTATGCACCAGGGGTGCACCCTGCTCTGCAGCTTCTTTCAAAGCCAATGCCTGTGTAAGCAGCACGTCTAACTGAGGCGCTGCGTCTTTCTTTACTTGTTTTAATACCTGTTTCGACATGCCCGTTAAGCCTCCCGCTTTTGCAGCACCTCCTTCTACAGCCACACTACTACCTGAAGCTCCGCCACTCCCTACTTCACCAATCAGCACAGTTGGACAGCCTAATACAATCGTACCGCCATGCACACATTGGTCGCCCATTCTTGCAGCCGGCTTGCCACCAATCATTACACCTGTTGATCCTAATATTATAGTATCCGGCGGACCGGTACATACACACATATCGCCCATCACTGCAGCCGGCATTCCGCCAATTAAAACGGTAGGACAACCTGGGCCGGTAACGGGACCGCCTACATGTGGTATAGGTGGCACACCGGGTGTTACCATCGGGCACACATGCATGTCTCCTATTCTTGCTGCTGGTTTGCCCATGATTAAATACTGATTTTTTTAACGCCGGTAATTTTAATCACAGCGTCTTCTTCATCACTTCTTATAAATACTCCTTCCAATTCCCAGAATTTCATTCTACTGAATTGTGTATCCTGAGTTTTCATCATTCTCACAAATTGGAGAAAATCATGTTTACTGGTATAACAGTGAACAATTTCACCAACCCTGGGTGCGTCATTTTGAAAACGATAATATTTGCTCATCACTTGTTTTTTATGTCGTCGGGTTGTTACTCTAGCAGATTCACATTTTAATTCAACATAATCATTGCTGCCTGCACGGTTACTTTGGCGCTGGCGCTTACTGTTGTTTGAAGGCTATCAATTTTGGCTTCTGTTGTTCCCTTCACCCCTGCTTTCATGCCTTCCATTGTGGCTTCGTTACCTCCACCGTCAGCGGTAAATTTTGCCTGCTTGCTTTCTACAACCGCTTTTTCATCTGCGTTGATGGTTATTTTTTTACCGGTAATATTTATGGTACCGTCTTTCTGCATTTCTATTTTTGCATCACCGCAGGAAAGTACTATACTATCTGTTGCGGTAAGTTTGATATTTCCCTCTCCGTCAATCTTTACATCATTGCCTTTGGCATCGGCTACATGCACACTACCTTCTTTATCATTCATCACAATCATGTTACCGCTTCTCGTTTGAATTGCCTTAACGTCATTGGCATCATTGCTGAAATCTGTCTTTTCATTGCTATTATACACCGTACCGGCTATATACGGTTTAACAGCACTATTACCTTCAAAGCCAATAATCACTTCTTCTCCTACTTCAGGAATAAAGAATATCCCTTTTCCTCCACCGCCATGCATACCCGTTATACGTAACCAGGGAGATTTTTCTGCATCAGCCATCCAATGAAATTTCACACGTACCCTACCAAGTCCTTCAGGATCGTGATTGTCTGTAACCACCGCACTTTGAGTTTCGCAATGTGGTTCGGCGCTAACATTTACCGGTGGCATTTTTATACTGGCAGGTATGGCTGTAAAATCGTTTGAATAGTTACCCTGACCATCACAGTAATGATTAACCGAAGTAATAGTGTAGTCGCCAAAGGACTCGTCTGATTGGCTGAATATATTTTTGCCATCTATACCTGCCCCTCCTCCCAACTGCACACCGGGATGACCACTGCTACCGGCAAAGCGCACCATATTACTGCTCTGGATGGCAGCACGTATATTCACAAAATCATCAAGCTGTTTTTTAGTGTTCACAAACTGGTTGTACCACTGTTTCGGTTTTGTAGTATATAGCTTTTCACTTTTATCTAAAGTATGTTTGCCCAGATCGTTCAAACCTGCTTTACCTGCAATGCCTGATGGTGATCCATCATACACCTGTGTATTCATATAATCGTAAGCCATTACTTCAAAGGAAGCAGGTTTGGCCTGCAATGCCATGCTGAAATGCTGCATGTTGCTGCCATAAAAAAGTTTTACTTTATTTCCCTTCGGCGGACCTGCAATCAATTTTTGCCCATCATAATATAACCACTCGCCATACATGCCGCACAACCGGCTGAGAAATTGCCAGGCGGTTTCTTTGTATTGAACAACATACGACAATGTTTCTCCGTATACGGTAGCTACCTTCGGATTCAACAGGTTCTGGGGAAAATTTTTTAATACCTCTTCAGCAATGTTTTTTACATTTTTCTTTTCCCATGTTTGACAATGTGGTCCACTGTCGAGTAGTATAGTAGGGCTGAATCCACTGATAATAATATCGCCAACATGCCCATTGTGGCGCGATTCTTCCACCTGCGTAACAACACCGCTAAACTTGAGCGTGCCTTTGCCCTCTACGGCATCTATCTGGATCTGAAAGGAGGCGCCAATCATATTTTTTGAGGAATTGAATATAGCGCCTGATGTACCATCAATAGCTTCGGCAGGGCAAACCAATCGAAAACTGTGATGATCAAAAATATTTTGAGAAAGCACAAATGAAGAATACTGCTTTATTTTTTTGCCTTCTATATCTATATCGGCTTCTACAAATTGTGCCATGTTGAGTTGTGGGCTATCAGCTATCGGCTTTCAGCTTTTGAGCTGCAAGCAATAAGAGCTATGTGATTAAATATTTTTTGGGCTATCAGACATGAGCCGATCTGATTGTTGATTGCTGACTACTGATAGCTGACCGCTCATCCCGGCCAATTATTCTTAAATTCTGAATCGTTTAATTTTATTTCATGAGCGCTGAGTGTAAGTCGTATCTGCATGGGCATTTCACCGGTATGATCAAAGGTTTCATAGTAGTCTACACAATGCGCATTGGAGAATTCCAGTATTTTTAATTTGCTGTTGGCGTCGCGTTTGAAAAAAGTGATTTTTCCATTTTTGGTTTGGGTAGCACTGATCATCCAGTCAAACAATTCGGTATCACCATTACTTTCTACCACCAGGTTTACATTGCCGCCCTGTGGAATTGCGGTTGGTTTACCGGTAGTATCTGTTACCTGGCTAAAACGAAAACCGCAGTGAAGTACGCTTATCGGCTCACCACCGTCAATTGATAATTTGGCAACAAAAGACATAATCGAAAATTTAATCTTGCTAATACTATGCTGCATTTATTAAGCTGCCAGGCATAAAGGCAGGTGTAATATTATCTGAACGGGCAACTGTATGCCGCCCGTTCAGATAAAGATTATTTTATCCACTCATTGGCATGTGTACCTGTACCCAGTGTAATTTCCTTAGCACTGAGGGTAAAAGTTTCTGAGATTGGATTGTCGCCGGTGTGATCGAAATTTTCTGTGTAATCTACCAGGTAAGCTTCTTTAAATTTCAGCTCCTTCATGGTAGCATCAGAATCACGTTTCAGAAAAACGATAGAGCCATCTTTCCTTTCGAAACTATTACACATCCATTCAAAGAATGTTGTGTCTTCGTTACCTTCTACAGTCACGGTTATTTTTCCGCCGCGGGTAATAGAAGAAGGACGACCTGTAGGGTCAGTTTCCTGTTTAAGTGAATAATGACAAGATAACACCGTGGGCTTTTTACCTGCCACGTTCAATGTTGCTTTAAAAGACATAATTATTGGTTTAAATGATTAAAAAAGTTGTTAGCTGTCAGTTTTCAGCTATCAGTGGTCGGCTTTCAGGTATTATCTTGCTGAAAGCTCAGGGCTCAAGGCTCATAGCCTATTTATCCTGTGCATATTCAGAAGACCAGTCGTTGCCGTCATCGCCTTTTTGTCCTTCGAGTTTTATTAAAAAAGTCTTTGCCGGAAAATAAGGCTTCATATGTATATCAAGATAGATCTTGTCTTTTTGAACGGGATCCTGTTCAAACCTCCTGATGGTGAAGCTTTCTATCAATTTGCTTGGGCCTGTAATACCATCAAGAAATTTTACAATCTGCCCATTCAATTCTTTCCTGGTATTGGCGGTAAAGTTTTCAAACGCCCTGCGGTTTAAAAAATCCATCATCACTTTTGCTACATAATCAAACACTCTTACCACTGAGTAGGTTTGCAAACCAATATTATCGCCATTAAAAAGTGTTTTAGCGGAGAAGGCCATTACTTTACCATATTCTTTTACCATGGGCACCAATCCTAATTTTTCCAAACTGGCTATCTCACTTTTCTTTAAATCGAACCGAACGCCTTCTACTTCGTTTATACCGCCATGTTTTTTACCTGCGGTAACCTGCGACATTAATGTGTTGTATATTTTACCTGCTAATGCTGCTGCAGGCGGCACATACAGATCTTCTTCCTCACCCACTTCGTCGAACCTGCCACGACCTACCAGCCAATTACACGACATGATTGCATTAGAGCGATACGTATCGCCACCGGTTAAATTTGCTGCTTCAAAAAGCTCCATTACATCATCCGGTGCTTCCAGGTTTTCAAAATCTGTTACCAGCATTACTTTATTTTCATAAGCGATCTTTGCCCATTTTTCAATTACCATATTTGACCCGAGGTAACCTGGTAAAATCAAAAGGCTGTAATTATTGCGTAAATCAAGCCGGTCGTAATTATCAACCAACTCCGTTCTTATCGCATCAATAAAGCGGGTATTGTCAAGATCTTTCAATTGGTCGGGATCTACATTCATCACGGAAACATTTTTCACCTTCATACTTTCAGTATTTTTAAAAAATAATGCTGCTGACCTGTATGAACGTTCAAGCTCACGGGTACAATCAACCGCAGATTTTAAATTTTTCTTCAATACTTCTCCCGCATGATCCGATTTTTGCTGGCAGGTTTCAATCATTTCAGCAATATCACCTGAGCTGCTCAATACTTCGCTCCACCACTGCAATGCTTTTTTAAGCGCTTCGCGTTCTCCTTTTCTTGATGTTTCTTCAAGAAATATTTTTTTGCGGGCTTTGCGTTCAGGATTGATATTCTGCGCGCCTTCAATAGCAGCTTCGAGCATATCAAATCCGCCGAATTTTTCCAGTCCTTTTAAACTGGAATCAAGCAACTCGCCTGGTTTGTCAATTATCTTAACCGCTTCCGCTACTGCAGCCTGCGGTTCTTCTATTTTTAATTGTTCCTGTGCCATGGTGAAAAATTTGAGTATTTGATCAGATGTTTGGCGTGATAAAATGTGTATGATTAATGATTGTTTACTTTACCTGTTCCAGCTCCTTAATAAGCGCATTGATAGCGTTAACAAGATTCTGTTTGGAATCTTCTTTGCTTATAGCCTGCTTAAGCAACTTGTTTGTTTTAAGCTGTTTGATGATTTTTTGAAACTGCTCTTTTTTCATAGTGAGCTCATTAAGAAAGGAGCTTTGTGCTGTAATGCCTTTTACCCCAAAATCGCCAAGGTTGCTGAACCGTAATGTTTCTTTTTTTGTAGCGCCATCTTCCGTTTCAAAATCCATTTCAATATTGGGTTTAAAATGTTCAAACACTTGTTCAACGGTAGTAAGTCCTTCTACAACTTCAGGTTTTACAGGAGCTTCGGCAGTAAGTTTTTCCGCCATCAATACCCTGTTTTGAGGAATATCGGCAAAAGCTTCAAATGCTTCTGTATCCTGTACCATACCGCCGATACCATATTTTTCAATAGCCATATTTGTTTTATTTAAAAGTGATTAATGCGTTTAAAACCTACTGTAAAAGAATGCATGCTGCGTACAGTACATATAATGCGATTGAATGCGGCATTAATAATGTACCATGCAGATAGCTATAAATAAAGCCGGTTTATGTGCCTGACTGAACTATAACAATCACAAGGAACGGTGTGCGATGAGTATAAAATGAGATGACCTTAATGTTGTATTATCCACATTAATTCATTATTGTTACCTGCATCCAGCATTATTTTATCGCCAGGTTTTACTTCTCCACTGATAATTTTTCTCGAAAGCGGTCTGCGCAATTGCGAGCGGATAACGCCGGAGAGTGGTCTTGCTCCATACTTTGGTGTAAAACCCATCTGTGCTAAAAGCAAACCCGCTTTATCAGAAATGGTTAATGATATGCCTTGTTTTTCAAGAGCAGCGTATAGTGATTTCAATTGAACCTTCAGGATATTCTGCACCATGCTTTCAGTCATTGGTGCAAACGGAACAATTTCAGTAAGCCTGCCAAGGAATTCAGGACGAAAATGTTGCCCCATAATTTCCATCAGTTTTGATGATGAAGGCACTTCGCCTTTATCAAACGCATCCACCACATATTGGCTGCCGATATTAGAAGTAAAGATGATGACAGCATTAGAAAAATCGCCTTCCTTTCCGAGCTTGTCATGCAGCTTTCCTTCATCCATAATCTGCAGGAAAATATCAAACACTGATGTATGTGCTTTTTCAATTTCATCAAACAATACTACCGAGTAAGGTTTCTGCCTGATCTTATTCACCAGCAAACCACCTTCTTCATACCCAACATAACCGGGAGGCGCGCCATATAACAATGCTGCGGAATGCTCCTCTTTAAATTCAGACATATCAAAACGGATCATAAAAGATTCATCCTGGAACAGAAAAGAAGCGAGCGCTTTTGTCAGTTCTGTTTTACCGGTACCTGTGGGGCCAAGAAAAAAGAAAGAACCTATCGGCTGCCCAGGTTTACTTAATCCTGATCTGGATTCCAGTACCGCTTCAGCAATTGTTTTTATTCCATGATCCTGCCCTATTACCCGTTGCTTCAGTACCTCTTCCATATTCAGCAGGCGTTCTCTTTCCTGCGTTTGTACTTTGCCGATAGGAATACCGGTTTTATAAGAAACGATGGCAGCTACATCACTTTTCTCGAGTGTTGTATGTTTGTTTACCGCTGCTGCCTGCAAAGTATCCAATGCATTCAGCAGGTATTGTTTAATATCTTCTTCGTCCTGCATACCCGAAGGATCATCTTCGGTTTGAAAATAACCCCACAATATCGGGCTCAGCTTATTTTTCATCTGCGCATGCAGCCATTGCCATTCTTCTGTATTGTGCGTTGCAGAACTTGCGGTAGTATCATCTGCATGCCAGGCATCAAAATTATTCCTGAATGTTTCAAGATCTGTACCTCCTGTATCATTGATCATTTTCAACGCTGCCATAGATCTGTCTGCCAAATCAATAGCGGCATCAGGCAGGCGCCTGTCTTTAATATATCTTTTGGCTAAGCGTATAGTTTCTTTGATGGTATCTTCTGCTACCTGTAAACCATGATGTTTTTCAAATTTCGGAATAACAGCTTTCATCATATAAAAACAAGTCATACTATCTGGCTCTTCTACTACCAACTGTTCAAACCTGCGGTTCAACGCTTCATCTTTTTCAATAAACTTACGGTACTCATCCATGGTAGTTGCACCAATAAGCGTTATTTCACCACGGGCCAGCTCAGGTTTAAGCATATTTACCGCACCGCCGGCAGCACCATTTTTATCAATAAGTGTATGTATTTCATCAATAAACAAAATGGCTTTGTCAAACTGCTTTATCTCGGTGAGTATACTCTTAAGCCTGTCTTCTATTTCGCCTTTGTACGATGCTCCCGCGATTAACGCGCCACAATCCAATTCAAAAATGTGTGCGTTACACAAATGGTGTGGAACTTTATTTTCTAGTACGGCAATGGCAAAGGCATCAACCAGCGAAGATTTCCCTACGCCTGGTTCACCTATTATTAATACATTGGGTTTTGAACGCCTGCATAATATCTCACTCATCATTCTTATTTCTTTATCACGACCGATGATGGCATCCACCTTTCCTTCTTTAACCTGTAGTGTTTTATCTAAGCAATATTTTAAGAGCGCCTGCCGTGTAGCTTGTTCATTTCCGTTAGATGATGACAACTGGTTTCCAAAAAGGGATTGAATATCGCTTTTGTCTGTTTCAGTCTGTAATAATTCCTCTCTCCTTATGGGAAAAGTTTTTAACTGTTCAAAACTGAAGCCTACACCGGGAGTACTGATTGCAGCGAGCAGGTGCAATGGTTCTATATGATCTTTCAAAAATTTAAGCCTGATATTATCCGCCTCATTCATTACTTCTTCTACCATCATGTCTCCAGGCACCGTGTCTGAAGGAGTGGTAGTTTTCTTTTCTGTTTCGATCCTTACTTCCGCCCATTCCTCAATATAATAAATGTCTTTATCCAGTTTTTTAAGCAAGCCGGTTAATCCCGCGTCTTTGTGTACTAATGCCTTTAACATATGCGAAGGAGAAAAATTCACGTTCATATTTTCCTTCGCGATAGCCTGCGCTATTTTAATTACTCGCTTAGCTTCATCTGTAAGCGAAATATCCTGTGCAACAAGTGCCATAAAATGGATTTATATATTTTAATTGAACGGCCAAATACCTTTCTTAGTTTCAATGCTGACAACCATGGATTCTATACAATTGGTCTGTGCATTTACATTACGCCAAACCGATATTTTTTTGATCTTTTTCTTCTTCAGCTCCTGTAATGCTTCACAAAATTTTTGAAACGTCATTACATTATTGTTGTACGCTACTTTAATCTCCTTGTTATTACAGAGGTATGGATTGAAGATGTCAGCGTTTTTATCCCCGGCGGCGATAGATTTTATCATGGTCACCAATTCATCTGTTGATACATCAGGTGCTTTAGGTTTTGGCGCTTCTGGTATAATTGCGGGTTTCTTTTCTTCAATTTGCTCTGTAAGCGTTTTATCTACCTGCGGATTATCTTTAATAGTGGGACGAACAGGTGCAGGTTTAGGAATGATTGGTTTTGGTTTAACTATATTATTTATAGCAAGCTCCTTATCAATTACATAAATATCCTTTGTCCTGGTAAGATCTGATCTTCCATTAATGCGGAGGTAAATGGTTTTGTAACCGGGCGTATTATAGATGTACGTTGCTTCCTGCGTAGATTTATCAACAGTATTGGTTTCGCCAAAAAACCATTCCCAGCTTGTTGAATTGGTAGAAACATCCGTTACTGTTATTGGTTCACCGGTATATGCCGTGTCTGATGAAGCTTCTATAACAGGCAACAAACCCGTATTAGCTACTACAGGCGCTTCCTTTACTAAAAAAGTTTGCGTTTCTTCGCAACGGTCATTTATTAATATACTGAGAGTATAACTGCCGGCTGTTTTATAGATGTGTGTAGTTGTATTGTTATGCTCTTCTTTCTCAGCGCCATCTCCAAAATTCCACGCAAAAGTTTTTCCTCCCTGCGTTTCTGCTTTGAAACGGATAATACTTCCGGCTATCAATGAATCTGAAAAAGAAATTTTTATGGGAGAACAGGTTTCCTGGTTGGCATATTGGAATGCCAGCACTATCAAAGCGATAACGCACATGCCCGTCATTGTGAAAAACACCTGCTCGTCAATGCGGAAAAAGGAAGGTTTCTTGCTCATAAGAAAAAATTAAGTACTGAACTGAAAGGCCCGAAACAATGAGTACTAACTGAATTGGATACAGCGGAGTAAATCAAATAATGCAACCGGCAGCAAAAAAATAAACAATACCTTTTATTTACTATGAGTAAAAATCCCCTATTTATTTTTTTGTTACCTTCACTATCAATTCTTCCGACCAGTATCTATATAAACCTGTTCGCTTAATTGTTACCCTTTTTATTATTACCATGTTGTAGCATATGATTTTACTTCGTTTCATATCTGTGTTTTGCTTTGTACTTTTTTTAAGCGCATGCGGAAGCTCACGTAAAGCCACAACCGGAGGCGGAGTAATTATGATTGAAAACACAACTACTGAAAAAAAAGGAACCAGCTACTCCATTCTCCAAAATAAGTACGCTGGTTATTTAGACGTAAAACCAGATAAAATCGGGAACATTCCTTTGTATCAATTTATTGACTACTGGCTGAATACTCCTTATAAATGGGGCGGAACCGACAAAAGAGGCATTGACTGTTCGGCTTTTATACAGCGACTGCTTGATAGCGTATACGCCATCAATATTCCACGTACATCAGTAGAACAGTTTTATACGCAGTGGGTTGATAAATTCAAATCAATAGCACACCTGTCTGAAGGTGATCTTGTTTTTTTTAAAACCGTTGGCGATAATGTAGTTTCTCACGTGGGTATGTATTTAGACAATGGCCGTTTTATCAACGCTTCATCTTCGAAAGGCGTAAGCATTGCCAGTATTAATGATCCTTACTGGAAACAGCGGCTGGTGGGTGCCGGCAGAATAATTATTGGGATCTGAGTTGCCTTGTCATATCTGCTACAGTATGTTCAACAAATGTGGAAAGCCTTTCTGCCGGAACAATCTTTTGTAGTACAGTTTGCTTCGTATTATTTCCAGCCATAGAAAAACGATGCGCTTCACAGCCATCAACACAGGGTGCGTAATAATAGCTAAGCCCCGCGGTAATATCATTCTGCTTCATCATGATCAGCCTGTATTCAATAGTTGCTCCCAAAGCCTGGTAGTGCATTTGCTGCACATCTTTACGCTGCTTTTTATGATAAGCAAGCAATACTGTATCAGTAGTATATAACACCGCGGTATCTATTTTTAATATTTCCATTATAATATCTGTGTCGGTATTATTGCGGATAGTAGCATAGTCAGAACCTCTGTTCTTATCAACAACCGCGTTAAAAAGCGTCCTGTCACGCACAACGAAACCCTCTTTTAATAATACCTTTTCAATAGTAGTATATATCCAGTTATAGTTAGTAGCAGTAGAAGACATGCCATTATCCCCGGTTGAAAGCACACGCAATACAATTTTGGGGGATGGATTCTCTTTTACAAATTGTTTCAGCCTCGTGTTAATATAAATATCATCAGCCCTTTTATGATAGCTGATGAGTTGAAGCGGGGGAGTGCAATATTGTAAAAGGATTATACAGCAAAGGATGGTAACAAATCTCATGCATTCAAGTTGTATGAATAATCAATACGCATCCTAAGATAATAGCATGTTGATAGATTTTATAGTGATCCGTATTATTTTTTTTGTTTGCTGGTTTTGTTTAAACCGAAAAACCAAAACAATGTTGAAGAAAAATATTCCAATTTCTTTTAGCAATATATATATGCTGCAGTTCTTTGCTGCAACTATATGCCATGTATTCCATCACAAAAAAATAAAGGTTTTGTGCATGGGCATATTTGCATGTCTGTACAGTTCTATCTGTTTCTGCCAGAACATGATCTATCTCTCAAAGACAAATATGTTATGTAAGATAACAGCCATCAGCCCTACAGGCATCAGCTATACTCCTTCTTCAGGCAAAGCTTCAGCCCAAACCATTGCCATAACAGACGCCATACTTCTTTTTAATAAAAGCGGGCAATATCTTCTGCCACAGAAACTTCAATTTAGTACTATAGAAGATAAACAACAGATTGATCAATTTCTAAAGGATGAAAATGAGACACGCCTTAATCTTGACGCTATATATACCATAACGGCAACCAGGATGAGCGTAGATATAACAAAAGAAGACAGCAAATACATTTACCTGGCACAACAGGATCCTTCAAAAATTGATAAACGCCAGGTAGCGGCGGTTATATACAGAAACGGACTGCATAGCATTTACCCAACACTGTCTGTAACAAAAGTGGCAAATATATTATGGACAAATAAACCTATAGCTCCACAGACAAAGCAGTTTGATACAATAAGTACAGCAACAACTTCAACATCTTTAAAAATAAATTCACCAGTTGTACCGGCAACAACCCCTTCCGTAAATATTGAAACTGCAGATACCGCAAAAATACCAGTAGAAGAAAAGAAGAACACACTGACATTTGAAGCGCTTACCGGGAATGTTTCACAAAAAGCGTTTGAAGAAAAGGCAATAAAAAAAACGAAAGATCTCAACAGTTACCTGAAAATTCTATGCACAAAGTCGTACGGCTATGAAGAGCATAACAAGGCCTTAGACCAGGCAATACAATTATTTATTAATGAAGATGCCGCGGTACAGGTATCATCTGTTACAAGAGATGAAATAAAATCCTACAAGATCAGGCAATACCTGCTGAGATTAAAATCGCTGAACTATGATAGAGTGGAAGTTGAATGGACAAACGTTCAGTATGTTGATAAACTAAAGAAAGGGTTAGATGGCAATTATTACGGCACAGTAACACTTGAGCAAGTGTTCAGAGGTTTTATGGACGGGAAAGTTGTATATGAAGATGTAACCAAAAAAACAGCAACTGTAGTATTGAAAGCCTACGAAAAAAATGCCGAAGGCAATACCACAGAAATGTGGGATGTTTTGCTCTCAGATATCGGCGTAGTATACACGAAATCGCAGATTCAAACCCAATAAATTTTAACCTGTTATGAAGCGCGGATTTTTAATAGTACTATATATGGCAATAGGCGCTTCTACTCAGTGCTGCCTTGCACAGTATACAAATGATGCCGGGCAGCGGGAAAAACATTTTATTTATGAGGTAAAACAAATTGACGAATTTTTTGAACGCTTTAATGATGATAAAGATTCATTTATACGAAAGACCTATGCACGGTACAAAAAGAATTTTTCTGTAACCCGGCAAGACCTCATAAAAAGTCTATTCAATTATGAAACAAATGCATGGAGCCCGGTTATTATAGATAGTTTCATAACAGTTGTAACCAGGAGTAGCAATCCGTGCTTTCTGAATTTTTATGGAGACGATTGGTTCGCGGAAGTATTGTGCCGCTTTCAGCAAGGCAATACGGAAACAGATGTGCCTGTAATTATGAAACTGGATGCTGATGAGAATAGTCGTGCAAGGTGGTTGATTGAAGGAGTAAAGAAAAATCCTTTTCCTTCAACAGGCGCGAATAATATAATTATTACAACAAACAACAACAGGTTTATTCATCCAGCAAGCCATACCAATAATTTTATCGCTTTAAACAAAGCATTAGATGATAAAGAGAATTTATCTACCTACTTCGATAATGTTTTTTTTAAGCGAAGCAATAATGTCGCATTTTATAATGCTGTTTTATCAGGACAAATAAAACTATTGTATGTAAAGCAGGTTGTGTATCATTTTCTGCAGGTGAATGGCTGGGTGTTTACGGTTGAATCTTTCCCGCGGGCAAGTCTTAATTCGGGTTGGCTTATCAATAGTCTTAAACAAATATCTGCTGAAGAGAAGATAAAATATAAAACCAGGCTGCCTGCTGAAGAGAAGATGAAATATAAAACCGGGCTTTTAGGAGAATAATCACCGTACCACAAATAATATTCTATTGCAGGTATAAAAAAGAATACAATGGCACCCAGATACTTTTTAATAATGTCAGCACTATGTTTTTTGAGTACAAACATATATGCGCAGGATTCCATTACTGTAAAAGACATGCAGGAGATCAGGTATAAAGCGGAAGTACTGGTAAGAAGAGAATTACAGGACTTATTAAATAATATAGCGCAGCCTGGTTTTGATTCAAAAGAAACCGAGGAGATCATTAATAACAGTTACGGCGGTAACAACAATAAAATTTTTTATTCTGATAAAACGAGAATTGAAAGTGATCTCAACCCAAAAATTCATCATACTGCTGACGCAAGCGATATTGATGTAGTTAAATACCTTAAGGACTTTGATATTCTTTATACCAAGACGGATAATTTTTCTATCGCTTTCAGCGATATAAGAGTTTCGCAGGTAAAAAAAGCAACTTACCTGTATGTAAAAGTATATTTCTCTTCCTTTTTCAACAGCAAATACAAAGGCGTAGAGGCGGCAACTCCATACACTTTAAATAACAGGGTTGCTGAAATAAAAATAATCAACAGCAACAATAAATGGATTCCTTACATAGCAGGCATCAGTTTTTTTGAACCCGCAGATACCCTTAACGACCTGGCGAATGATATAGCTATACAAAGAGAACCCGGTGCGCAGGTAGCAGGCAGTATTGATAGCGCTGCCGCAGCAAGCATTGATGCTGAAATAGAAGCGAAGAAAAGAAAACAATTGATGGATGAAGAAAACACGCAGACACAAAAATTCAATAAGCTTATCAACGATGGCGATAAAGCGCTGGATGCAAATAATTTTACCGACGCGTTGAATTATTACAACCAGGCAAAGGACTTAATGCCTTATGACCCACTACCAAGAAACAAACTGAGAAAGGCGATTAAAGTGCAACACGATACAAATGTGAGTAAAGACCAGCTATTTGAACAGTACATTGAAAATGCCCGCCTGGCTACCAGGAACAGGGAGTATGAAGAGGCCATACGATCTTACAGATCTGCACTTGATAGTAAACCAACTGAAAAGCAAAACCTGCAGGCAGAGATTGAAGCGCTTACGAAGAAGGTTAATTTTTTAACAGAGATGAACCTGAATTATAAAGCAGGCAATTATAAGGAAGCCATTAAACAGTATAGCGCAGCCATCAAAAAGAAAAAAGATTCAGACTATTTCCTGGGCAGAGCCAGAAGCTATGTTAAGAGTGGAGAATATGATGAGGCGATGAAAGACTTTACCACAGCCTATGAGCTGGACAATGAAAATCTTGCAGCTATAGAAGGACGCTCCGATTTACATAAATTTTTAGGAGACGCAGTAGTAAAAGCCAAAAAAGTAGACGATAAAAAAGAACATTACATAAAAGCCTTAACGGGTTATACTTCTTACCTGCCGCTCAATAAAAAGAACCTTCATATATACGAAGCCATATCAGAACTGCAGATGTTACTATACAATAATATAGATGACGCGATAAAAGCATTGGATGCAGGCCTGGATGCAGACTTAAAATCAAAACCATTGTATATAAAGAAAGGGTTATTGCTAATCCGGAAAAAAGATTTTGCCGGGGCTGACGTTAATTTTACCAGTGCATTAAAAATTGACAGCAGTGATGCGTTCGCATATTATAACAGGGGGCTTTGCCAATTGAATATGAATAACACGTTGTATGCTTCCGTGTACTTCGCGAATGCCCGCTCAAAAAAATTAGACTCCCTCAACCTTACAAATATTTCCAGGTACGCTGATTCTCTTTTTCATCTTTCCGCAACCAGCTTTACTGCTAATGAAAAGGAAACTGCCATGAATTTTGTTAACGATGCAATAGCTATTGACCCAACCAACAGTGGGTATCATTACGCCAAAGGAGAGTATTATACATCATTGCATAATTATAAAGAAGCCATTGAAAGCTACAGCAAAGCCATTGACCTGGGCAAAAATTACACAGACGCATATTATAAAAGAGGTGTTAGTTATTACAGTATAGCGGAGTATACTGCTGCTATAGCTGATTTAAAAAAAGCTTCCGCACAGGGATACGCGCAATTATATAAAGTTCAGAAAGGGTTGGGCGATGCTTACCTGGCAGTTAACGACTACAGCAACGCAACACAAAACTTTGAACAATCCATTAAAACAGCAGGCGCACTAAAAAATGATCCTCCCAATGCAATTATCGCCGATATATACAATGCGATGGGCAAAGCTTATTTCCACCTCAATATGCAGGATAAGGCTATTGATGCATATAAATCAGCTATAAAGAAAAACAATGCATTGGATCAAGCTTATTACAATATTGGAATGGCTTATAACAAGATAGGTAAACCACAAGATGCCATTGAGAATATAAACAAGGCCGTTTCGCTGAATAATAAAAAAACAGAATGGCTATACCAATTGGCATTATACCAGCAAACCTACGGTGATTTTTCATCTGCCATCAATAACTACAACATCCTTATAACTGCAGATACAGCTTATGCGTTTCCAAACGCGATATACTATCGTGGGCTGGCATATTATGAAGCAGGAGATTACAACAATGCACTGCCAGATTATATTAAATATGGTTCAGCAACACGGGACAGCGTTCCGAATACCCTGCAATACCAACTGGGAAATATCTATCTCAACCTTGGCAGATATGATTCCGCTATAGTTTGCTTTCAAAAAATATTATCAGGCGACCAGGCAAATGGTTCAGCCATGTATGGCATAGGATCATCTTTATTTTTAAAAGGAAAAAAAGAAGAAGCATTGCCGTGGTTCGAAAAATCATTCCAAACAAAAAGCATTCAATCTGCAGATGTAAAAAAAGACAAACTGATTGCCGGCTTAAAAAATGAAAAAGATTTTAAAGCGCTCATGAAAAAATATTTCTGACAGAGAAATAATTAAAAAAGATTTGTCTATAAAGCAAATTAATAAATATTAAAAGCAAATATGAATCTTAGCAGCATATATTATCTACACGAAATAGGTGGCAAAAAAACACAGGAAGATTATATATGGCCGCAGCCTGGTACTGCTACTGCTAAAGACAGCATATTTATTGTATGTGATGGTGTAGGCGGATCAGAGAATGGCGAAATCGCCAGCAGGATTGTAGCGGAGTTTGCAAGCAATACTTTAACGAAAATACCTACCGATGCTTTATCAACAGAAACAATCAACACATTGTTGGCAAAGGCACAGCAAAAATTAGTGGATTATGCCCGTGACCACGGACTAAACAGTGATATGGCTACGACTTTTTGCTTGCTGGTGCTTACTAATCGCGGGGCTTTTATAGCATGGTGTGGCGATAGCAGGGTTTATCATATAAGAAACGGAATGGTTTTGTATAAAACCTCAGATCATTCCCTGGTAAATACATTAATAAAAAAAGGAGAGTTAACAGAAGATGAAGCATCCAATCATCCTCAGAAAAATATTATCCTCAAAGCCATCAAGGCAGACTACTCGCCTATTGAAGCTGAAGCAAAATGGATAACTGAAATACAGAACGGGGATTATTTTATGCTTTGCACAGATGGAGTATTGGAAAATATAACCGATCAGCATCTTCATTTATTGTTAAAGAGCCACAACGGTAAGCCGGTTAATATTACAGACCATTTTCAGGAACTGTGTTACAACAAAACGAGAGATAATTATTCCATGTACTTATTGCAAATAGAAAAAAGCAATGATACGCCAGCCGTCAAACACAAACGAAAGAAAGTATGGCCTTTTCTATTCGTGTTTTGCATAGTGGCGGCAGCTATTACAACATATTATTATTTCTTCCGGTTCAATAATCAGCAAAAGCAACTACCCAATAACGTTATTCAGCACATTTCCGATACAAGTTTTGTTACTCAAACAGATACCAGTCAAAAAAAAGTACTTCCACCATTTGAAAAAGTATTGGAAGAAAAAGTAAAAGACAGCGCTCAAAAAAAATTACCGGCTTTTACCATAACAAAAAAAGATAGTACACGTACCGACAGCCTCGCTGCAAAATTAAAAACCTTACTAAAGAAAAAAACAGATAGTATTCCGCTCCAAAAAACATCAACAGAAAGGCAAACAGACGCCTTAGAAAAACCCTCATCCAATTAAATTATAGAACCATGTTACTCTTTAACCGTTACGAATACAACCCAGGCGCAGACCTGGTTGGAAAGGGGAGTTTCTCAAGAGTGTATAAAGCACTTGATAAAGAAACGAATGATTGGGTTGCCGTAAAACTATACAAGTCGGGACCATTGCATAAACGCAATTTAAGTGAAGCTGCCATTCATTCATTGATTGCGCTTGAGCATCCTAACATTAATAAATGCGTTGACATAAAAGAAATTGAAAAAGAAGACGCGTTTGGAGAAACGGAAAGTATACAGGTTTTTGTTACAGCCTTTGAAAATGCAGGAAACGCAAAGGCATACTATACTGCCAATAAAGATCTGGAGCAGTTAAAAAAAATCATTACTGATGTAATAAAAGGATTGGATTTCCTTCATAGCAATAATATCATTCACAAACATCTTCGCCCTTCTAACATACTTGTAAACAAAAACAACAATCATTCTGTTACAGGTAAAATAAGTGACTATAGTATCAATTTTGAACAAACTGATCATGCACAAGATACTGATACATCATCATCGCTTACCATAGCCATACCTTACCTTGCGCCCGAGCAGTTAAGCCCTCAGCGGTATGGTATTAATGGAAAAGTTAGCGCTAACATAGACATCTGGCAATTAGGTTTAAGTGTATACGAAATTATTACCGGGGAGATATTATTCAAACCTGATAAGCGCGAATCATCAGAACAGGTGATGAAAAAAATCCTTGATGAAGATTTGCCTGAACAGATCAATAATATTCCCGAGCCATTTAGGACTTTTATAAAAAAATGTTTGATAAAAAATGCAAATCTACGTGCACAACATGCCGAGGAACTGCTTTTATATTTTAACCAGCAAGATACTGATGGTGCTTCATTAGATGAAGAAGAAATGTCTTTTGAACATACTGCAGTACTCAACATATCACAGCAAGCAGATAATAGTGATCATACGCAGAGGATTATGCCGGTAATACCTCAATATAAGACAATAGCACCAATGATTGCAGATACTGATATTGAAATGCAGGGTGATACACAAATTATATCGAAAGCAAAGACTAATAGTAATACATCTGATGATACGCAACTTATTGAACCGGCATTGACAGGCGAGGTTGTTAAGCGTACACCCGAGGTTGACAATAACAATATTAATATTACTGAAACTGTAACAACAGTTTCTACTGATGATACACAGATTATAGTACAGGAACTAGTGGAAAAAGGGAATACAGATGATACCACGCCGCTAGCAAAAAAAAGTGGAGAAGGAAGTATTGTGCTTTTTAACAGGTACGAGTACCTGCCGGTTACTGATCTGATTGGGAAAGGTGGATTTTCACGGGTGTATAAGGCTTACGATAAAAAATTAAACCGATGGGTAGCATTAAAGATTTATAAAACAAACGATCTCTCGGAACGATATAGCCCTTTTGCTGAAATAAGAAGAGTGATCAATCTTGATCATGGCAATATATGCAGGTACCTGGATATTGAAGAAATAGAGAACGTAAATCCTTTTGGCGAAACGGAAAAGATACAGGTATGTGTAATGGAATTGCTAGACAGTGGCAACATAGCGGAATATTATAAAGCGCATCCTGACTCCGAAGTATTAAAAAAATTATTAGCTGATGTATTAAGAGGTTTGGCATACCTGCATAAAAAAGGAATTATACACCGTGACATAAAGCCCGCCAATATTCTTATTAAAGAAAGTGTAGAAGGTCCGGTAGCAAAAATCACCGATTTCGGCATCAGCAAAGTTTCAGATACTGTGAACAACAACAGTTCTTCGGCATTGATTGTATCTATTCCTTTTATGGCGCCTGAACAATTCAATACAAAGAAGTATGGCATTGACGAAAAAATTTCCTTCAATCTCGATCTGTGGTCTTTAGGTGTGACTATATATGAAGTATATACCGGAAAGGTTTTATTTAAAGACAGTGAGCAGGATAATTCTGAGCAGATCATGGCAAATATTATGGCTCCCGAATTGCCTGATAAAATCAACCGGTTGCCAGAACCCTTTAAAAATATTGTATCACATTGTTTGGTGAAAGATGCCAAACAAAGGGCGCAAAAGGCAGAAGAGTTAATTGATCTTCTTAACAAAAAAACAGAGCGCATCTACTCCTCTTCCTATTACAACACAGAAACACAAAACGGTACAAAACAAAATGACGGCACAAGTGAACCAGATACGATCATTCCATTTTCATCTTCAAGAAAAACGGATGCTTCTCAAGCTCAAACATCAATAACAGAGCCGCTGAAACGTTCATTTAGTTTTGAGGGAGCACCTGTTAAAGAAAAAAAACAAAAACGAATCATTCGTTTTAATTACAAGAGAGGGTCTATTATAGCTGGGGGAGCCTTGCTGTTGCTGCTGTATTTTGTTTTCATCAAAAAATTCATGAAGGAAAACAGTATTACAGGTAAACCCGATAATAAAAATACCGTTATTCCAACGCCTGTAGATACTACTGCCAAAACCATTGCTACTACCAGTGATTCTTTGCAACAGAACGACAGCTTACCTGCTAAAGAAATCAATATTAAAAATATTGATTTATCTGGGCAAAAAGCAGATACCCGGAATAAGAAAAAAGATACAGACGCTGAAACAAAGCAGAAAATCCGTACAGCTGAATCAAAGAAAAAAGCCAAGGGCATTCAAAAATTCCAATTAGAACTTACTACAACTGAGGCCTGCAAACTGATATTGAATAATCAACCATATACAGATCTTTCGCCTGGCTCCATATTAAAAACACAAATTGATCCAGGCATATATACCTTAAAAGCCATCAGCAGCGAAAGCAGTAGAATTTATAATAAGATCATTACGGTAAAAGCAAGCGACATTGGTAACTCAACACGGATAAGCATTAACTTTTAATTTGCAGGCTTTATACATGCTAAGTAAGTTGCCAGGCAATAAAAAAATCAGATTTTGTTGCAGCCGGGTGGGACACCCGCCTGTAGGAATCCCTACCGGCCGAAGCCTTCACCGACCGGAAAAATATAGTCGGCGACAATTTGGAATACACCCTTGCATACATAACATCAATTTTAAGCTTAATTTTACAATAACATTATTCAAATGCAAAAACTATATAGTATCGGATGCTGGATAGTTGTTATGCTGCTTGCTATAGGCTCGTTTGCGCAACAACCGAAATTGCTTAAAGCGTCAGACTTTAAAAAAGTACTGGACAGCGTTAGCAATAAACAAATAATTGATGTGCGCACACCTGAGGAATTCAATTCGGGACATATTGCAGACGCGGTAAACATTAATTTTTATGATGATGATTTTAAACAGAAAATTGCTACATTAAATAACCAGCAGCCTGTACTTGTGTACTGTAAAGCAGGTGCCAGAAGCGCCGAAGCAGCCAGTATCTTAAAGAAAAAAGGGTTCACACAAGTATATGACCTGGAAGGAGGTATAATGAGTTGGGAAAAGAGTTCGCTCCCCGTAACTGTGAGCGCAACGCCTGTAAAAACAATTTTTACGGCTGCGGATTTTGATACATTGCTTGCCAACAATAATACACTGGTAATTGATTTTTATGCTACATGGTGTATGCCCTGTAAGAAAATACAACCCACATTAGATAAACTCGCTGAAAAGTATGCCGGCAAAATAACCTTGCTCAGCAACTCTCGGCATTAACGGCATACCGGTTGTAGCGGCTTATAAAAACGGAAAGAATTACAGCGTTTAATAGTTCATACCCTGCTTCAAAATATGAAACGCTGGCTAAGCTACGCTGAAAAAATGATGAATGGTTATTCAATGTCGTTTACTTAGAGATTTCTTATGTTCAACTGATTAGATAAATTGTTGATTGCCTCAAGCCGGTCCCGCCTTAGGCAGGAATATCGAAACGCCACTGCTTTTTGCTTTGAGGAGATTCATCATCTTCCTTGTGCTATTTCTTCATTCCTTTTAATCAGCAGTGAATTCTAGTACGACGCAAAAAGGTGGCTTATTCGGATACTGGTTTCAGTGCGAAAATAGCTTGCTATATGATTTTCAAAATGTAAGGACCTTATAAGATTTCATTGGAGTTAAGTCAACAACATTGAATGGTTGTGGCTATTACCCGAAGGAGACTTGACACCTGCTATATAATTCATTCGGATGGTTCTTCTGTCATTGGCCTCGTTGAAACGCGCATAAAATCCCTCAGACTGATAATACAGTTGTTCATCTTTTTTCCAATAACTCTTGGCTAAAATTTTGGTATTCTATCCCTGAAGGAATAATTCTGATAACAATTTTACCATCTTCTTTTTCTATATCCTCTTTCAATACTTTAAGGCGCATATATACAAACTCTTTGAGCTTCGATAGTAGTCTGTTTGCTTTATCAGAAAGTATTAGATGATCGAATTCAGTAATAATATTCATAGTTCGCTGAGACATAATTCAATAACACATAAATTATTACCAGCTCCCTCCGCTCCGCCACCACCAAAAGCTGCCGCCGCCAAAGCCACCAAATCCACCTCCCCCGGAACTGCCGCCTCCGCCTCCGCTCCATCCTCCTCCTCCACTGCTTCTGCCACCACCATGTAGAACCACCAGATAGGTGGAATACCGCCTGAATCTCTTGTAACCACGCCGGCTCATAAACGAGCCTCCTCCACCGCCACCCCTGCTGATCATTATAAAAACAACAACGATGATACCGAATATGATAAATGAGATAGGTAATCCTTTTTTATTTCCTTATCGGCATATCCTTTGGGAGGTTGGTATTCACCTGCTGCTGCCTTCATGATGGCAGTAGTACCTTCATCAACACCACGGTAGAAATCGTTCCCTTTAAAATTAGGAACAACTTCGTTCTCTATAATCTGTTTACAGGTAATATCAGGCAATGCGCCTTCTAATCCATAACCGGGAGCAATAAAAACTTTTCTATCGTCCTTGGCTATTAAAAAAACCACGCCATTGTTAAACTGTTTGTTACCAACGCCCCATTTTCTTCCTAAGGCTGTGGCATACTCTACCGGGTCATAATCATTCAGCGTTTTTATAATAACAACAACAACCTGGTTAGATGAAGTATCGTCATAATTTTTAAGCTTATGCTCCAGCATTTGCTGTTGCAGCGGCGTAAGCGTTTCCGTATAATCATTAACCAATCTCGGTGGGTTGGGCGCTTCGGGAATGATCTTATCTACCTGCGCAAAAGCATTAAGCGCGGTAAAAAATAATATGACGAACAGAAACTTTTTCATTGATAAAATATAACGCCTGGCTTGTCATTTTACCAGTCATTCAAAACAATGCACATCACATTAAACTAACTATTCGTCATTACTCAAACACAATTTCATCAGGTAGTTCATTTTTATCCGTATCTGCTGTATAGGGAAAATGCGCCTGAAGCGCCTCTCCTACTTCCTTTACAATTTGAATTACACCATCTGCAAAATGAGCGGCATTAAAAGCATTAAGTATTTGTTTTACTTCCGCGTTCCAGAAATCGTTGCCTACTTTTTGATGAATGCCTTCATCTCCATACAGCGCCAACTGGTGATCTTTAGTAGCTATATACAGCAGTACCCCATTTCGCTGCTCGGTCTTTTCCATCTTCAATCCATAAAACAATTCCACCGCACGATCAACAGGATCCATAAACCTGCAGTGGCTTTCTACGTAAATACGTATTTCGCCACTGGTTACACGCTCGGCATCCCGTATAGCTGCTACTATACGCTGATTTTCTTCAGGAGAAAAAAAATGATTTACCTTCTTGCCGAAAATGGAAAACATTGGTTGAATTACTTGATATCAAATTTTATGTCGGGAGCTTTATCTAGAACCCGGATCAGCCTTGTAATAGGGTTTTTCCGAGAAATGGAATATACCCGCGAAAATGCTGTTAGGAAATGTTTTAACAGCAAGATTATACTCGTTTACCACTTTATTATAATCTACCCTTGCGGTATTGATTCTATTTTCAGTTCCTTCTATTTGTGTTTGAAAATCGCGGAATGCCTGTGTGGTTTTCAAGTCGGGGTATGCTTCAGCAACTGCCATCAACCGGCTGAATGCTCCCTGCAGTTGACCTTGTGCCTGTTGAAATTTTCCAATGACTGAGGATCGTCAATGTTCACAGTTACTTTTGTTGCATTTGCTCTTGCATCCAATACTTCTTTTAAAGTCGACTTTTCGAAATTCGCAGATCCTTCTATGGTTTTAATTACACTATTGTACAAATCAGTTCTGCGCTGATACTGTGCTTCAACATTACTCCAGGTACTTTTTACAGATTGATCATTTTTTACCAATCCATTATAACTGCTACAGCCACATCCACCTAATAATAGTATTACACCAATTATAACAATTAAAGTGAGTGTTTTTGAGTTCATAATTTCCAGTGTTTTATTTTAGTAAAAGTACGTATCCGGTTTGGATATGTAAAAGTTATTTAAGGATGTCATCTCAAATCCCGTTATCTGATGCTGTGGTAGAAATCGCCGACAGCGAGATTGATTTCATCATTACTTAACCTCTCTTTGCCTGAGGCGATAACTATTCTATACCTGAAAGTAACCGATTTATCCTGTTTCAGCGAAAAGTTCAATGTTTCCTTTCCCTTACTAAAAACCTTTTGTCCCAAAGGATTAGCAGCAAACAATCCATAACTGCGGGCATGCCAGTAGGTGAGATATCCAGGATTACCAGGAAAATCAATTATTACAATGCTGGCAGTATCTTCACCTAACTTTCCATATAACATACACCATTGTGCGCGGGTAGCCCACACATCGTCGCCGGTTTTACCTTCGCCGTAATATAGCTCTGAAGGGGTTTGTTTGCATTGCCATCAACAGTTGTTACATTTCCTTTATCATCAGTAAATTGCCTCTTCTCTTTTGATGGCAATTCCAGTTCGTGTGCTACACGCAAACCCAACATACCGTCTTTTACATCAGGCATATTTACATCTTGCTTAGCAGTAAGCGTGGTTAACATCTATAATTTTACCTCATCCTTTAAAATAAGTGGTGATTTCATCACATCTGCTTTTTTTGATTTTACAGTAGTAGATAATCTGGATTTCTCCTTGTGTTTACCACTTTTTGTTTGAGGATTCACCGTTTTTATCCATATCCGTATTTATCTTTTTTATCGGCCGGAATAGCGAATGAATTGTTCCAGAAATCCAGTCCGTTTACACTCTCATAATTAAACCACAAACCAATATGATGGGATGATCGGTTGGTTCATTAGGACGGTGGCACCATCAACCCCTTGTTAACAGTTTACCATCCGGCGCATATATCGGATACAGGAAATGTTTCTCCATTGTATCCGCATACATCAGTTGTGTAAATGGTTTTCCATCAGCCGTAACCGTTATTTTATTTTCGCCGGTGGCAGGTGTAACTTCTATACTGTAGTTCTGTACTTTTTTGGGTGATTGTGCCGCAGCCTCAAAACCCGTAAAACAAAATAACGCTGCCGCAAAAGAAATCAAACGCATTGTTTTCATAACTGATCGTTTATTGCAAATGTTTTTGATGATATGGTTAAGGCGCATAAAATTACTACCCCATAACCATCTTTAAGTGTAACGAAGATAAAGTTTTAAACATAAAGCCAGAGAATGATAAAATGCCCGGATACTCACATTAAGAAGGGCTGGTGCAGATGTTCCTGGTTTGTTTTGTTTGTGATAACGCCTTGTTGTTAAAAATACGCAAGCATTTTGTGTTTACCGCAGGATTTCACGTATTAACCACAAAAATTTTATTAAATCTATATTCCAGGTAATTTTTGCAAGCAAATGCTTACACTTTATTATGAGGAGTTTGATGAGAACTATAAATCAATATGAGCAGCAATTAACACGGACGGCTTTTTCATAACAGGTAGGTATACCCTTTGATCCCGGCAAAAATGTGCAGCGAAAGCTGCACATTGCTTTTTTATTGAAAGAATTTTATTGACGGGATATTTTAAAAGGAAATTTATTCACAGCAACATCTATTTCAGCGCATCACAGACGAGCCAGTGACCTTACGCCAACCACTACGTCAAATCCCTCATTAACATTATAATCATTGTACGATTTGTTAATGAGGGACGTGGCGGCAAAGGAGGCATCGTATTTTCTTAAACAATTATTTTATCTTTCACCATTAATATTTAACGGGCTGAGAATTTGTTTCTCTTTTATAGTAAGCAAGCCCAAAAGGATTTGTACCAATGGTAATGGTGGTGCCTGTAGCTATTTTTCCATTCGTTATAGAGTATGTAGAAACGGTATTGGCGGTAGCGCCAGAATGGGTTACAAACATTTTATTTCCATCCAGGTTTACAACAATATTATGTGGTGTTGGATTGATTGTACTTACAGCCGGTTCATTTAACGTACTATTTGCCGCTCTTATAGAATACAACTGCGCTCCTGAAATATTAGTCACAAAAATATTGCTTTGATCGGGAGATGGAAAAATGCCATGCGCACCTGTAAAGGGATTATTCGAAATTAAAGACAAACTATTTCCGTTCAGTGTATATAATTGTCCGGACTGACATGGAACATACAATTTATTAGCAGCTGGCAAATGAAACAAATGAGGATCTTTTCCAACACTGGTTTCACCTGTTTTAGCAAAAGTTTTTGTTGAATACATGTAAATTTTATCCGGCGTTGCGGCATCGCCTGAAAGTATAGATACAAACGCTTTAGATCCATCAGCGGTTAAAAAAACATCATGTGGCTTTAAACCTGTGTTGATGGTTTTAACAACGGCATTAGCGCTAAGGTCTATAACAGACACGGATAAGTCAATGTCATTACTTACCCAAAGTTGTTTCCCCTGACCATCAGCCCACATATGAAAAATGCCTTTACCGCCGTCTATGGAACGCTCTACTGTTTTTGTTTGTGGATTTATCACGTGAATTTTGTTCTGTGCTCTGTCTCCAACATATAATTTGTCTTTAGAGGGTACATACACTACATACATCGGCTCTGAACCTGCAATAGGCAGTGTGTTGATTACCGTATTTTTTTTTGCGTCAATAAAACTTATGCTACCGCCGCCACGGTTAGCAACCGCAACCATCTCTTCAGGGTTTTTGAAGGGTTTACCGTCCTTACGACAGGCTGAAAATAGTACAACAGATAAAGCGAAAACAATTGAAACGAGGGAGGTCATCTTTTTCATACAAGCTGTTTTTTGGTTAGATATTTGGGAGATTGCAATGACAAGATATTATCATGCAGATTAATATTAGACATACGCTATATTTTGCACTAAGGTTGCCACGTTGCAAAACTATTTTGTAAATAAGGCTAGCACAACCAACGGGTATGTAGACACACAACTACGTATATAGCCGTGCAAAGTAACTGTGCGTGGCGTACACTCATACGTAATACCAATATACTTCTTCATTATTATTTAGTAGTGTACTTGATCTTGTAGATAATTCATTGACGTTGCGTCATCTACCACGCCACTCCCCTCGGTTGGCTGAGAAGGAAGCAAAATTACCGACTATAAAATAAAAACTGCAAGAAATGCCGCTTCGAAGAAAGAAGCTAATTATTTTTCGACAATTTTGTTTCTCAAATATTTTGGGAAAACGGCTTCATAATGTAATGCTTATTACTCACGGCATGCTAAAAGTAAGAGCACAAGCGAGACGCCCCTTTATTCACAGCAACGTCTACCTGGAGCTTTGCGAACGAGCCAGTGAGGTTGCGTCGATTATTAAACCATGCCTTTGTTATCATTATATTTATTATCAGCTTTTTCAATGAGGACATTTGGCGGCGAATTAGCCAATATTAGTTATGGTTCTTTCCCACCTCCTCTCTCTTCTCACTGGCGCAGGTTTTGTAGCATCGCTTTGTGGAAAGCCAGACCTGCTGCCATTTTTTACTTGTCGCACCATTTTTCAACAACCTGCATAGTACAGATGGTTAATTACACACCATTATTCCAAACAAGTAACACGGGCACCAGCTCAGAATCACACAACGCCATCGCACCAAACCTGCGCCGTCATACGAATATCATCTCTTCACATCAATCGTCCTTTGCTCACCTTTCGCATTTGTAACCACCACTTTCACCATATTACTATCCAACAAACAAAACCGTGAAGACTGTGAAAGAAAACCTGCCCCGAAATAAGATTCCTGTTTTTGTGTAGTGCCGTTTGCGTAGTGAATGGTAGCGGTTACATCATCCGGATTAAATTTAAGTAGTTGCTTCTGTTGACGAAGCGTAAATAATTTTAATGCATTTTTATTCTGGCTGGCTGCTACCATATAATCTCCACTGGCTGACATTAATTTTACCAATGCTTTTCCATTACCCGGTATATAAATGCCACTTTGCAAAATGGATTGTGGTGTGAAGTTTCCTTTGCCATCTCCTTTCAATAACAAACCATTCAGTGCATCAAAGCGCCCTATAAAAACTTCGGTACCATAGTCGTTGCCGCTAATCAATACATCAAGATTGCCATCGCCATCAAAATCATCTGTTACCATGCCATTTAAAACAGAAAATTGTGCCTGCAATGGCAGCGGGATCATCGTGAATTTTCCATTGCCTTCGTTGCGCAGGTAGCAGGATTGAAACATCGTTGCCTTCATCCGTTGCGCGTCTTTCATCATCTCCGGCGTAAAAATATCCTGCATAGTAGCATTGGCGAATTTGTTGTAATTATCAAACCGCTTTTTTAATGTGGGCATTCTTTCAATAATATCATCCCTGCCAAAAGAAGGAAATTCTTTCCGCGTTTTATCTTCCGCACTTGCTGGTAAGAATAATGACATCACGGGCACATAGCCTCCATTTTTATCAAAGTCTTTAGCGGTGATATGTATTGGTTCTTCTTCACTTGCCTGGTATAATGTATTTAAACCTACGTTACCAACAATATAGTCTGTTCTTCCTGTGTGACGGAAGTCTCCGCCTACAATGGAATTCCACCAGCCGGTTTTATTTTGTACACCAGAAGCTGAAGTAACGTTTGCAAATTTGCCGTTAGTATTTTTCAAAAAAGTGATAGGCATCCATTCCCCTGCGAGTATTAAGTCGGGTTGATGATCATTATCAAAATCGGTAACCAATGCGTCGCATACCATACCGATGTTTTGCAGATCTGGTGCGACTGTTGCGGTTACATCCGTAAATTTTATTTTACCGTTTTCTGAATCATTCCTGAAAATAAAACTGCTTACCGGTTTGGGATATTTTTTAGGATCTACACGACCGGATACAAACAGATCCAACTTTCCATCTTTATTAAAATCCAGCGCCCGCACACAAAGTTTACTGGTATGGTTAACAGGCAATGCATCTTTAACAGTGGTAAAATTTCCTTTACCATCGTTTATATAGATCCTGTCCTGGTAGTTGGAGCTGGTATCATTATGTTTAAAGCCTCCGCTTGCTATATATATATCAGGATGCCCATCACCGTTAGCATCAAACAAGAGCATGCCTTCGTCTTTAAATTCTTTATCGCCATATTCAGCGGCATTGAACAATGGTTTCTGTATAAATTTTCCATTGGACTGCTGCAATAACAATACAGCGGGATTTACATAATTGCCGCCAACGGCTATATCATCCTGCCCATCGCCATTTACATCTGCCACTGCCAATGCAGGACAATAATCTGTAAACTTATGCGGCAACGTGGTTTGAATATTAAAATCAATAAAGTCTGCTTCTTTGTGTGTATAATCAATACCGGCAGCAAGTGTAGTTTCTTTAAATAATGATTGTGCAGGCACTGTCGCCGGGTTCCACCAATAGGTATCGTTAGCTTCCGCGATATCAGCCTTTATTACCTGGTTTGCCTTAACCTGCAGCATGGTTTGTTTTTTTCCACCCGGCCACCTGATAATTACGGAATCTACAACGGTTGTATTTCCTAAACCGAAATGCGCTATATTCTGATTGGAAGATAAATAACCCGGTAAGGATTATGCTCCACTACCTGGTGTTTGCCACCATCGAAGTAGATATCAGCAAAAGCGCCTAGTCCGTTTATATTTTGCTTGTCGCCTTTAAAAGCTATTTGTAAATAATTCTTTGTACTGTCTCCTTGTTTGCGCAAGGTATTTTCATAAACAAAAGCTTCATCATCAATATTATTTACTATCATGTCCAGGTCACCATCATTATCAAGATCAGCGTATGCCGCACCGTTAGAAAAGCTGGCTGTGTTCATTCCCCAATCCGCACTCACATCATTAAATAATATCCCATTGGTATTCTTATAAGCATAGTTGGCTATCTTAATTTCGGGTATCTTATCTAATACAGAAAGCATTGGGTCAAGCCTGGTACTTTTTTCGCGGTAGCTGGTAAAATCATGATCTGATACATCGCGTGGAAAGCCATTGGTAATAACCATATCCCTATAGCCATCATTATCAAAATCAACAATCAGGGGCGTCCAGCTCCAGTCGGTTTGCGAAATGCCGCTCATAAAACCAATATCGCTGAAAGTGGGAGAACCAACAGAATCACCTTCAAATAAACGAGGCCCCTGGTTTAACTGAAATGTATTGCGCACATACTGCAACTGGTAACTGAACCTGTCAAAATTCTGAATGGTATTATAGTTGTTAGAAGGCAACATCATTTTCTTGCGATGATTGTCCTGCGGATTCATATCCAGTTCAACCACATCTGCCAAACCATCGTTATTAATATCCACCACATCCATCCCCATGGAATTGAAAGATGTATGCTTAAAATACTCTTTTGCGCGATCAGTAAATGTGCCATCATGGTTATTGATGTACAAAATATTATTAGATATAAAATCATCCGCCACATAGATATCCTTCCATCCATCGTTGTTGATGTCGCAGATGGCGGCTGAGTGACCGAAGCCTGCTAAAGTAATACGCGCCTGATCAGACACATCGTGAAATACAGGATGAGCTAACGCGCTGTCTGCATCGTTTCTGAACAACCTTCCCACACTATGCACAGTAGTACTGTTACGCAGGCGAAACACAGAAGAGGTATATCCATTAGACGCTTCATTTACGGTGAGGTACATATCCAGGTCTCCGTCATTATCGTAATCAAAAAAACTGGCCATGGTAGATTGTACATGAATATCCAATCCATATTCGGCAGCCATATCTTTAAAATGCGGAATGCCCTCTTTGTCTTTTCCCTGGTTAACGTAGAGAATGTTGCGGCGCCGCAATGAATCTTTATAAATAGTATTGCAGAGGTAAATATCGGCTAAGCCATCGTTATTGATATCAACTATTGATACCCCTCTCGCCCATCTGCCCAAACCCTCAACTCCTGCTTTTTCAGTGATGTCTTCAAAATTAAAGTCGCCCTTATTGAGATATAATTTGCTTGGCACCATATTGCCTGTAAAATAAACATCCTGCAATCCGTCATTATTAAAATCGCCAATGCCCACACCACCGCCGTTATATATGTTTACTACATTCAATGGATTGAGCGAATCACTTTCAGTAATGGTATTTTTAAAATCAATACCTGAATGAGAAGAACTGATCTTTTCAAACAAGGTTGACTTATTACCACGGCAGGCAAACAAACATATTAAGGCAAAACAAAAAAATATATTAAGTAACCGCTTCATAAACGCAAAGCTCTAATGTAGTAAACAAATGTATTTTAATAAAAAAGGCTTTCCTGTTAAGAAAGCCTTTTAAAAAAAACGGATAGTATTTAATAGCCAGGATTCTGTGTCAAATTTGGATTTAATGATCTTGCTCCCTGCGGTATGGGCAACAACAACCACTTTTCTTCAATAGCGGTATTATACAAACCATGCGCCTTCCCATCATGCGTTGGTCCGGGAGCAGGGTTAGGGACAGGAGTATTACTTCCTGCTACTGTTCCGTTGGTTTCATTTATGAATTTCACAGCTACATCCGAGCCAGCACGGCAAAGATTATAAAAGGTAGAATATTCGCCGGTTAGTTCATGGCGGTATTCACTTAATACCATCTGTAAAGGATCGGTAATCTCTGCCGCTGGGGTACCATCGTATTTGGCACCATCCTGCATGGTTGCCGGTGCTGATCCCCCCCACGCTCTGTCTCTCACTAATTTCAAATCCGCCATTCCTCCTGAAACATCACCCGTACGAATTTTACATTCGGCTCTGCTCAACAGTACTTCAGCATACCGCATGAAGATCTGGTTTTGATCGCCAAAAATATGCGCTGTATTGTCATCAGGACTATTATAATTACCTGTAAGATTAGGGTCTCTCCATTTTTTTGCGCAAACATATCCTGTTCTGCCTTGGTCATCACCATACCATGGCCGGGTAAGGGTTCCACAGGTATTTAAAATTTTACCATCGTCGCCTTTATACGTCGCATTGTTAGCTGCGAAACCTGCCTTTACAGGAGGATAGCCTTTTATCCCACCCCATTTGGCAATAATTCCAGGACTTTGTAATGAATCACCAGGACCTACAATAGTAAGTAACTTACGCTTGTCGCCAGGTTGAAAAGAATACCATAATGCCGGGTTGCCATAATCATAACCCTGTTGGGTTATTTCATTTGGCCAACTAAAACTATCTATCCAGCCCAACTCGGCACCTGGTGGCTGCCAGCTTCCTCCCCAATCCTGTGGATCACCGGGTTTTAAATAGAACTGGATTTCAAAAATAGATTCATCATTATTCTGATGGTCATGCTCGTGTACGTCGGCAAAATTGGGTAACAGGTGATAGTTATTGAACTCAGGATTATTAAAAGCGGTTAAAGCTCCTGCATAATCTTTCAACCACATCCTGGCTGCCCCTTCATAAGCATATGCCGCACCTTTAGTCGCTCGCCCTAAATCAGCAGCATCCAATTCTGTTTTCGACAATAAAAAGCTTTCCGCCTGTTGCATGTCCGACACTACGCGCATAAAAACCGAATCACGGGTATCCCTGGGTCTTAAGCCAAGATTCAGAGCGCCGCTGGTATCTGTCTCCAACGGAACGCCACCAAAAGACGCACCGAGATAATAATAGGTCATCCCCCTCAGAAAGAAGGCTTCTCCCCTTAAGCGATTGGCTAATGCAGAATTAATCACTCCATCTGCTTCAGCTTTTGTTATAATCCTGAATACTGCATTCGCCCTGGCAATACCGATGTAAGACTGGTCCCAGAATGTAATCAATCCAAGAAAGGTTGCAGGGAGTTGGTAGTTGTTCCAGAATACGTCAGCCCCCCAGTTAAAAAAGTCATGCGAGCTGAAGTTAGCCCTGTACCAGAGGCATTTCTTAAGCAGATCGCTATTTTGATAGGTATCATAAATGGCATTGACCAATGAGATTACCTGTTGTTGATTACTGGCAGCAGCATCAGGGGAAATGCCAAAAGTGTTGGTTTGATTCAAAAATCCCTTGCTGCATGATAGCGGTACCATCAAACATGGAAGCGCCAGCACACTAATTAGGATGATTATTTTAATTTTTTTCATCTGTAATTTTTTTATTGTTTAAATGGGCAGATGGATTTAGAATGTTACGTTTACACCAAGCGTAAAATACCTTGAAGATGGATAGGTTCCGGCGTCAACCCCGTTTTGTGTGGCATTGCCACCCTGGATTCCAATCTCAGGATCTAATCCTGAATACTTAGTGATGACAAAAAGGTTTTGAGAAGACACATAGGCCCTTATTTTTGATATGGAAAGACTGTTCAGCAACCTCGTAGGGAATGTATAGCCGATAGACACGTTCTTCAATTTCACAAAACTTCCGTCTTCAATCCATACGCTGGATGGAACATTGTTAAGCGTGCTGTTATCCCCACCATTTCCAAGTGCCCTTGCATATCGGTCTGAAGGATTGGTTGGCGTCCAGTGATTTTCGTAGTATTCCCGGCTTACATTTTGTGATCCAACCCCGCCGCGTCGTGCCAGACTTTCAAGATTACTTTCCACATAGTTCAAAATTTTGTTTCCTACGGAAGCATAAAAGTAGAGATTGATATCCCACGCTTTATAGTTAGCGTCAAGATTCAGTCCACTAAAGAACTTTGGTTGAGGATTCCCGATAGCTGTTCTGTCATCAGCATTTACCAGCCCATCTCCGGTAATATCGGCAAAGTAACGATCGCCTGGCTTAGGCGTACTACCGGGACGATAAATACCACCGGGCGCTTTTGCATTTAAAGCATCAATCTGCGCCTGCGATTGAAAAATACCTAAAGATTTTAAAACAAAAAACTCTCCCACAGGTCCTCCAACATAAGAGCGGGAAAAATCGCTCCAATCCTGAAAACCATTTAAATTAAGCCCACCAAAATTTGTTACAAAGTCTGTTCCTGATGTGATGGACGTTAGTTTGTTCTTAATGGTAGTAAGGGTTAGACCAATACTATAGGTAAAATTCTTGCCTCCGTTCCCGCTGTAATTGGCGGCAAACTCAAAACCCGTATTTCGCATACTACCCACATTTCTGGTAATGGAACTATAACCCGTTTGGGCAGGGGACTTAAGGTTCAGTAAAAAATCTTTTGAATCACGTTTAAACCAATCTGCGGTAAATGTTAAAGCACCATTCAGAAAGGCTGCATCAATTCCAATATCGGTTTGTTTGTCGGTCTCCCATTTTAAAATTGGGTTGGCAGGCTGAGTTTGCGCAATACCATTTTGATATATTTTATTAAATGGATACCCCAGGTTATCATTCCCACCTCCATTTACATTGGATGGATAATTTCCCGCATACAACGACTGGTATTTAAAAAAGCCTATTGGAGATTCGTTTCCTACCTCGCCATAACTGGCCCGTAGCTTAAGGTCGTGAAGCCAGGTAGCCTCTTTCAAAAAAGATTCATTTTTTATTCTCCAGCCAATAGCCGCAGATGGGAATACGCCATACCTATGACTTTGATCAAACTTGGATGATCCGTCTCTTCGTATGGTACCGGTTACCATGTATTTATCGGCAAACTGGTAAGTAACTCTTGCAAAGGTTGAAGCCAGGCTGTACACGTTTTGACCATTCCCGGTATTGGTACCCGGTGTATTCTGATCAAGCACCAGATTGGAAACCAGCGATAGATCTCTCGTCACGCTATTTGGTGGAATACCTGTTCCACCCATGCCCGTCCAGGTATTTTCCTGTGCGGAAATGCCTCCTACAAAATTGATGGTATGTAATCCAAAGGTTTTATCGTAAGAAAGCGTATTTTCCCAGAGCCACTCGAAGGTTTTATTCATTCGCTGCGTGTAACTTGCAGGCGTTACAATTGCCGCAGGATATTGCAACGAAGCCCTGTTGTCTTGGGGTTGAAGATAAAAGCTGGAGAAATTGCTGGTATTTACTCCCAGGTTGGTTTTAAATTTTAACCCATTAAAAATAGTTATTTCCAGATTGGTGGTAGCTAAAATATAATTGGTTAAATTTTGATACTGATTTACCTCAACAGAACGAACCTGGTTACCAAAACCGCTCACAATATTATTAAGTGGATTGTAAAAACCATAGTTGCCATTTCCGTCTTTGATAGAGGTAGTGAGGTTACTGCCGCCATCCATAGTAGGCGGATTTGTTGCTATTTGCAAAAGTCCATTTGTTCCTGTTCCCAACGCAGCATTAGCATCCTGGTAAGAGTACTTTATGCTGGTAGAAGATTTAAGCCATTTAGTAGGTTGATAATCGAGGTTAAGATTAATGCTATATCTTTTAAAAAACGAACCTATAATAATACCTTTTTGATTATAATAACCAAGAGACATGGCAGTTTGCACCTTATCACTTCCACCACGAATGCCGATCGTATAATTCTGGGTTAAGCCATTTCTGTATATCGCATCCTGCCAATCTACATTATGCAACTGATCGGGCGTTTGCCAAATGGGTAATCCATGATAAGTATTTGTTACATCTGCCGCTTCTACTTCATTGGAAAGCTTTGCAAACTCCTGTGCATTCAGCAAATCATATTGTTTGGGCTTGCCTTGAACGGAGGCAAATCCATCTAAAGAAACCTGTACTTTATTTTTAAATCCTTTTTTGGTAGTGATAATTACAACGCCATTCGCCGCACGAATACCATAAATAGCCGTTGCAGATGCATCCTTTAACACATCCATACTGGCAATATCATTTGGGTTGAGATTGTTGATTCCCCCGGTGGTAGGATAACCATCTATTACGTATAAAGGAGCATTACCATTGGAAGCGAGACTTCCTATACCCCGAATTAATACGCTTACATTTCCTCCGGGTGTAGCGTCGTTATTGGTAATCTGTACGCCTGCTGCGCGTCCCTGGAGTGCCTGGTCTACCGTGGTTACCGGAACTTTTTCAATGGTAGCTGCATTTACGCTGCTGATAGCACCTGTTACATCTTTGCGTTTTTGCGTTCCATAACCAACCACCACCA
This sequence comes from Agriterribacter sp., assembly GCA_044223805.1. Classification (GTDB taxonomy): domain Bacteria; phylum Bacteroidota; class Bacteroidia; order Chitinophagales; family Chitinophagaceae; genus Agriterribacter. Next base: position 47,865 of record JBGALP010000007.1, read on the forward strand.
CCTGGTCTAATACTTTGGAGGATGATTCCAGTTGTACATTCACCACCATCCGGTTATTTACTTTTACTTCCAGCGGAGTATACCCGATAGCAGTGAAAATAAGCGTGGAAGTTGGCGAAGCAGCAATGGAAAACTCCCCATCGAGGTTGGTTTGAGTAGCTGTTTTAAGCCCTTTTACCTGTACTGTTACATTTGCTAACGCGGTATCGCCTGAAGTTACCTTACCTTTTACCACTGAAGTTTGTGCGAAACTCAATTGAAAGGAAAAGAAGACAATGAAAACTGCGAGAAAATGTTTACAGGAAATGCGGTGAAAATGCCGGGAAAAATACAATAGAATGCCGGCAGTTTTGGAGTTCACTTTGTTTGGCATAAGCAATAAGCTTTTAATAAAGTAGAATGGTTCAATTATAGTGTCCGTCCCGTTCAATACGATGCATCACTAAATCATTAAACAGAGTGGCGCACATGTATTTCAGGTTATGTAAAAGTAGCGTAATCACTAACCCTGTTGTAATATTATTTTAACAATTCATTGTCAGTTTAACGTATCGGCTCTCAGCAGTAAGCTATGAGCCTTGAGCAACGCACCATTGACAGCTGATCGCTCACCGCCGATGGTTGATGGCTAAATAAATATGCGGTTGCCTGTATAATTTTCCCTGAATTTTTTTGGCGTGCAATTTTTCTTCTTTTTAAAAATGCGGTTAAAGTGAGAGATATTATTAAATCCAGAGTGGTAGGCTATCTCAGCTATACTTTGTGTGGTATCAATAAGCATGCGGGTAGCATTGCCTAATCGTATTTCATTGAGGCTTTCAACAAACGTATTCCCTGTTCTTTTTTTTATAAACCTGCTAAATGATGCTTCGGGCATATTGGCAATTTTTGACACTTCAGCAAGTGTTATCTGCTTGCTGTAATTGCCGTTCATGTACTCGAATACTTTTTCAATACGCCTGCTGTTATAATTAAACTGATTATTGTTGAAGGTGGTGCCGGAGAGCGTGCGGGTATTGCGCGAAATAGACAAATCATGTAATATAGACAGCAACTCCAGCACAGAGTCAAAACCATATTTCTCATTTAATTGTGTAATGCGCGGCTTCAACCAGTTAATAGTATCTTTTGAAAATAAAATTCCCTTCTGAGAGCGCTCAAACATGCTCCTGATAAAATTCAGTTGATTACGTTTCAAAAAAAGATCATCCAGCAGGTCTTTGTGAAACTGTATGGTTATTTCAGTTATTTCTTTACTGGTACACTGATGGGTAAACCATCCATGGCAAAGGTTTGGTCCAACCAATACCAACTCCATTTCATCAATATTATCTATATGATCACCAACAATCCGTTGCGCACCTTTTGCATTAATAATAAGATTCAGTTCATATTCATCGTGATAATGGAGTGGAAAATCAAACTTCGATTTCACCCTGGAAAACATGGTAAAGCAGTCACTTTGGGTTAAAGGTGTAACCTCTCTCACAATATTGGTATACATGGCAAGTAAAACAGTATGTAAAATGAAGTTAACTATTTAACGCTAAAATGAACATATTTTTAATCAAGATGATAAAATAGTATCAATATAAGGAATGGGGTAAAGTGATTTTTATCCGCCTGAAATATGGAACCGTAAACACTGTAGAATTGAACTGATCTTTACAATAGTATTTTACAGGCAACTAAATGTTATAATAGTATTACCGGTAAACGCCTGTTTGAAATAGTTTTGATATCATAATCTGTAACCTCATCTGAAGTTGACCATTTGTAGCTGAAATAAAAAATGGTACCGGAAGAAAAATATTCATTGGAAGACGGAAATTACAGCATAAGCGCAGCGTAAATGAAACTTCAAACGATCGACTTCCTTATTATGGCAGCCTACCTTATTACCATGATGGTAATAGGATGGGTATTGCGGAAAAAAGCCAGACAAAATAAAGAGCACTATCTGATGGGTGGAAAATCTTTACCCTGGTATATGCTTGGGTTAAGTGACGCGTCTGATATGTTTGATATTTCGGGAACGATGTGGATGGTGAGCCTTTGTTTTGTATATGGCATGAAGAGCATCTGGATTCCGTGGCTGTGGCCGGTATTTAACCAGGTATTTATGATGATGTTTTTATCGAGATGGTTACGCCGGTCGAACGCCACCACCGGTGCGGAATGGCTGGCGGGGCGGTTCGGTATTTCGGGAAAAGGGGTGAAAGCATCACATATTATCACTATTGCTTTTGCCCTGCTGAGTTGTTTGGGGTTTATGGCATACGGATTTGTGGGACTGGGTAAATTCATGCAGATATTTATTCCCTGGAGTGAAGTGCAGCCTTATGTTCCTTTTACTGTGCCGGCAGATTATGTACCCCATTTTTACGGAATGGTATTTACGTTGTTTACTATGTTCTATTCAATACTTGGAGGCATGCGCAGTATAGTATTAGGAGATATTATCAAATACGGTATTATGACGGTATGCTGTATCAGCATTGCAGCAATAGCTATGGTGCATCTGCAGCATAAATCATTATCGGTTCCACAAGGCTGGACCAATCCCTTTTTTGGTTTTAAACTTGATCTTAACTGGACTGATACAATAAACGACGCCAATAAAAAAATAGCAAAAGACGGCTTCTCATTATTCGGAATATTTTTTATGATGATGTTATTTAAAGGTGCTTTCGCAAGTCTTGCAGGAC
>JBGALP010000249.1:0-6877 GCA_044223805.1 Agriterribacter sp.
TCTTCAGTAAGATCATCATGTACTTCAGCCACTGCAGAACGGAACTGCTTGTCTTCCTGGAAACGTTCCATCTGGTTAATAAAGAAATGATGCTCTACTACCATCTGATCCACATCAGGATTGGTTCTGCGCAATTCCCTGAACAGGATTTTCTCTTCCTCCGACATCTCTCCCTGAAGGTACCGCTCAATCATTTCCAGCAAACGAATGTCATCCATGTTTGTTACCATTTTTATATTGTGCAAAAAACAGTTTCTTCAATCTCATCAGGCACTTATACTTTTGATTATTTGCGTTGTCAGCATTAGTATAACCAAACGATTCAGCAATATCCTGCATGCTTCTTTTGTTAACGTAATACGACTCTAATAAACTTTTACACGGCTCCCCTATATTGGCCATTGCATGCTCCATCATTCCAAACTGCGCGTTACGTGTTTCATGCAAACCCAGGTCTTCCTCTACCTGCACCGTTTCTTCCAACCCGTTTTCCAGCAATTCATACCGGTTTCTTTTATGAAGCCGTTTTAACCACAGCCGCTTACTCACTGAGTAGATATACGTCTTTATCTGGCAATTTAACTCAAATACGCCCGATTTCGACTTTTCGTACAGCACAATCAAAGCCTCCTGAAAAATATCCTTCGCATCATCTTCCGATCCGTTATTATTGATAACCAAGCGCTGAATAAGCCCGTAGTTATCTTTATATATGCTTTCTATTGCGCCTTTGTCGTTTTGAGATAGTCCTTTAAGTAGCTCTTGTTCCTTCTGGTTGATATTCACACAGTGTATTATTAATACGAGAATGACATGTTTGGTAACCCAAAATTGGGTAAAAAAATAAATTAAAAAAAACGAGGTTACCTTTTTTAAGGTTCTGTATTAAAGATAGATTTCATTATCAAACTATTCAAAAACAATTAAGAATGAAAAAGTTATTAGTTATTCTCGCTATAGGCGCTTTTGCAGCCTGCAACAATGCATCTGAATCTGCTGAAGCTGCTGTAGACAGCACCAAAGCTGCTACTGAAGCTGTAGTTGACAGCACTAAAGCTGCTGCTAACGCTGTTGTAGATAGCACTAAAGCCGCTGCTAATGCAGCTGTTGACAGCGTTAAAGCTGCTGTTGATTCTACAAAGAAATAAGCGAGCTACACGATTTTTCATATGGCAAGCAATCGTTGAGGCCACTCCTGCAAAGGGGTGGCATTTTTTTTAAAAAACATTGCCATTAAAATGTGGTTTATATTTTTTAGTATTACATTTGCTCCGCAATGAACAATTCAAAAGCATACGGTTTCTTTTATTTTTACTTCTATTTTAGCAGTAGACCGGGATTGCTTTTGTTGAAAAAATAAAAATAAAGAAGTTCAACATAAACAGTCCCGGCTAAAAAGCCGGGATTTTTTTATGACTTTAACTGACAACAGCATAGTATATGAGTGTTAACAGCAATACGGGTAATGTAAGAAAAACAGACGGATCAGGCGATACAGCTATTAAATCCACCAAAACAGATGCAGGCGTAGTAGTAGCCATCCAGGGCTATGAAGGAAGTTTTCACCAGGTAGCGGCCAATCATTTTTTTGGAAACACAGTAAAAGTTATTTGCTGTGATAACTTCAGGGATGTGGTAAAGATAGCATCCAGCAAAAAAGAAAGCGATGGCGGTATTATGGCAATTGAAAACTCTATTGCAGGCAGCATCTTACCAAACTATAACCTTCTTCAAAAAAGTAAACTCAAAATAGTTGGAGAGATTTACCTGCACATCAGGCAGAACCTGCTGGTAAACCCAGGTATACAACTGGAAGATATAAAAGAGGTACACTCCCACCCTATGGCGCTGCAACAATGCCTTGAGTTTTTAGGCAATTACAACTGGAAGCTGGTAGAAACAGAAGATACCGCTTTAAGCGCCAAACATCTTCATCAACATAAAAGCAAGCACATCGCGGCTATTGCCAGCAATCTGGCCGCCGATCTTTTTAAACTGGATATTATTGCGCCAGACATTCACACACTTGAAAATAATTACACCCGTTTTTTAATACTGCAACACGAGGATATTGCGCATGTAATTGAAAATGCCAATAAAGCATCCATCAATTTTCATACAGATCATTCAAGAGGCAGCCTGGCTAAAGTGCTTACTCAAATTGCCGATGGCGGCATAAACCTCAGTAAACTGCAGAGTTTTCCTATTCCCGGCTCTGATTTCCGGTACGCGTTCCACGCAGATATGGAGTTTGATTCATTAGAACAATTTTACCAGGTTATAAAGGAACTGAAAGGATTAACCGAAGATCTTAAGATCTATGGTGTATACCGCAAAGGACAACATTTTTCATAAATCTTATCACTTACCACTTATTTAGTAATATGATATCAACGGCAAAACGGTTAGAAGGCATAGGCGAATATTATTTCTCTACTAAACTCAGAGAAATAGATGAGCTTAATAAACAAGGAAAGCAAATTATAAACCTTGGTATTGGTAGCCCTGATATGCCGCCGCACCCTGATGTTATTAAAACCCTGCAGGAAGAAAGCGCTAAACCTAACGTGCATGGCTACCAGAACTACAAGGGTTCTCCCATTTTAAGAAAAGCGATTGCAGAATGGTATCATACCTGGTATAATACAACATTGAATGCAGACACTGAAATCCTGCCTTTAATAGGAAGTAAAGAAGGTATTATGCATATCTGCATGACCTATATAAATGAAGGTGACAATGTATATATTCCTAACCCTGGGTATCCTACATACAGCAGCGCCGCTAAACTGGCTGGAGCCAATATTATTGCTTATGCACTCGAAGAAAAAAATGGCTGGCTTCCTGACCTGGAAACATTGAAGAAAAAAATTATAAGCGAAAATAAAGGTAAGCATACGCTGATGTTTGTAAACTATCCGCATATGCCAACGGGGCAATTGCCGTCAACAGATTTTTTTGAAAAGCTGGTGGCTTTTGCCAAAGAGGCTAATGTATTGCTGGTACACGACAACCCTTACAGTTTTATACTCAACGAAAAGCCGATGAGTATTTTAAGTATTCCTGGCGCGAAAGAAGTAGCAATAGAATTAAACTCTCTCAGTAAATCGCAAAACATGGCTGGCTGGAGAGTGGGTATGTTGTGTGGGGCTAAGGAACGTATAGACGAAATAATAAAGTTCAAGAGCAATATGGACAGTGGCATGTTTTTGCCTGTGCAGCTTGCTGCCGCTAAAGCGCTATCGCTGGGCAAAGACTGGTACGACAGTGTAAACACAGTATATAAAAAACGAAGAGAAAAAGTATTTGAACTACTGGAGCTGCTGAATTGCAGCTTTTCAAAGTCGCAGGTTGGCCTTTTCATTTGGGCAACCATACCACAGGGTTACGCTGATGGGTATGCGTTAAGCGATGAAGTATTGTATGGCGCTAATGTTTTTATAACGCCCGGTGGTATTTTTGGCAATGCCGGAAACGGGTATATAAGAGTCAGCCTGTGTGCTACCGAAGAAAAAATACAGGAAAGTATAGAAAGAGTAAAAGCATCATTAAATAGAAAAAAATAGGGAATGTTTCAAACCATTACAATCGTAGGGGTAGGTTTAATAAGCGGTTCATTCAGTCTTATTCTTAAAAATAAAGGACTGGTAAAACACGTGATTGGTGTGAGCCGCACTGAATCGAGCATTAAAAAAGCGCTTGAGTTAGGTATTATAGACGAAGCACTGCCATTAGAAGAAGCTGTAAAAAAAAGCGACTTGATATATGTAGCCATTCCTGTTGATGCTACCATACCTATGATGAAGCGGATTATGGACCTGGTAACGGACAAACAGATTGTTGTAGATGCCGGCTCAACCAAACAAGCGCTGTGCGAGGCCCTGGCTGACCATCCTATGCGCCACAGGTTTGTGGCCTCTCACCCCATGTGGGGTACAGAATACAGTGGTCCGGAGGCCGCGGTACTGGAAGCGTTTGCCGGGCGTACCTGCGTGATATGCGAAAAAGAAAAAAGCGATAAGGATGCAGTTGAAACAGTGGAAAAAATATACCGGTTGCTGGGTATGCACGTAACGTATATGAATGCCGACAGTCATGATATGCACGCGGCATATGTGAGCCATATCTCTCACATTACTTCATTCGCTTTAGCGAATACTGTATTAGAAAAGGAAAAAGAAGAAAATGCCATTTTTGAATTGGCGGGCGGCGGTTTTGAAAGTACTGTGCGGTTGGCTAAAAGTAGCCCGGCCATGTGGTTGCCTATTTTCAGGCAGAACAGGGAGCATGTGCTGGATGTTTTGAATGAACACATCACGCAATTAAGAAAATTTAAAAGTTGTATTGAAAAGGAAAATTATGAGTACCTGCAGGAGTTGATGGAAAACGCGAATAAAATAAACAGGATTATTAAATAAGCTTGACATATCAAGGTAAATAAGCACAAGTTTGTGCTACAAATACGGCAAATAATAAGGATAATCAGCTAAATCGTGGTTATCTTTGCGAAAATTTTTTTATATATGATGACATTTGCAGGGTTGGGTTTAGACGAGAGATTGGTACAGGCTACCGATGCTTTAGGATATACACAACCAACGCCCATACAGGAACAGGCTATACCTGTACTTATTAGCGGCACTAAAGACCTGGTGGGGTTGGCACAGACAGGAACTGGAAAAACAGCGGCTTTTGGTTTACCATTGCTGCATTTAATAAACGCGAAAGACAAATTTCCGCAAGCATTGGTAGTTTGCCCTACAAGAGAGTTATGCCTGCAGATTGTAAACGAAGTAGAGCTTTTTAAAAAATTTATACCGGCAATGCATGTTGTGGCGGTATATGGCGGTACTTCCATCGGCGCCCAGATAAGAGATTTAAAAAGAGGCGTTCAGATTGTTGTAGCAACTCCTGGAAGGCTGATAGATCTTATTGAAAGAAAAGCAATCAACCTTGAACAGATAAAATATGTAGTACTGGATGAAGCGGACGAAATGTTGAACATGGGTTTCCAGGATGATATTGAATTCATTTTACAGAATACGCCTAACCGCCAAAGTACCTGGCTTTTTAGTGCAACCATGCCTGCCGAAATAAAAAGAGTAAGCAAGAAGTACATGCAGCAGCCGGTTGAAATAACGGTTGGCAAAATGAATACGGCTAACAAAAATATAGATCATCAATATTATATTACCAATGCCCAGCACCGCTATGAAACCTTAAAAAGGTTGATTGATTTTAACCCGGGCATATATGGTATTATTTTTACCCGCACCAAAGCTGATGCACAAAATATAGCTGAAAAGCTTACCCGTGAAGGTTATGATATTGATGCATTGCATGGCGACCTCACACAGCAGCAAAGAGACAAAGTGATGAGTGAATTCAGGGAGAAAAGCCTGCAGCTTTTAATAGCAACTGATGTAGCAGCACGAGGAATTGACGTACAAGGAATAACCCACGTAATTAATTATGAATTGCCAGACGATGTTGAGGTATATACACATCGTAGCGGTCGTACCGGTCGTGCAGGCAATACCGGCATATGTATGTCAATTATTCACAGCCGTGAAATTGGCAAGATCAGACAGATAGAAAGAATGGTGCAGGTACCTTTTCATAAACTGGAAATACCCGCCGGAAAAGATGTTTGCCGTAAGCAGTTCTATAATTTTATGGATAACCTGCTTCAGTTAGACATCAGCGACACCAGCTACGAACCTTATATTCCTATGCTGGAAGAAAAGTTTGCGGATGTATCAAAAGAAGAAATTTTAAGAAGATTAGCCGCACAGGAATTTACCCGTTTTCTTAAATATTATGAAAACGCGGAAGACCTCAATGTTCGGGAAAGAGTAAGAGAAGTTAGAGACAGAGGAGATAGCCGTGGCAGCTATGGAGATAGACGGGATGGCAATAGCCGTAGGCGCGAGCCTATTGGCAGAAAAGAATACGGAGGCAATGGCGGAGGTGGCGATTATGCGAGACTGTTTGTAAACCTGGGCACAAAAGATGGTTTTTATAAAGCCAGTTTTTTACAGTTCATTTTAGATATGAGCGATTTGAGAAAAGATGTTCTTGGAAGAATAGACATGAAAGAAATGAATAGCTGGATTGAAGTAGATAAAAAATCTGCTATACAAATGATCCGCTCTATTGATGGGAAAAAATATAAAGGCAGAAGCATCAGGATGAACGATGCGGACAGCAGAAGATAAAATTATTAAAGACAACAACATTCATAAAATCATAAACTATAATTACATGCAAACGGTTGAAAACAATGCCAAAGCTGTGGTGCTTGAAAAACTTAATAAGAAACCGCTTATTATCTCCGGACCTTGTAGTGCCGAAACAGAAGCGCAGGTGCTGGAAACAGCACAGCGTTTAGCCAACACCGGTAAGGTAGATATGCTCAGAGCTGGTATTTGGAAACCCCGTACCAGACCTGGAAGTTTTGAAGGTATAGGTACTAAAGGCTTACCATGGTTGCAGCAGGCGAAGAAACTAACTGGTCTTCCTACTACGGTTGAAGTAGCTACAGGTAAACAGGCTGAAGATGCTTTGCATTTTGAAGTGGACATGCTTTGGATAGGTGCACGTACTACCGTTAATCCTTTTAGCGTGCAGGAAGTAGCAGATGCGTTGCGTGGTGCCGATGTACCAGTGCTGATCAAAAACCCCATTAACCCCGATCTTGAATTGTGGACGGGTGCTGTAGAACGTATAGCAAAAGCAGGCATTAAAAAAATAGGTTTAATACATCGTGGATTTAGTGCTTACGGAAATACAGAATACAGGAACGCTCCTATGTGGCATTTAGATATTGAAATGAAACGCCGCAATCCCGAATTATTAATGATCAACGATCCTTCAC
>JBGALP010000008.1:0-47563 GCA_044223805.1 Agriterribacter sp.
CTCCTTTTTTTTCTGCGACGTTTCTGCCGTTATCTCCGGAAGATACGCCGCAACATCTGCCGTTACTGTCAAATTGCTTTTACCTGCAACATTTACCTCACTTTCGTTTACTCCCGCCTCTTGTCCATTCACTGAAAAGTTCATGATATGCGATGCACCGTCTGAAACATAACTTCTTCCTTTCTTTAATGCCTCAACATACGCATCATAGGTAAATCCTTTTTCGCTTTTAAAATAACTCCTGCTCAACCCAACACGCAGGTCTGTAATACAGGGGAAATCAGTTTCACCACTTGCTCTTGTTCTGAAACCACAATTGAGTGAATGATACCACATATTCAATTCCCACTTCAACGGTGTGTCGCCAAGACTATAAAAATCCACCAGATTCTGTGTTACGGCAACCACATACTCATTAGCTCCTATGCCATCCATTTTAGGCACTATATAATTGGGAAGATCTTCTGTAGGCTCACAGGGTTCAAGCCCCCAACCAGAATGTGCATAGCCCGTAACACCTCCCTGCGATTTTGCCCACGACAGCACCGGCGCCGTAAAGCTAGGCCACTGCTCTATAGTGGTAGTGCCTGGATAATCGTCTTCTTTTATGCGTAGCAAAACAATATGCCCTGCATGAGAAGAAGGAAAACCTGATACTTCCACATCATTCCGCATAATGTTCTTCTTATTAGAAAGCGGATCATCTTTGCCTGTAAAAAAAGTTTTTTGATGATACCAACTCGGTCCCCATGCTAATACAGCAGATACATTCAGATCTTCGCCCAGCGCCTGTCGCCACATATCTCCCGGCTTCACTCCCTCTTCAGGACTATCATAGTGACTGCAACCGGCAGCATGCACATGATGATCTGCACTATACCAACCCAACGCCGCGAGATTTATCCAGCGTTTAAGCTTTACTGATAGTTCGGCTGTTTTCGCGTTAGCCGGCACAATCAATTGTACAGACTGTTTAATATACTCAGGCCCCCTTGTATAATTTACTGTATACTTCCCCGGTGGCAATTGCACCTTCTCGCCATCTTTACGATAGATCTGCGATTGAAAGAAAAAATCGGGATATTCATCAAAAGCCGCAACCCGCTTTGAAGGAAGTGGATAAATACCTTCCAGTTTGCCTGGAATACGTTCAATACTATCCATAATACGGAAAGAAGCCATGGCTGGATTACCATCATAGTCTGTTACACGAAAAGTAACCGGCACAGATGGTTTAATAGCAAAAAGAATATGATTGGCATTCCTGAACCCTATATCCTGTGTGCTCTGCCCGATATTAAAACTGATTTCTACTTCCCTTTGTCCGGCATCTTTGCTGTAAATCTGCAATACAACATATTCCAGTTTTAAACCTGAAAGATTGGATTGCAATAACCGGTCGTGATAGAACTGCATTTCAAGAAAACGATTGGCCGACTGTCCTGCTGTAATAATGTCTGCTGTATTCACGCGATGATTATACGAAGGTGCATGTAAAGGAGTAAGCGCATTAGGGCTTTCCACCTGCAATTGAGCAGTAACCCCGGCATCATTATTCACCTTTACTAAAAAACTGGTCCATCCTCCCTGCATTAGTATAGCTTTAGCTGCACCACGGTCTACTTTTACTCTTGCTTCAGGGTTAATGCTTATTACATTGAGGCAATAAGGATCAAGAATTTCCTGTATAGATTTTGTTACATCGGCGCCGGGCGTTTTATGTTGCAGCTCCTGTAATTTTTTTATATCGGCTGGCGATAAGGCACTTCCTAAAAAAGATAAAGCCTCCTGTAAACGCAAGGCTTGCGCAAGAAGAGGCTGCGATTCTATAGCCACGGCTTTATTTGCATTTGCGGGACTATTGTGTTGATGCTGCGCTAAAAGAAATGCAGGCAGAAAAGATATTCCTATAATTACACTCAGATACTTTAATACAGCATACATGGGGCGTAAATTTTAGTAATAAAAAGGCAGGTATTAATGCAACGGCTGGAAAAATACAGCAGCACATCTTTATTGCAACCATAGGAAAGTTACAAAAATGATTGCACCTTTTAAATTAAGACTAACCTGAGTTGAAATGAGTTTTTATTTCGCTTTAATACTATCTACCATTTCTTTATGAGAAAGAATTAAATGAATCTCTTTCTCAAGTCCTGCAACACTAATTAACTTTTGCCAAACTTTTTTAATAGGAGTATTACCATCAGGACAGTCATCCGAGACATAATTATATTTTCTCGTAGTATTTGCTTCAAGGCTAAGTCCACCACCATCGGTTGCATAAGTTTTACAAGGTATTGTATAAGGTAATTTCCAAAAGCCAGACCTATTTATGTTATCTACGAGTTCTTTGTATTGTTGATCGGATATTTTAACGATCTGGGTCGAATATTTAAACGGTGTTTCAGAAAGAATTGTAATTTTTCTCTTTAATCCCAGAAGATATTCAACGTCATTTAACCGCGGATTTTGGTGGAATACAGAATCATAAAAAGCCCTTCCACGCCGGTTTAAATTTACCGTGTCTAATGGAAATGTATTTTTAAGAAAAATGAAATCTTTGTTTTCTTCCGGTGTCAACCTTGAGCTATCTTGTATGTAAGCACTCTCTAAATAACCACTTTTCATTATTATAGCTTTTTTTGTAAGCGTAATAATTATTTCTGGGTTCAACCATGAGGCATAGACAAATCTGAAGATACTCTCATCCATTGGATGAATACTCAGATTAGGCTCTTTATAAGGTTGATAAAAGAAATAAGATGTTGCCTCCCACATGGAATCTCTTCTTGTCAGGCTATCTTTCAAAGGATATCTATAAAAAAGAGTATCGCTGGCTTTTACATTTACAGGATAGGCATAACCGCCTTCAGGAAAAACAATTTCGTCAGCAGAATGGCAAGCTGAGAAGAAGCATAGCATGATATAAGACAACTTCTTCATTACTTATTTTATTTCTTCATAAACCCATCCACATTTTCTTTAGTTACCAATTGAAATGGAATAAACACTTCTTTTTTTTCAACAGGTTGTTTGCCGGCAAGCTGAATAGCCATATCTACAGCGCCAGCACCCTGCCCTTTCGAATCCTGGAAAACAGTGGCGTTCAATCTTCCATCCTTTACAGCCTGCATGGCATCTGCAATGGCGTCAATACTTACCACTACTACTTTATCTTTCAATTTCGCTTGTTCCAATGCCTGCAAAGCACCCATACCCATTTCATCGTTATGCGCGAACACCGCGTTTATTTTATCGCCGTAAGATTGAATCCAGTTTTCCATCAGGCTCATTCCTTTGGCACGATCCCACTCTGCTGTTTGTTCTGCAAGAATTTTTAAATCAGGATATTTGTTCAATATTTTTTTTGCACCGATAGCTCTTTTGATCTGCGCGGCCTGCCCCATATAACCATCTATCATTACAATATTTCCCTTGCCGTTTAACAATTTCGCGATCTGTGCCATTGCTATCTCGCCTGCTTCTTCATCGCTTGAACCTACAAAGCCATCTGGCTTTGCGCTTGTTTCTGAATTTACATTTATAACAGGAATGCCTGCTGCTTTCGCTTTTTCGATTGCCGGCGAGCTGGCTTCTACTTCGCAGGGATTAAGAATGATTGCATCAACTTTCTTCGCTATAAAAGTCTCGATCTGCTGCACTTGTTTTTCGGCAGTGCGTTGCGCATCATTTACAATCAGTTCAATATTTTTTTCTTTTGCTCTTTCTTCCATCGCGTCTTTTACGTTCACTACAAACTCAGATTGAAGGCTGAGCATTGATGCGCCGATTGTTAATTTTTTTTCACCGTTACTGCTACTTTTTCCAGGTTGGTTACATGCTGTTGCTAATAATATTGCAGATGCGAAAAGTACTGTATAAAATTTCATACGTATCGTTGTATTTTAGAAAGGTCAAGATAAGCATTTTTGAGAATGTAGTTTGTGTTGTTGTATTTCTGTATTGTCACGCTGAGGAACGAAGCATCTACCTCCCGGTCAATCAAAATGAAATGTGATCAACCTGATCCAGAAGCGAAGATAGATCCCTCCTTCGTCGGAATGACAGGTTGAGGGTGTAAGAGTTGTTTGAATTAGTGTGCCTTTGCATTTTGTATTGTCATGCTGAGGAACGAAGCATCTATCTTCGCTAAGATCAATCGCTCGTACTAGCGGCATACCGCCTTTTCTTAATCGCTTTCCTTATTATTGTGGAAAGCCTCGCTTCGAGTATCTTCATATCCCTAACCAAAGCACCCGGAAATGCACCGTAAAAAGTATTACATCTACATTACTACAAATTTCACAAAAACAGTATTATATACTGGCGTTACCAATAATCTTGAGCAAAGAGTCATTGAACATTATCTTGATCAAGGCAATATTAAAAAAACGTTTACCGGAAAGTATCATGTCTACTATCTGCTTTACCATGAAGACTTCATTTATATAAACGATGCAATTGCAAGAGAAAAAGAAATAAAGGGGTGGAAGAGAGAAAAGAAGATTGATTTAATTAAAACGATGAATCCCGAGATGAAATTTCTTAATAGTGAACTGTTTGATGAGTGGCCGCCGAAAGATGCTTTTCACCGGAAGAATTTGTAGGGACTGATCCCAAAGCGAAGATGGATTCCTCGTACCTCGGAATGACAGGCTGTGGATTTAAGAGTCTTACTGATTGCAACACTGTTCAAATTGCAACACTAAAAATAAAATGAAAGAAACGAGAACCGACAACTTCATCTCCTGTTGCTTCTATCCAGCAACACAGCGCCTACTATAATCACGCCTTTAATAATCTGTTGATAATACGATGACACATTCAGCAGATCGAGCCCGTTATTAATTACACCTATAATTAATACACCAATAACTGTTCCTGCTATGCTGCCGCGACCGCCCAGTAAGCTTGTACCCCCTATTACTACAGCAGCTATAGCATCCAGTTCGTAAGCAATGCCAGCGTTGGGCTGACCCGTTGTAATGCGTGATGCCAGTACTATACCTGCAAGCCCTGCAAGTGCACTGCACATAATATACGCGAACAGCTTTACCCTGCTTACTCTTATACCTGAAGCTTTAGCTGCATTTTCATTACCGCCAACCGCATATACATATCTTCCTATCCTGGTATATTTTAATATTACCGAAGAAATTAGAATCACTAACCCAAACAGCAAAATAGGCACAGGAATATACAACAGGTCACCGCCACCAATAAAATTAAAACCAGGAGAAAGATTAGTTACTGGTCTTCCATTACTCAAAACCAACGCGAGCCCACGGGCAATCGTCATCATACCAAGTGTAACAATAAAAGGCGCAACCTTACCCAAAGTAATAGTTAATCCATTTATAGCGCCGATCAGCACACCTGTCAAAAGCCCAATCAAAACCGGCATGAGCAAAGGATAAGCACCCGGATGCGCGAAGCTTGCGGCAATAACACCAGTAAGTGCGATAACAGACCCAAGAGAAAGATCAATTCCACCGGCAATAATTACAAACGTTACACCAATAGCCAATATACCGTTAATGGATACCTGCCGTAAAACGATCACGAGATTTTGCGCCGTAAAAAAATATGGCGTAGCAACAGATAAGATTATACAGATCACTAATAATGCAATCAGTATTCCGTATTTAGAAAAATAATTGGACGACGATTTTAGTATAGCCAGGTTCATTTTCGGAATTTATGGTTTATCGCTTGGGATTTATTGTTAATACAATTTCAGTTAGTATTAAATATTATCAGCCTGTGTTGCCTCTGCGGCTTGCAATTCTTTTGCTATTTTTCCATTGCGCACCACCAATATTCTGTCGCTCAAGCCCAGCACTTCAATCAGTTCAGATGATATCATTATGATCGCCTTCCCTTTGTCGGCCAATGCAGTAATCATCTTATATATTTCAGTTTTAGCGCCAATATCAATGCCTCTTGTTGGTTCGTCAAAAATAATAATGTCAGGATCATTCAGCAGCACTTTTGCTATCACTACTTTTTGTTGATTTCCCCCGCTTAAAAAATTAACCTGCTGATTAACTGAAGGCGTTTTTATGTTCCATCGTTTTACTTCTTCCCCTGCTAATTGCTTCTCCTTTTTAAGATCAAGAAAAAATCCGGGACTGCATTTTTTTAGTGCAGCCAAAGTAATATTCTGTTTTACAGAACCAGAAAGTACCAACCCTGTCTGTTTCCTGTCTTCACTTATTAAACCAATTCCGTATCGCATGGCATCCGCAGGAGATTGTATGTTTACTTCCTTACCACCAATTGTTATAGTACCGGCATACACTTTCTCCAATCCGAATATGGCCTGTATTATTTCCGTTCTTCCCGCGCCCATCAAACCAGCTATTCCAAGTATTTCTCCCTGCTTTACATCGAAGCTGATAGCTGAAAATTTTTCTCCCGATAGTCCGTTTACCGTTAGCAATGGCTTCCCAGGTTTAGACGATCTCTTTTCAAAAATAGTATCCAGCGCTCTGCCAACAATAAGATTTATCAACTGTTGATTGTTAAGTTCAGCGGCAGGATATGACCCAATATACTTTCCATCACGCATAACCGTAATTACGTCAGCTATGGAAAGTATCTCATCCATTTTATGAGAAATATAAATAATGGCAATTCCTTGTTTGGTAAGATCCCTGATGATATTAAACAGTACTTCAACTTCCTTACCGGATATAGCTGAAGTAGGCTCATCCATAATAATTACCTCTGATTTGTTAGAGATAGCTTTGGCTATTTCAACCATCTGCATTTCCGCTACACTCAAATGCTTCATGCGGCGGTTAACCTTTATTGTTACCCCCAGTTTATCCATCAGCGCCTGGGCATCTTTATATAACCGTTTTCTATCTATCCATCCCGGAATTGAAGTTACAGGTTCGCGGCCCATAAAAATATTTTCGGCAACTGTGAGCTCAGGAAAGGGCAGCAGTTCCTGGTGTATCATTGAAAAACCAGCCTTCATAGCCTCATGCACGGAATGAAATATTACTTCGCGATCTTTAAAAACAACAGAGCCGGAGTCAGGTAAAAACATCCCGATTAATATCTTCATCAGGGTAGACTTTCCGGCGCCGTTCTCTCCCATTACTGCATGCACCTTTCCCGCTTCAATATGAAGCTGCACTTTATCCAGCGCTTTTACTCCCGGAAAAGATTTTGAAATATTTTCTGCTTTCAGCAGGTATGAATTATTCATGCAATCGGGTTAACTTTATTATCCGGCATTACAAAATACGGGATACAAGATATACAAATTAATTATTGCCGGCACAAACAGCATATTGCATGAAGATAAAGTTTGGCATTTCATCCATCCTGGTTGTATTGCTCATCATACATGTATCAATCGTTTACGCACAGCAGCCGATTAAAAATAGGTCAAAACCCAATATCATTTTCATACTTACTGATGATCAACGATGGGATGCATTGGGCATTGCGGGCAATACTATTATTAAAACACCACATATTGATGAACTGGGAAGCAAAGGAGTACTGTTTAAAAACGCTTATGTAACTACCGCCATATGTTGTGCAAGCAGGGCAAGTATATTAAGTGGACAATACATGTCACGGCATAAGATTGATGATTTTGAAAAACCTTTTTCAGATAGCGCTATTCAACAGACCTATCCGCTGTTGTTGAGAAAAGCCGGCTATATTACCGGCTTTATTGGGAAGTTTGGTGTAGGCGCTACACTTCCCGATGCAGGTTTATTTGATTACTGGAATGGTTCACGCGCATTTGATCAACAGTACTATCTTACTAACACCGATGGACAAACTGTACATAATACAGATAGTATTGCTCATGCAATTACAGCATTTTTAATGCAGTATGGAAAAGAAAAACCTTTTTGTCTTTCGGTAAGTTTTAAAGCGCCGCACGAACTGGATGGTAACCCTCCAACATATCCTGTTCAGGAAAAATTCAAACAAATGTACCTGACTGATAACATACAGGAGCCTTTGACTGCCGATCCAAAATACTGGAAGAGCTTTCCTGATTTTTTTCGCACAGATAAAAATATCGGTCGTGTAAGATGGAAGCCGTTGTTTTCAACAAACGAACTTTACCAGCAAACTGTGAAAAATTATTACCGTTTGATTTCGGGTGTAGATGAAGTAGTTGGAAAGATGATGTACCAATTAAAGAATATGGGAATTGATAAAAACACCATCATTATTTTTATGGGTGATAATGGATTCTGTTTGGGCGAACATGGCTTAGAAGGAAAATGGTATGGGTATGAAGAATGTATTCGTGTACCGCTGATCGTGTATGATCCTCGTCCTTCTTCAAAATATCATGGTATAAAAAATGCTGACATAGCATTGAATGTAGATATTGCCCCTACGATTCTTGCTTTTGCAGGAATTAAAATACCAGGTAGTATGCAGGGAGAAAATCTTATTGATATACTTGACCAAAAAACAAGAGAACGAAATGATTTCTTTTATGAACATACATTTTTAGGAAGTCCGCAATTGCCAAAAACGGAAGGGGTAGTTTCTAAAAAAATGAAATACATCATTTATACCGAACACAACTATGAGGAGTTGTACGATCTGGCAAAAGATCCGGATGAAACAAATAATCTCGCGCAAGATTCAGCATACAAAACAACAATGTTACAATTACGGAGGCGTTACAAGCAATTAAAAGAAATGGCGAAATGAATATGCGCATCCTGGCCCCTTGTAAAAACAAGCTGCAATCTCCTTCTTAATCATCTTCCGTATTTAGAAGATAATTGGACGACGATTTTGGCCTGCAGATTACTTTCAGGTATGGTTTGCGAGACTGTGTTATTAATTTCAGTTGGTATTAATGGTATCAGGATTGGCACTCCCTCGCCTTAAGCCAAACACTAAACTGCAAACATCAAGACCTCGCATATTGCCTCTACGGCTTGGCAATTTTTTGCTATTTTTCCATTGCGCACCACCAGTATTCTGTCGCTCAAGCCCAGCACTTCAATCAGTTCAGATGATATCATTATGATCGCCTTCCTTGTTACCATGCAGTAATCATTCATATATATTTCAGTTTTAGCGCCAATATCAATGCCTCTTGTTGGTTCGTCAAAATAATAATGTCAGGATCATTCAGCAGCACTTTGCTATCACTACTTTTTTGTTGATTTCCTGCTTAAAAATTAACCTGCTGATTAATCGAAGGCGTTTTTATGTTCCATCGTTTTGTTTCTTCCCCTGCTAATTGCTTTTCTTTTTAAGATCAAGCGAAATCCGACCTACTTTTAGTGCAGCCAAAGTAATATTCTGTTTTACAGAACCAGAAGTACCAACCTGTCTGTTTCCTGTCTTCACTTATTAAACCAATTCCGTATCGCATGGCATCCGCAGGATTGTATGTTTGCACTACCACCAATTGTTATAGTACCGGCATACACTTTCTCTAATCCGAATATGTTTCCGTAGCTATTTCCGTTCTTCCTGCGCCCATCAAACCAGCTATTCCAAGTATTTCTCCCTGCTTTACATCGAAGCTGATAGCTGAAAATTTTTCTCCCGATAGTCCGTTTACCGTTAGCAATGGCTTCCCAGGTTGAGACGATCTCTTTTCAAAAAAGTATCCAGCGCCTCTGCCAACAATAAGATTTATCAACTGTTGATTGTTAAGTTCAGCGGCAGGATATGACCCAATATACTTTCCATCACGCATAACCGTAATTACGTCAGCTATGGAAAGTATCTCATCCATTTTATGAGAAATATAAATAATGGCAATTCCTTGTTTGGTAAGATCTCGATGATATTAAACAGTACTTCAACTTCCTTACCGGATATAGCTGAAGTAGGCTCATCCATAATAAGTACCCTCTGATTTGTTAGAGATAGCTTTGGCTATTTTCAACCATCTGCATTTCCGCTACACTCAAATGCTTCATGCGGCGGTTAACCTTTATTGTTACCCCCAGTTTATCCATCAGTGCCTGGGCATCTTATATATAACCGTTTTCTATCTATCCATCCTGGAATTGAAGTTACAGGTTCGCGCCCATAAAAATATTTTCGGCAACTGTGAGCTCAGGAAAGGGCAGCAGTTCCTGGTGTATCATTGGAAAAACCAGCCTTCATAGCTCTGCACGGAATGAAATATTTAAACTTTGTGATCTTTAAAAAACAACAGAGCCGGTGTCAGGTAAAAACATCCCGATTAATATCTTCATCAGGGTAGACTTGCCGGCGCCGTTCTTCCTATTACTGCATGCACCTTCCCCGCTTCAATATGAAGGAAGCTGCACTTTATCCTTAGCGCTTTTACCCCGGAAAATGATTTTGAAATATTTTCTGCTTTCAGCAGGTATGCGAATTATTCATGCAATCGGGTTAACTTTATTATCCGGCATTACAAAATATGCAGAACTACAAGATCATACCAATTAGTTGCCGGCTCAAACAGCATATTGCATGAAGATAAAGTTTGGTATTTCATCCATCCTGGTTGTATTTCTCATCATACATGTATCAACCATTTACGCCCAGCAGCCGATTAAAAATAGGTCAAACCCACACATCATTTTCATACTTACCGATGATCATGATGGGATGCATGGCATTGCGGGCAATACTATTAAAAATACCACATATTGATGAACTGGGAAGCAGAGGTACTGTTTAAAAACGCTTATGTAACTACCGCCATATGTTGTGTAAGCAGGGCAGTTATATTAAGTGGACAATACATGTCACGGCACAAGATTGATGATTTTGAAAAAACATTTTCAGATAACGCTATTCAACAGACCTATCCGCTGTTGTTGAGAAAAGCCGGCTATACTACCGGTTTCATTGGGAAGTTTGGTGTAGGCGCTACACTTCCCGATGCAGGTTTATTTGATTACTGGAATGGTTCGCGCATTTGATCAACAATATTATCTTACTGATGGCAAAGGAAATTCAATACATAACACGGATAGCATTGACCATTCAATCACAGCATTTCTAAACCAGTATGGAAAAGAAAAGCCTTTTTGTCTTTCTGTAAGTTTTAAAGCGCCGCACGAACTGGATGGCAACCTCCGAATATATCCTGTACAGCAAAAATTTAAATCGTTGTATCCAAATGATACTGCGCGGGAACCGCTCACTGCCAATCCAAAAAAAATGGAAGAGTCACGGATTTTTTTTTCGCACAGACAAAAATATCGGACGTGTACGATGGGAACCGTTGTTTTCAACGAACGAACTTTACCAGCAAACTGTGAAAATTATTACCGTTTGATTTCGGGTGTAGACGAAGTAGTTGGAAAGATGATGAACCAATTAAAGAATATGGGAATTGATAAAAATACCATCATTATTTTTATGGGTGATAATGGATTCTGTTTGGGCGAACATGGCTTAGAAGGAAAATGGTATGGGTATGAAGAATGTATTCGTGTACCGCTGATCGTGTATGATCCTCGCCCTTCTTCAAAATATGATGGTACAAAAAATGCTGATATAGCATTGAATATAGATATTGCTCTACTATTCTTGCTTTTGCAGGAATTAAAAGACCAGGCAGTATGCAGGGGAGAAAATCTTATTGATATACTTTGACCAAAAAACAAGAGAACGAAATGATTTCTTTTATGAACATACATTTTTAGGAAGTCCGCAATTGCCAAAAACGGAAGGGGTAGTTTCTAAAAAAATGAAATACATCATTTATACGGAACACAATTGAGGAGTTGTACGACCTTACAAAAGATCCGCATGAAACAAGAAACCTTGCGCAAGATTCAGCATACAAAACAACAATGTTACAATTGCGGAGGCGTTACAAGCAGTTAAAAGAAATGGTGAAATAAAATAGCGGATGCGAACATTCAACAGGCTGAGCATTCATCATGATTATGGAGGAAATAGATGCTTCATACTTCAGCATGACAATACAAATACAAGTGGTTGACTATGCAAATGCAATAAAATGCTATTATAGTGACTTCCGCTCGCCGCTATTATAGTAACTCTCACACTCTCAACCTGTCATCCCGACGAAGAAGGGATCTACCTTCGCTACGATCCTGACCGAATTGAAAGTAAATGTTTCGTTCCTTAACATGACAATACAAGCAGAGATAGATGCTTCATACTTCAGTATTGACAATACAAATACATACAATCCCCACTCATCAGGAAAGTACAGGATGGCCGTGTAATTTTCTGCGCCTACCTTGACGCGTGATAATACATTATTTGTCTATTGCATTTTATAAAACGATTGTTATGGTAAACCGTTTGCACATAAAGAAAAGTGCATTTCTTCTTATACTATTGAATACAATAATTGTTTCCACTTTATACGCGCAGTTGCCTCCTGTATTTGGTAATGCGGATAACCAATACCCGCAATCTGTTAATACAACCGTACGCTATTTATCGCCGGTAAAAATTCTCTGGCAAACGGAAAACGCAGATGAACAAATAAAAAATACCTCAAAACTATTAAAAGCAGGTAACGGACAGGCAGACCTGTCAAACCAGGATATGTGTGTATTAAAAAGCACATGGGGCATAAAACCCGCGTTGTTATTTGACTTTGGCAGAGAGCTGCACGGTGGCTTACAAATAGTAACGGGCATGTATCCCGGTAACAAACCGGTAAAGTTAAGAGTGCGATTTGGCGAATCTGCGAGTGAGGCGATGAGCGATATTGAACCAAAACAAAATGCTACTAACGATCACGCCATGCGTGATATGATTGTGGAAGTGCCGTGGTTGGGCAAACTGGAAGTGGGCAACACGGGATTCCGCTTTGTTCGTATTGACATGATTGACGCTAACGTTGAACTGCAAGTGAAAGAAGTAAGAGCTATTTTTACCTTCAGGGATATTCCCTACCTCGGTTCTTTTAATTGCAGCGATACGTTGCTGAATAAAATATGGATGACCGGCGCTTACACTGTTCATCTCAATATGCAGGATTATTTATGGGATGGTATAAAAAGAGACCGGTTGGTATGGGTAGGCGATATGCATCCTGAAACTTCTACTATCAGCGCGGTGTTCGGAGATAATGAAGTAGTGCCAAAAAGTCTTGATCTGTCTAGAGATATTACACCCATTCCCAACTGGATGAATGGCATCAGTACTTATTCCATGTGGTGGATCATCATTCACAGAGACTGGTATATGCACAATGGTAATCTGAAATATTTACAGCAACAAAAAGATTATCTCGTAAAATTATTGGCGCATATCATTACCAAAATTGATGCAGATGGAAAAGAGAAACTTGATGGCGGAAGATTCCTGGATTGGCCATCGAGCGAAAATAAAAAAGGCATAGACGCAGGATTACAGGCAATGATGATATGGAGCTTAACAGCAGGTAGTGAATTGTGCAAAATATTGAACGAGCCTGAAACAGTAAAAAATTGTGAAGCAGCCATTGCTCAACTAAAAAAGAATGTGCCTGATCCAAACAATTCCAAACAAGGTGCTGCTTTAATGGCACTTACCGGTTTAATGACACCCGAAAAAGCCAACAAGGAAATATTGAGTGTTGGCGGCACACATAACTTCTCTACTTTTTATGGTTATTATATGCTGCAGGCAAAGGCAAAAGCAGGCGACTACCAGGGAGCCTTAGACGCCATTCGTGAATACTGGGGAGCCATGTTAGGTCTTGGTGCTACTACCTTTTGGGAAGACTTTAACCTTGACTGGTTGCCTAATGCGTCCCGCATTGATGAGTTACCCAAAGCAGGTCAAAAGGATATTCATGGAGATTATGGTGCATACTGTTATATAGGATTCAGGCATAGTTTAAGTCACGGGTGGGCTTCCGGACCAACACCGTGGTTAAGCGAATATGTACTGGGAATAAAAGTAGTTGCGCCTGGTTGCAAAGTCATTAAAGTTGAACCACATCTTGGCGATCTTTCCTTTGCTGAAGGAACTTTCCCTACTCCTTATGGGATAATAAAGGTGAAGCATGTGAAACAAGCTGATGGAAAAATTGTATCTACTATCAATGCGCCAAAAGAAGTAAAGGTGATTAAATAGACTATCAAAAAATAAAGGTGATCGCTTATCACCGAACTAAATTAAAATAACGATTCAATCTATATTCAATGCATTTTCTCAAAAACCATGTTGCCATCAGAATAGTACTGTGCATCACTTATATTTCTTGTGTATGCATTGCAGTTGCACAATCTGATCTTACACCAAAATACCTTCGTACTGAATATAAGGTGAACCCGTTTGTTGACGCAGATAAGCCCCGGTTTAGCTGGGAGTTGGAATCTAAAATAAATAACCAGTTACAAACCGCCTGGCAAATTATAGCAGCATCCTCACCCGAACAATTAACAGAAGCAAAAGCAGATGTGTGGAATTCTGGGAAAATAAATTCAGACCAAACAGCGCAGGTTGAGTACGCGGGGAAAAGGCTGGAGTCAGGTAAAAAATATTATTGGAAAGTACGGAGTTGGGATAAAAATAAAACAGCCGGTGTATGGAGTAAGACAGCAACGTGGAGTATGGGATTACAATCTGCAGACTGGAAAGCCGATTGGATAGGGTATGATGTAAATGCATTGTCTACCGACAAAAACTATCATCTTCCTCCTGCACCTTATCTGCGCAAAGAAGCAAGCACAACAGGAATAATAAAAAAAGCAACCCTCTTTGTATCAGCATTAGGCTTGTATGAATTTTATATCAATGGCAAAAGAATAGGCAATGATTATTTTGCTCCGGGATGGACTGATTACACTAAGCGCGTTTATTATAACGCATACGATGTAACAACGGAAATTAAAACAGGCAAAAATGTATACGGCGCTGTTGTTGCTAACGGTTGGTATGCGGGATACTTAGGCTATGCTTTACTGGCAGGTTCTAAAACAACACACGGATTTTACGGAAGTGTTCCCTTGCTAAAAGCCCGGATAGAAATTGAATATACCGATGGCAAAAAGGAAATAGTGGTTACAGATGGATCATGGAAAGCTTCTACGGGAGGTATACGGGAAGCGGATATTCTGAATGGAGAAACATTTAATGCAAACCTGGAACCCTCTGGCTGGAACAATAATGCGTTTAATGATCACTCGTGGAAAGCCGTTGAAGTGCATAATGAAAAACAACCAGTACTGCTGCAATTATATCCAGGCAACCCTGTGAGCATTTGGGGCGAAATAAAACCGGTATCTATAAAACAGGAATCCGCAGGAAAATATATAGTAGATTTTGGACAGAACTTTTCCGGCGTGGTAAAATTAGCAGCTAACGCAAATAAAGGAGATAGCATTGTAATACGATATGGAGAAAAATTATTTCCTGATGGAAAACTGGTAACCGAAAATTTAAGAAGAGCAAGAGCGACTGATACGTATATCAGCAAAGGATCGTCAACGCAAGAAAACTGGATGCCGCGTTTTACTTATCATGGATTTCAGTATATAGAAATCTCAGGGCTGAAAACAAAACCAACGTTAAATGATATAAAAGGTATAGTAATGACTTCGGCTACTCCCGCTACCGGCAGCTTCGAAACAGATAATGCCATGCTTAACCAGTTGTATAAAAATATTGTGTGGACACAGCGATCTAATTATTTTGATATTCCTACCGACTGTCCGCAACGTGATGAACGACTCGGCTGGACCGGCGATGCGCAGGTATATATTCGTTCCGCTGCTTTTAATAATGATATTGCCGCGTTTCATACCAAATGGATCACTGATCTGAATGACTCACAATGGCCCGATGGACCATACCCCGTATATGCACCTATGCCTGTAGCCACAAATGGCAAAGCGGCTATCCGTTCAAGCGATACCTACTCTCCCGGCTGGGCTGAAGCAGGTATTGTGTGTCCGTATAATATTTATAAAATGTATGGCGATACAAGGGTTATTGAAAAAAGTTGGCCATATATGGTAAAGTATATGCGGTTCCTCGAAAAAAGAAGCAAAGGCAAATATTATTTTGAAGAAGGAAGCTTTGAAGAGATTGAACCCAAAGGTGGCTTCGGCGACTGGCTATCTGTTGGAAAGAAAACGCCACCGGATATGCTGGCTACCATGTACTATAATTATTGCGCACTACTGATGGCTGAAATGGCTAAAGCAATCAATAATGCAAAGGAAGTTGATTATTACACCGGCATATCAGAAAAGATAAAAAAAGGATTTGCCGAACATTATATTGGCAACGACGGAAAATTTATTTCCAACGCGGCAGCCTATGGAAATGGTGATGGTTATGTAGATGGCGCATTAGGCTTTTCCGGCCATACACAAACAGCGTATGCCAATGCCATCTATATGCAAATCCTTTCACACGAAAATGTAATAAAGGCGGGTGAATACCTGAAGGAGTTGGTACACGAAAACAATAACCAACTTGGCACAGGATTTCTGGGTTTCAAACCACTGCTTCCGGCCTTATCAGCTACTGGTAACAGTGAGTTATCGTACATACTTGTTAAAGACACAGCGTATCCTTCCTTAGGTTTTGAAGTGGTAAATGGCTCTACCACTGTTTGGGAGCGCTGGAACAGTTATATTAAAGGCAAAGGATTTGAAAACAATGCCGGCATGAACTCTTTTAATCACTATGCTTTTGGCGCTGTATGTGAATGGATGTTTCAGAATATGGCAGGCATTCAACCCGGAGCTACACCAGGTTTTAAACATTTCGTTATCAGACCCGAAATAGATCCGTCAGGCATTCATTATGTAAATGCATCTTTTCATTCTATACATGGAGAAATAAAATCATCATGGAAGAAAATAAACAATAAAATTATACAACGGGTATCAATCCCTGTAAATACTACAGCGAACATATACCTGGAAGCTGATGAAAAAAACATTACCCTGAATGGAAAACCGCTATCATCTTTTAATAATCTGCAGATAAAAGATAACAGCAAAGGTCATATGCAGATTGAAGCAGGCTCTGGCACATATGAATTTATTATTACTACAAAATAAATGATAGCAGCATACATCATGATAGTACATTAAAGTACAGGATGGTTATAATGATTTATGTAATTACAACTGCGTTGTTCCATTTTGATGCAGCCCAAGCAGTGTAATAAACAGATGCGGGGAAATAAGTTGAAATAGTCTTTTGGAGTCGTTAATCATAATCAATACCCGGGATGGAATTAATTTTCCTGACCGGGTTTTTGTTTAAAAAAATTGTCACTACAATAACCTAATTTATATTCATATCATTAAACATCTTATATAAAAGAGCTTATCTGTAATCTTCGTTTATGCCACTGCGTAAGTAAAAACGTGATAAAAGAAACATATGTTGAAATAGAAGCTGGCAAAGCGCTGCGTTATATCTTTTACAGAAAAAACAAAAAGTAATTAATCCCTTTTTAACATGATAGTGCAGGACAGTTATATTAAATGTTATTTCTACATTTGAAATAACCTGTAATCCGGGAACAGGTGTTTCTAAATTATTCTAACGAAAAAAAACTGCTTGTAATGAAAATCAAATTCCTCTCAGACAGCTAATAGCGCATTACAAAAAATTATTTCCTAAAGAGCAAATCTCCTGTTAACAAACAGGGTGTCCTACCCTTTTTTGTAAGTTATAACGATGCATTTTACGTAGATCATTCGTAATGGAATAACTATGTGGCATGGTGAAAACTGTTATAGACTGTACTACACATCATTCATTATTAGTAATGCCTCCAACCTGTTTGGTGTAGCAATTCTATTTCTCATGCCTGGTAAAATGTATCACCATTTTTTCATGTCAAAAAAATTGCTATGTCAAAAAAAATCTTTGTGTACTATTCAAAATGTTTTTCAGTCATACTGGCTGTAACATTGTTGTTTTCGCACAGCCTGCTTGCGCAAACAACAGTATCTGGAAAAGTTACGGGAGATGGATCTCCGGCTGGTATTCCCGGGGTAACCGTAAACGTTAAAGGAACAAAAAATTCCACTCAAACAGATGCAGATGGTAAGTTTACAGTAAATACCGGCAAAGGAAAAATATTGGTTTTTACTTATGTAGGATACCTGCAGAAAGAAGTAGAAATTAATGGACAGGAAATAGTAAATGTAGAATTGGTTGTTGATGCAAAAGGATTAGGCGAAGTAATAGTGGTAGGTTATGGCAGCCAGTTGAAAAAAAATGTTACGGGTGCAGTACAAACCATCAGTGCCGCTGAAATAAAAGATATTCCTGTTTCGCAGATGACGCAAAAACTACAGGGTAAATTAGCTGGTGTACAAATCAATCAAACCACAGGTAAGCCGGGGCAGGGTATGTCCGTTAGAATCCGTGGTCAGGTTTCAGTATCTGCCGGCAGTGATCCATTGTATGTAATTGACGGATTTCCTATTACTGGTAATATCAGCAATCTTAACCCCGATGAAATTGAGAATATTTCCATTCTGAAAGATGCTGCGTCTACATCTTTATATGGATCACGAGCTGCCAATGGTGTGGTATTGATTACCACCAGGAAAGGAAAACCGGGGCAAACCAATGTAAGCTTCAATACCTATGCCGGTTTGCAACAGGTGCCGGTACACGGTAGACTAAAGATGATGAATGCAGAAGAATTCGCTCAATTCAAAAAAGAATATTACGAAGATGCGGGGCAGGCGGTGCCGGTTGAATTTCAAAACCCGGCTTCTTACAGAGACAAAGACAATGATTGGTACGGCGCCTTGTTAAGAAAAGCTGCATTACAAAGCTATAGCCTTTCTATCACTTCTAATACAGATAAACTTAGCACTTCATTGGTTGCCGGCGTATTTAACCAGGATGGCGTTGTGTTAAACAACAATTATAAAAGATATTCATTGCGAATGAATATGGAATATGCCATAACCAAAAATGTAAAAATAGGTTTCAACATTGCGCCTTCTTATATTTTTGACAATACACCGCGAACAGATGGTGACAGGGGGACCGGTATTCTTTTCAATGCATTACATACCTGGCCGGTTATGCCTATCCGTGATGCCAATGGTGAACTTACATTATACAATACTTTCCCTGGAAGCACAGGAAATATCTTCAATTATCCTAACTGGGTAAGGGCTGCGGATGAACTGGTAAATGAAACCCGTACTAATGCATTAATAGGAAATGCCTATCTCCAATATCAGCCCATTAAAGGATTGACAATAAAATCTACTTATAATATCGAAAATTATAATTCAAAGTTTTTCTTTTTCAATCCATCAACTGCAACCAATTTTATAAATGTTCCGGTACCTACAACAGCACAATCTATCAGGCAGGATTATACTGCGCGTACGTGGTTAAACGAAAATTTAGTTACCTACAACAGAAGTTTGGGCGATCATAGTTTTGAACTGTTGGCGGGTTTTACCAGTCAAAAGTTTCGTGGAGAAGTCACAAGAATACAGGCAGACACTTATTCAGATGACAGGTTACCAACAATACGGGGCGCTTTGAATATCAATCGTGGGGGAACCATCAACGACGTAGGTGAATGGTCTCTGATGTCTTATCTTTCAAGACTTACTTATAATTATAAAGGCAAATACCTGTTGACTGCCGCTATACGTAGTGATGGATCCTCAAGGTTTGGTAAAGATAACCGTTGGGGTACTTTCCCTTCTGCTTCACTCGGTTGGGTAATATCCGACGAGAATTTTTTACGTGATGTTAAGAGTATTTCTTTTGCAAAATTCAGGGCAAGTTTTGGCGCGATTGGAAACAACAATATAGGTAATTACACACCTTATGCTCTGGTAAATAATACTGTGAATGCTGTTTTTGGTAACACTGTTGCCACAGGTGCGGCAGTTACATCATTATCTAATACCAAACTTACATGGGAAACCACCCGCCAGTTTGACTTTGGTATAGATCTCGGTTTGTTCAATAACAGGATTCAATTCAACTATGACTTTTATACCAAACGCACCACGGATTTATTGTATAGTGTACAGATTGCACAGGAATCCGGCTTCGGTAATTTTAATGATAATATTGGTGAAATTAAATTCTGGGGACACGAGTTCAATATAACCACACTTAATACAGTAGGTAAACTGCGTTGGACAACCAATGCCAATATATCCTTTAACCGGAATAAGGTAATGGCATTGGCTAATGGTATAGATAGGGTATATGGTAGCGTTCACATTACACAGGTAGGGCATCCGTTTGGACAATTTTATGGTGCGGTTGCAGAAGGTGTGTATAAGAACCAGGATGATCTTGATCATTCACCCATTATTCCGGGTCGTTCTACTGTAGGAAGTATCAAATTAAAAGACCTTAATGGAGATGGCGTAATTACCTATGGCGGTGATAACGACGACCGAACCATTGTAGGTAGTCCTTTCCCTAAATTTATATACGGTATTACCAATACCTTCCAGTATAAAAATTTCGACCTCACTATAGTGGGTTCCGGTTCTTACGGAAATCAACTGTGGATGCGTCACCTGTACAGCACAGCCAATCTTGATGGTGTGTTTAATATGGTGGAAGAAGCCAAGTACCGGTTCCGCTCACCCGAAAATCCAGGTAAAGGATTTTTCGGCACTACCGTTGGTGGTGGTACGGTTACGGGTGTTGAAAGAGACTGGAACAACAGCCGTTTTGTTGATGATGCATCTTTCTTTACCATTAAAAATGTTACCCTGGGATACAATGTTGGTATCAAGAGCAACACAATCAAATCCATGCGTATCTACGCCTCTGTACAACAATTGTGGGTTTTCACCCATTACTGGGGCGGACCAAACCCTGAAACCAGCGCCCAGGGAGATGGTAATGGCGATGGTGGTAACTTAAGCCAAGGGGTAGATTTATCGAACTACCCGGTTCCACGCACTTATACTTTGGGAATTAATATGAACTTTTAATGCGTGTGCTCATTATTTTATCTAACATTTTTATTATGAAAAGAATGAAAACAAAAATCCTCATACTCAGCATCATAGCGGCAAGTACTGTTATGACAAGCTGTAAAAAATTCCTGGAGATCAATCCCGAAACGGCATTGACTTCAGAAACATTTTTTGTAAAAGAGTCCGATTTCATACAGGCAGTGAATGCTGCCTATGTGCCTCTCAGAAGTATATTTAACGACAGGGCATGGGTTTTAGGAGAAATGCATTCTGATAATACTTATTATCCGCGTAATATACTTTTTGGCGCGGTTGACGGAACTGAAAACGTGGCCGATTTTGCAATGCCCAATGTAGCCAGCTCCGTGTCAGGCATTACACTTACTACCAATGGAAATATACTCGGTCAATACCGTTCAGATTATCAAATCATATCAAGAGCTAATCAGATATTAGCTACCATTGATAACGTAGATTTTGATGCTAATTCCAAAAGTAACCTTAAAGGACAAGCGCTTTTTTTACGGGCATTTGCTTACTTTGAACTGGTAAGATATTTTGGCAAAGCTCCTTTGCATCTTACACCCGTTACAAGCAGGGATGAAGCGGCTGCTGAGCTGGCTACCGCAGAACAATTATATGCACAAATAGAAGCAGACGCAAAGGATGCGGCAACTATGCTCAAGCCGAAATCTACACAGGAAGCAGGGCGTGTTACATCCGGCTCTGCCAAAACACTGTTGGGCAACTTGTACATTGTACAAAAAAGGTGGGCTGATGCAGAAACAGTACTAAAAGAAGTGGTGAACAGCGGTGATTATTCATTAATGGAAGATTATAATGAAGCATTTTCTTACACCAACGCTAATAAGAATAACGCTGAGTCCGTTTTTGAAATTCAGTATATGGAAGGTTCTGCAGGTTATAATGGTAGTCTGATCTATAATTTTTTGCCACGTCCAATGACTGCCGCAGAATTAGAACCTATTACACAAACCTCAAATCCTCAGGATCTCTCCGGGGAAGGAAATAATATTCCTACACCGGATATTATTGCGGCTTATGAAGCCAACGATAAAAGAAAAGATATCTCTATAGGATATGTTACTTTAAGCCAGAGTTTAAGAACTAATAAAGTATACCCTTATGTCAAAAAATTTGCAAGACCCCATGCAACGCATGGCAATACAGGCAATAACTGGCCAGTATACAGGTATGCAGAAGTATTGTTGTTTCTTGCAGAGGCCTTGAACGAACAGAACAAACCAGGTGATGCTGACGATTACCTTAATATGGTGCGTAATCGTGCAGGATTAGGTAACACTACGGCAAGCTCACAAACCGATATGCGCGAAGCTATCTTTAAAGAAAGACGTGTTGAACTGGCATTTGAAAATAAACGCTGGTTTGATATTCAGAGAACTGACAGAATACAGGAAATCATTGTTCCTTATGGCAACAGGATAAAAGCCAATCCTTTGAACTATTATTATCCTGACAATACCAATCCGCCAAGCAATGCCTTTACTATTTTAGATCCATATTATGGTCTTCCTGCAGACGAATCTTCATTAACACCATATTTCTAAAAGTCTTATTGGGGCTACTAATATAAAGTCCGGTGTGCGATCAGTGATCGCCACCGGCTTTTTTATACAAAAAGGTTTCCACCCTTTGGAGGGTTGGAAATCTTTCCACTGCCTTCCGTCTGCTTACTTCTCACTACTCATCATCCTTTCTGCTGAAATAAAAACGAAATCAACGAAGCAAATTCTTCATATGATAACGAGTTGGCTAAACCGGTAGGCATGATGGATGTTTTCAGTTCCTCCCGTTTTTTAATATCTTTTGTATTGATATTACGCACGGTGCCTGTTATATCACGCAATGTAATTTTATCAGCTGATTCACCGGTTACAAAACCCATTACCGTTTTGTCGTCTTTAGTAGTGATTTGTACTGAAGAGAATCCCTGCGCGATTGATGCATTAGGTTTTAAAATAGATTCCGCTATTTGTTTGCGGCTCATGATAGATCCGATCTGTCCCATAAAAGGCCCCTTCATTACTTCACTTTTTGTAAGACTATGACAGGCGATACAACCTTGCTGTACAAAAAGCCGTTTCCCATCTGCAGGGTTTCCTTTTATTTTATCCATCGCTAACATTATGTCTTCGATAGATGACTCGCCGATCTGTCCTTTTTTATTCCTGATTTTATTCAGATCAACTTTTGTTTCTTCTGTTTTCTCCAGTTCTTCGTCACCGCCAAATTCAGTAATACCCATTCTGAATTTTCCGTTGAGATCAGCGTACAATGCTTTGTCTTGTTTACCTGCTTTTTTCCACTCGCTCATCAGCAATGATTTTATAGTATCAGACAAAGCCCATGTTTCTGCTTTATAATAAGGCCCATGATCATCGGGTCTTGTACTCCACCAGTAAGATCCATCATAAGGTGTTTCTTCTTTATACAAACGTGCTAATGTAACCAACAATTGATTTTTTAATGCCGCATCATTTGTTTTGTTGTAAGCAGCAATCAATCCGTTAACGGCTTTTGTATCGTGCATATAACGGAGTGCCCACAAGGCAATCGTGTTATTTTTTGTTTCGATGGCATTCACACATGCGTCAACTGCATTCAACTGCACCAAAGCACGAACGGCCAGGTGTGGCAGTATAATAGCTGAGTTGGGTGTAGCATGCGGTCCTTCTACACCTTTGGCAGGTGCAACAAAAGATGAAGGCACAGGTATATCCAATAAAGCTGTAGCTGCTTCAACATGCCCTAGCCTGCCAAGACCAATAATAGCGGCAGCCCTCACACGCTGCGAAGTATCGCCTAATGCTTTAATAAAAAGTTCAACAGGCACATCAGCCACTATTGGTTTTCTATCTGCTAACGCACGCAAAGCAAATTCCTTTACCGCAGCATCGTTTGTTAAGTCTGTAAGATTTTTTATTCCGTTTTTGCCTGCAATTTGTGCATAAGTAAAAATGCCGGCCACTCTTGCATATAGCGGGGCACTTTTATCACCGGCTATTTTCCATGCCGCTTCTGCTGCTGCTTCACCCCCACGGCTGATTAGTTCCTGCTGGGCAGTTTGTCTTGCTACTGCACCATCCGTTTTTAATAATTCACCAAGTTCAGCTATAGATAATTTTTTTACATCAGGGAAAGGTTTGTATGTCCAGTTTTTGGGCACAGCTCTTACAACAAAACCTTTGCTTGAATCTCCGGTATATCCGGCATCATTCCATGCAGCCATATACAAGCGGCCGGAACCATCCACATCAAGATCTGTTATCTGTGAAAGCTGAACAAAATCTTCTTCCTGCTGCGTAAAGGTTGGCCCATCTGGTATAACACGGTGTATATACAATTCATTTCTCCCCCAATAATCAGCCATCATCGGCACATGATTGTATTTTGCATTACCATTAGGATCATCCATAAATAAACATCCCGTGACTGAACCACCACCCAGGTCTTTTAGTGCCGGAATGATCTCTTCTGTAAAATGTTTAAACAATAACGGATAGCCATACTCGCCGGACTGGATATGGTTACTGAAACGGATATTCCAACCTTTGCCATCGTTTGTGTTATCGCGTGTGAATACATTCATATATGGGTCAATGGCTACATCATATATATTTCTTGTACCATGAGAATATATTTCCATTTCAGTTCCGTCAGGGCGTACCCTCACAATTCCACCTCCTAACATGGTGAGTTTTTTTCCGCTACGATCAACCGCATCGTGAAATCCAAAATCTCCCACCGCAATATAGATCCAGCCATCAATACCCAAACGTATACCATTAGTGGCGTGGTCAGTTCCCCGATGCCTGAGATAGTTTACATTGCTGATATGCTCAACAACAGGCTTTGAAGGTCCGTCTGCTATGCCATCGTGATTCTTATCTTCAAATACTACAAGGTCCATTCCTGCCGCAAGCGTATCTTCAAACACGGTATGCAACACATATAGTTGATCACCCATCGCAATAATACCTCTTGGGTTATCCACTTTGGCGTATTCAGTATGATCATCAACAATACCATCATTATTACAATCTACCAGCTTTATAATTCTTCCTCTGCCTGGTGCCTTACCCAGCGATCCCATCATATCCACCCCCACGTACACTTCACCGGTAGGTGCGGCTGCAATGCAGGCGGGACTTGGCGTAATATCCGGAGCCGCATATCCGGTAATATCCAGGTCTTTTGGCCAATTGGCTTTGATACCCATAGAATCTATAGATAGCAGCGCTTTATCTCTCTCTTTGGGTTCGCACGTGGGCGTGTTATTGCAGGCAGTAAAAAAAAGACTTACGAGAACAATGGAAACAAAAATTCTTGTCATGGAAATATGATTAAAGGGCAGTAAAATAAATAATTAATCGGCAATTTGTAAAACTATTCAGATTCTCCAGTATAGCCTTGGTTTATACATGCCAGTACAGGACAGTTGCACAATCGTTTGTATTTACATTTGAAACAACAGTTTGAGTTTTCGCAAAAATAATGTTCCAACGAAATTGCTTTACAATGAATATGATTAATCTTTCAGCTACCTCTTTTTTACAAAGACCTCTTTCACTTAATTACATCATGTTCTCTTACCATTTACAATAATTTCCAGGAGGAATTAAATAAATAGCACGGCTATGCAAAAAAGAAAAAGTAAAGAACAAAGCTGGTTTTGGATTTTCCTATGCTTCACGTATAGCTTCCCGTTATCGGCCCAAACTGTTTCCAGGCTCGACAGAACGGAAAAAATGAGCTTTATTGAAAATGAATTTATAAAAGTGGGTATTGATCTCAACCTTGGCGGAGCTATTACTTACCTGGCTGATAAAAAAAATGGAGAAAATCTCATCAATAATTCTGATTGGGGACGACAGGTGCAAATGTCTTTCTACAGTGGACCTGTGCCTTTTGAACCTGATGGTAAAAAAGCAAACCCTGCATGGACTTTTATTGGCTGGAATCCCATTCAATCAGGAGATGTTGCCGGCAATAAATCAAAAGTGCTTGATCATAAAAATACAGGATCATCTTTGTATGTAAAATGTATTCCCATGCATTGGCCATTGGACAATGTGCCTGGCGAATGCACCTACGAATGCTGGATAAAATTAGACGGCAACGCGGTAAAAGTGAAAAGCCGCATAGTAAACAATCGTCCGGATAAACAACAATACCCGGCAAGAGGTCAGGAATTGCCTGCAGTATACACCAATGCGTCCTGGCACAGGCTGATTACTTATCGTGGTGATAAGCCTTTTACAAACGATACACTCAGCACTATTGCCAACCACAACCTTCCGCAAAACGGCAATATACAATGGGCAAGCTGGCAGGCAACAGAAAACTGGGCGGCTAATGTAAATGATAAGAATGTAGGATTGGGTGTATGGAATGAAAGCGTACAACTCTTTTCCGGAGGTTATTATGGCGACAGCAGTTTTAAAGGCGGAAGCAAGGATCTTGCAACAGCCTATATAGCGCCTAACAGTATTGATATACTGGACTACAATATTACGCACGATTATAACTATGCGCTTATAGTGGGTAATCTTACACAGATAAGGGAGTATGTGTATAAAAATCATTACTCCCATTTGCCTGCTTATGATTTTAAAAACAGCCGTTTGCAATGGTATTACCAGAACACTACCGATAAGGGATGGCCGATCAATAATGGGTTATATGTCTATCTGAAAAAAGATGCTGCCATGATTGGTCCATCAGCGTTTTGGAAAGCAGAAGATGCACCTGTGCTAAGGATTACTACTACTTATCCCAAAGGCGTTCATCACGCAAAAATTTACTGGAAACTTTTTAGAAAAGAATTTGAAGAAAACTGCAGTATGATGGTTGACATTATTCCCGATGCCAAGAAGCATACGTACTCTATTCCGCTTCATCAATCCGCAAATTATACAGGTGTGGTTACACAATTAAAAATTTTGTTAGCTACTGAAACGAACACCGATGAAAATACAACAACCTGTATACAAAGTATTATTCTGGGAAAATGAAATCATCATTGTCGAAATTTTTTAGTTTAAATAAATGATTATGAAAAGTCTGGTTAAGTACGTGATAGTTATTGCTAACATTTTCATGATGTACGCAATTGCTAAAGCGCAAAACCCTTCATATTTAGATGGCAGACCATCCGCATCGTTAAGAATTCCTTGTAAGGATGAAGGTATAGTAATGCGTTATGGAAACGGTAAAGACAGTTGTGATACTTATGGCGCAAGAGAAGCAGTAGTGAATAAAGAAGGCAATACTTATTATCTTTTTTATGATGGTGCAGGAAAAGAAGGTTGGCTTTCCTGCCTGGCCGAAAGCAAGGATCTGAGACACTGGACAAAGAAAGGCACCATCCTTACGTTGGGGGATACGGGAAGAAACGATTCAAAAAGTGCATCATCTCCATGGGTAATAAAAGATAAAAATGAATGGCATATGTTTTATGTGGGCGCAAAAAATACTACACCTGCCCCGTATCGCATACCCGCACTGCCATA
The DNA here is from genome assembly GCA_044223805.1 of Agriterribacter sp. Taxonomy (GTDB): domain Bacteria; phylum Bacteroidota; class Bacteroidia; order Chitinophagales; family Chitinophagaceae; genus Agriterribacter. Next base: position 27,425 of record JBGALP010000008.1, read on the forward strand.
TCTTACTATGAAAGCAAAATCAACATCTTTGCGCGGGCCGTGGATAAAGCAGTATGATGTCACCGCATTGCCTCCCAAAGAAAACAGTTACTATAGTGTTACTTCCAGCCCTGGCTACATTGTAAAATACAATAATGAATACCTGATGTTTTTTAGTGCAGCAACACCTGATGGCAATGGTATAAAAAGAACGTTGGGGCTGGCGCGTACAAAAGACCTGAACAGTTCCTGGACAATTGAAGAAAAACCGGTAGTTCCTATAGTAGAACAAATAGAAAATTCTTCTGTTTACTATGAACCTGCTAACAAAACATGGTTTTTATTTACCAATCATGTGGGCATAGATGAAAAGGCAGGTGAATACACTGACGCCATATGGGTATATTGGTCGAAAGATATCAACAAATGGGATAGCAAAAACAAAGCCGTGGTGCTCGACAATGCAAATTCAGTTTGGGCTAAAGGTGCTATAGGTATGCCTGCTGTAATAAAGTCAGGTAATAAACTTGCCTTGTTATACGATGCAGCAGAAGGCAATAGTTTTTCACACATGCACAAAAGTATTGGGTTAGCCTGGATGAATCTACCACTTAAGATACCGGAATAAATTATTAAAAAGAGAATGGCAGCTATTCAAAGGTGATTTCAATTTCCCAAAAACATAAAGTGTTTAAACATTAACATGAAAAATGATTAGTACCCGAAAGTGCAGGATGGTTGTACTAGTGAAGTGTTTTATTTTCATCACCTGAATTGAACGATAGCCTGACTGATATGCCTGAACAGAATGTCCATATTGAAAAAAACCTGCTTGTGTTATTAAAAGCCGGCGACAAGACTGCATTTACTTCTTTATACCAGCAATATGCCCCTTCACTTACAGCCTTTGCCGCCTCCAAAATTTCATCGCTCGACGAAGCAAAAGATATAATACACGACCTTTTTGTATATATATGGGATCAGCGGGAGAGTATAGAAATAACAGGCTCACTCAAATCCTTCCTATTTGCGGCTGTTCGTTACCGTGTAATAGATCATATCAGAAAAAACATTACCCGCAGAGAATATGCCGCTATGCTGCAACAGCTTTCTGACAGCGTCAGCACTGCCACCGAAGACGAACTGGTTTCGAAAAACCTGGAACATACACTGGAGCATGTTGTTGAAAAACTTCCTTCGCGCACCAAACAAATCTACCGCCTCAGCCGTAACCGCCACCTTGCTGTTAAAGAAATTGCCAGCGAATTAGGACTATCTGAACAAACGGTAAAAAATCAACTTTCTACCGCATTGCATCATCTCAGGTTTTCGCTTGATAAACTGGTGATATTGGCGGTTTTTTATTTTCTTTCCTGAATACAGGTTTCAGGCTTCATAAAGAATCTCTCCTGTTTAAATGCACGGAGTTTGCCACAACCGTCATTCACATGCTTTAATGTATAATTTATACACGCAGTCTTAAGGGTATTACTGTTATTTCCTGTACGCTCCACAATATTCATCTCTCGCAAAAAAAATTTCAACCCAGTAGTACTCCTGCTATTATCAAACGACTACTAAACGATATTTGCCCAAAACCGGTGCCCAAACAATCAGCAATCAATAATGGATAAAAAAATCATAAAGGATTTATTGAACAGGTATCTCGCCGGCAACGCAAGCCCTGCCGAAAAGAAGCTGGTAGAAGATTGGCTGGATGAAAATGACGTACCCGGAAACGAATGGAACGACATGCCGGAAGAGCAACGCCTAACGTGGATGAGTAGCCTTCAGCACAACATATTAAAAAGCATTGACCGGTCTCAACCAGCAAATGACACAAAAAAAATTATTATACTTCCCTGGTACCGTCGCCTGTATATTCAACTTGCTGCTGCCGTAATTATTATACTGGTTGTAGGAAGCTGGTATTTAACATTGAGGGATAGCAATGCGCTGCAAAAAGAAACCGTTGCTGTGAATAAAATAAAAGCGGATACGCTGATTACCCCGGGAACCAATAAGGCAGTGCTTACGCTTGCAGATGGCGGCACTCTAGCATTGAATGATGCAGATAATGGCATAGTAACTACACAGGGTAACACACAGGTAAGTAAGAAAGGGGCTCAATTGGTATATGATCAAAATCAATCAGGTCAGTCCTTGGCGATGAGTTATAATACGCTCACTACACCTCGTGGCGGACAATATACTTTAGTATTACCTGATGGTAGCAAAGTGTGGCTCAATGCCGCATCATCTTTGCGCTATCCGGTAGCGTTTGCTGGCGATAAACGCGAAGTGGAAATTAAAGGAGAAGCCTATTTTGAGGTAGCGCCGCAAATAAAGGCCGGTAAAAAAATTCCCTTTGTTGTGCAGGTTTTATCAGGAGATGGCATTAAGAAAAACACGGTGGAAGTATTGGGTACACACTTCAACATTAATGCTTACGATGAGGAGCACAGTATCAACACTACACTACTCACAGGAAAAGTAAGGGTAACCTCCACTAATGCTACTCAGGAAAAAGCTACGCTTTCTCCCGGCCAGCAGGCGCAATTAAGCACAACGGGCAATTTTAAAATAATCAACAATGTAGATCTGAACGAAACAATAGCCTGGAAAAACGGGCTGTTTATGATGAACAAAGCCGATATAACAATCATTCTGCGACAGATTTCAAGATGGTATGATGTTGATATTATATATACTAAAGGCGTGCCTGAAGGTAGAATATCAGGCGATATTCCAAGGACAATGCAATTGGCTGACGTGCTGAAAGTAATGAAACTGAGTGGCGTAAAATTTTCGATAGCAGGAAAAAAAATTATTGTAGAACCAGGATAAAATCTTTTTTAATAAAGACGGTGATCAAAAAAACCGGAATTCCGTGGGGCGGAACTCCGGCGAACATAAGGTCAACGTCATGAACAACAATCTTGACAGGATCATTTTTCAATTATTTAACCAAACTAAACAAAACTATGCAATTGACAGTTTATTGCAAAGCGCTGCACGATTGTTTGCCGTGGCGCAAGTTTTTACATTCCAAAACCTGGCTGATAATGAAGTTAACCGTTATTTTAATGATTGTGGCTTGCTTGCAGGTGCAGGCCAAAGGATATGCGCAGGTCTCAGTATCTGCCCGTAACGCCTCCCTGGAAAATGTTTTGAAGCAAATTAAAAAACAATCCGGGCTTTATCTTGTATATAGGGAAGAGTGGATGGAAGAAGCGCAAAAAGTAAGTGTGCAACTGAAAAACGTTTCTGTTGAAGAAGCACTTGACGCTTGCTTTAAAAACCAGGCACTTACTTACGAACTGATTGGACAAACCATTGTGGTTAAAAAGCCCGACTCTATCAGGCCTTCATCTGTAGCTACTCCTGCTGAACAAAAAGACATTATTATCAATGGTAAAGTAGTTGATGATAAGGGTGCGCCCCTTACCAATGTAAGCGTTGTGCTAAAAGGTGGTACCAGAGGGGTGTCTACCGCTGCAGACGGCTCATTCAGTATTAGTGTGCCTAACGAAAAATCAGTGCTTGTTTTTTCATATGTAGGTATGGAAATACAGGAAATACCCGCTGCGCAGGTACGTAATCTGCAGGTGGTGCTAAAGCCGCTTGTTAATGCTATGGAAGATGTGGTGGTAGTAGCTTACGGTTCACAAAAGAAAGTAACGGTTACGGGTGCTGTATCAACGGTAAGTACAGAACAACTGAAACAAAGCTCTTCTGCAAGTTTGGCAAATGCCCTTGCAGGTCGTTTATCCGGTCTTACCGCTATACAGTCCGGGGGGGGACAGCCCGGTCGCGATGACGCTACATTATACCTGCGCGGCGCTGCCACCGTAAACGGTAACAGCCCGCTCATATTGATTGATGGTGTACCCCGTGATAATATCCGCACTATAGATCCCAACGAAGTTGCAAGCATATCTGTATTAAAAGATGCTTCCGCAACTGCAGTGTTTGGTGTGCGTGGTGCCAATGGTGTAATATTGATTACTACCAAAAGAGGTTCGCCCGGAAAAACGCAGCTAACTGCGAGTGTTGATCAAAGCTTTACTTCGTTTACCCGTGAGCCAGACCGCCTTCACTCAGTAGAATACCTCCACCTCAGAAATGAAGCGGCAAAAAATGACGGCATAGCCATTCCTTATTCTGATGAATTGATCGCTAAATATGCCAATCCGCTGGAGGGGCTTGATCCCAACGCTTCTGATTACGCGGAGCAGGCGGCATACCGTAATTACATTTATCCTGATCACGACTGGTACAGGGAATTGATAAAAAGCAATACGCCACAAACGCGTGTAAACATTGGCGTTACCGGCGGCACATCAAAACTCAGCTATTTTGTAAATGGCGTTTACCTGCACCAGGGGGGTAATTTAAATACAGAACCTAAATCTAAATTAGGCTACGATCCTTCTTCATGGATGGACAGGTATAATTTCAGAGCTAACCTCGATTATAAGGTAAGTCCTTCTTTTAAAGCGTTTTTAAATATTGGCAGTTATATAGAACGTGTAAATATGCCGTCTGCGGGTACTTATCCTGGTCATGATACACACTGGATGATGACCGACCTTATTTATCAGACACAAACTATATTACCCATTACTCCCGGACCTACTACACTGCCAGGGTTTGGAGTGCCGGTGGATGCAGTGGTATATCCTACTTATCTTGACCGTACCGCATTTGAAATTATGAACCGCCAGGGTTTCAGAAATGAAATGCGCTCTAATCTCAACTCCTCTCTCGGCGCGGAATGGGATTTGAGTAAACTGGTTGTTCATGGACTCTCTATCAAAGGGATGATTTCATACGACTCAAAGTCTACAAGCGCTATGGACGGTTATAAAAACGAAAGACTGTACTCAGCCAATGTGAATCCCGATGACAATTCTCTCTCGTACGCCGTTCAGCGTAATGCAGAATCTTTTCTGAATATTTCAAAAGGTTACGATTCCCGTTATAATATCAACTTACAGGCGTCTGTAAATTACCAGAACTCTTTTGGTAAACATACCGTTGGTGGATTGGTATTAGCACAAAGAGATTATTGGGAATCTACTGTGGGTGAAATTCCTTATAATGTACTTGGTCTTTCCGGTCGCGTAACATACGATTACGACAAGCGCTACCTGGCAGAAATAAACATGGGTTATAACGGCTCAGAACAGTTTGCACCCTCCAACAGGTACGGCTTTTTCCCGGCTGCTTCCGTGGGATGGGTAGTAAGCAACGAAAAATTCTTTGAACCGATCTCTCATACCATTTCAAACTTAAAATTAAGAGCGTCGTATGGTAAAGTAGGAAATGATCAAATTACAGGTTCAAGGTTTTTATACCTGGACAACATCACCGTAGGTGCTGGACCTTTGCCTAGTTTAGGTACGCTTCCCAATGGAACAGGACAGGGTATAGACCAGGGATTATTAGGCAATCCGAATCTTTCATGGGAGGTTGCTACTAAACAAAACTATGGTATAGAACTTGGCTTGTTTACAGACCTGAATGTATCGTTTGATTACTTCTTTGAAAAAAGAACAGATATATTGATATCACGTGGAACAGTACCTGCGTTGCAGGGAGTACCACTGGGCAATATTCCAAAAGTAAATATGGGTATTGTTAACAACCAGGGGTATGAAATTGAAGTTTCCTATAATAAAAGATTATCCAGGAATTTCTCTTTTATGGTAAAAGGAAACCTGGGTTACAATCACAACGTGGTGAAATTCTATGATGAACCGATCAGTGATGATACCTATGCTTATCGTTACCGCACTACTGGTTTTTCTTTGGGTCAATCGTGGGGATACCAGATAGACTACTCTAACGGCAATGGTTACTTTAATTCAAAAGAAGAGTTAGACGGTTATCTCTCAAAAACCACTTACGGTTTTGGCACACCAAGAGTAGGCGATTTTAAATACAAAGATCTGAATGGTGATGGCATAATAAACGATAAAGATCTAGCGCCCATAAAATACACCAACATTCCAGGTCAGATTTATGGTTTGCTGTTAGGCTTTACTTACAAGCAAATTGATTTCAGTGCTTTTTTCCAGGGCGTAAGCAAGTATTCGAGTAACTATGCCAACCAGGGTGTATATGAAAATATAAAGTTGGGTACTTATTATGACTACCATAAAACCGCATGGACACCTGAGCGTTATGCAGCAGGCGAAAAAATTACCTACCCTGCGTTAAGTACGGTTACTACAACCAATCACCGGGCAAATGATTTCTTCATCATGGACCGATCTTTCATACGCCTCAAGAATATTGAACTGGCATATAACTTTTCTCCGGTCCTGTTAAAATCTCTCCACGTGCAGGGCGTAAGAGCATATATCAGTGCTTACAATTTCTTTACATGGGATAAGCTAAGGATGAATCACCTGGATCCTGAGAATAACGGATCATTGGATTATCCTGTTACCAAGTCACTGAACTGCGGCGTAAACATTACTTTCTAACTTTTAAGAAATTGAGAGATATGAACCATCAAAATAATAATCAATATAATTTATTTGCTCTTGCTGCATCACGCATCAGAAGTTTCAAAAGAATGCTTGCGGTTTTAGGCGTTGCGGTACTCCTTTTCAGCGCCTGTAACAAAGCATTAGATACCGCTCCTGACGGTAAGATAGCATTAGATGAAGTATTTAAAGACAATGATAAGGTGGAGGCATTCCTGAACAGTTGTTATAATAATCTCCCGGTAAAGGGTACACGCTATTTTTTCTGGAGCAGAGGGCCGGTAGAATGGAGCGATGAAGCCTGGGATACTGATGCGGAAGCCGAATCGTGGATCATGTCGGGAAGATTTTATAACGGAGATGCCTCTGCATCTAACTTTCCGGGAACCGATATCAGTGCTGATGCAGGCAATGGAGATTACTGGAACCGTTACTGGAACGCCATCCGCAACTGCGCGTTATTTATCAAAAACATAGATGCCGCTACGGTTAGCGATGAAACAAATCGCCAGCGTATGAAGGCTGAAGCATATGTTTTGCGGGCTTATTATTATCACGAATTACTAAAATGGTATGGCGCGGTATTACCCATCATGCGGGAGCCATTTGAATTTACGGCTGATTTTTCCGGCATAGAAAAAGCCTCCTATTATGATGTAGCAAAATTTATTATGGAAGATTGCGATGCGGCATTAGCTATTTCAGCTTTACCTGCACGTATTACTACCAACGAGCCTTACAGAGTAACGAAAGCGGTGGCAGAAGCCATAAAATCAAAGATGATTTTGTTTGCCGCAAGTCCTTTAAATAACGCAGGCAACAACTATTGGGAAGAAGCGTATGAGGTAAACAAAGCTTCTTTACAAAACCTGCGGAGCTGGGGATACGAACTATATAACAACGTTAATTACGCTGCAACCTATCTTTCTGATGATGCATATATCGGACCCGCTAAAGATGCAAAATCTGCGTTGTATAACGAATACTTTACTCAATCAGCACAGTATTCATCAACAGCAGTAGATAAAGAGACTATCTATCAAAGCAGAGAAGGGCAGGGAAATATATGGAATATAGATGGTATAGGTTCGCAGGATGGTTATAAAAGCGGCACCTGTCCTACACAGGAAATAGTGGATGCCTACGAGACTACCGATGGTGAACCGGTGCTCGACCTTGAGAATCCGTATCTTGATGAACAGCATCTCCAGCCAAATTACAATCCAAACAATACTTTGTATAATCCCAATGATCCTTACGCTAACAGGGATCCCCGTTTTTATGCATCCATTTATTATAATGGCTCTAAACGTAAAGCATGGTGGGGATTTGCCGAAGTACCGGAATCCATTGAAAACTATCCTGCTCCCGCAGGCAACAGAACCAGAATAATAGCTACTTACAAAGGAGAACCTCAAACCGGCATTGATCCCGCCGTAAGAAAAGCGACACGCACGGGATATTATGAACGTAAATTTTTACATCCCAATTCAGGTGGCGATAACCCTGTAGGCGGTGCAAACTGGAAATATTTCAGGCTGGGAGAAGTGATTTTAGATTTTGCTGAAGCAGCTGCAGAAGCAGGCAAGCTGGATGAAGCCCGCGATGCCGTAAACGAAATAAGACATAGGGTAGGCATGCCTGATATACCATCAAACTTAACGCAGGCTCAACTTATCAGCAGAGTACATCATGAAAGACAAGTAGAACTTGCATTTGAAGAGAACAGGTATTTTGATGTGCGCAGGTGGAGTGCTCCAACGGGAGATCTGTCAAAAACAAATAAATGGGTAACCGCTATGGAAATAACCCGCACCGGAACTAATACTTATTCTTATGCAAGAAGAGTGGTAAGACCAACAGAACGTAAAAATTACACCAACAAATTTTTATGGTTCCCCGTTCCTCTGGCAGAAGCCAACAGGCTTGCCGCTATTACGGGCGATAACTGGCAGAATCCAGGATGGTAAAATCAACTTCTTTGTAAAAGACTTAACGATATTCAAAATGAAATACAATACTATAAAATTTATAACACTGTTGATGGCCGTGCTATTCACAGCCTTGCAGCAAACAAGTTATGCACAAAATGCTGCGCGTACCCTTACCGGTAAGGTTACCAATCAATTTGGCGACGCCATATACGGCGTGACGGTAAATTCCGGTAATGGAAGAAACGGAACATCTACCGATAAAAAAGGCAAATACATACTACCTGTTGATGATGGAAGCGATAAGGTTGTTTTTAAATATGCCGGGTATCTCAACAAAACAGAAACATTGGGAGAAAAAGAAACTATTGACGTGCAATTGTTGCCCGATGCACATAAGCTGGATGAAGAAATTCAACTGGGATACAACAGCCAGCGCCGCAGACATTTTGTTGGCGCGGCTGCAACCGTTTCCGGCACTGAGCTGGAACGTGCACCTGTAGCCAATTTCGGACAAACGCTGGCAGGCAGGCTTCCTGGGCTTACCACATTAGAAACTTATTCAGAGCTTTCCCGCGCTACTACCTCCATGTCGGTAAGAGGAATAAGTTTTGGAAGAAACACCGGTCCGCTGGTTGTGGTTGATGGCGTGCTGGTTCCTTATAACAGCAATCAAACATTAGAGTATATCTCCCCAACCGAAATTGAGTCCATTGCCGTTTTAAAAGATGCCTCTGCCCAGGCTTTGTATGGCATATTGGGCGGAAATGGACTGCTGGTAGTGAAAACAAAAAGAGGAAGAAAAGGCGGGTTAGAAGTAAGAGCAAGAGTAGATCAATCGGTACAGCAGGCAACAACTATACCTACACATTACGATGCGGCTACTTATGCTGAACTAAAAAACCTGGCGGCAAAGAACGACTATGTACCAGGGAGCGATCCTTTTGAAGCGCCTTACAGCGATGCGGCGATAGCAGCATACAAATCAGGATCTGACAGGGTATTGTATCCGGATAACAATTGGTACAAATTGTATATAAAAGATCTCGCCAAAATGGAACGCGTGAGCGTAAACCTTACTGGCGGTAGCGATAAAGTACAATACTTTACCAATCTGAATATGATGCACCAGGGCGGTTATTTTAATACCGAACAGCCGCGCTATGATGCGAATGCGAATAATATTTGGGTGAATTACAGAACCAATGTTGATATGAACATCAATAAATGGATCAAAGCTTATGTAAGGCTAAGTGGTAATATCAAGCGGGAACGCACACCCGGTGGAGGAAGTAACCAGGATGTTTACAGCAGTATATTCTCGGTTCCTTCAAATGTGTATGGACCCGTTACTCCTGAAATACTTGATGCATCAGGCAAAGTAATTGATCCGGGTGGTGAGGTAATAAGTAATGCTCCTTACGTGCATAGTCCGGCTTATGGATTGTTAAACAGAAGTGGATATGTAAGACACACAGTTACTAACACTACTTCTCAATTTGGCATTGATCTTAATCTTGATTTTATTACCAGGGGGCTTTCGTTAACCGGCACATTTAACTATCAAACCAATTCAGTGGGAAGTTTAGCTACAACGCAAAGCTATGCAAGAGTGGTGCGTGATGGAAATATTGATGATTCTCTCGCATTCATCCCTGATGGTTCTGAATTAAATACTCCTCTGGCTTATTCCAAAGGCAGTTCTTTCTATTATCATCTTACCTATAACGCTTTGCTGAATTACGAAAGAAGTTTTGGCAAGCATAATGTGCATGCATTGGGTTATATGTTCTACCAGGATTTAACAAAAACAGATGTAAGCGCGCCTTTTTCTTTTCCATACAAGCGCATACACACTGGAGCAGAAGTAACATATGACTACAACGAAAAATACTTTTTGAAATTAGACCTCGGATATTCAGGTTCAGATCAATATGCCACAAGTTCAAGGTATACTTCAACGCCATCGGTTGGGGCTGGCTGGATGATCAGTAATGAATCATTTTTAAAAAACAACAAAGTGTTGAGTCTTTTAAAAATCAGGGGATCTTATGGCAAAACCGCTAATGATCAGAATGGACTTCCTTACAGGTTCCTGTATATGGATGATGTGAGATTAACAGGTGGCGGTCCAATCGGATCTTTACAATACCTGGTTACAGAAAATCTTAGAGGTGATGAAAGAATAAGCGCGGAAGTATCTACGAAAGTAAACGGCGGTATTGATATTGGTTTGTTTAATGCACTCACTATCACAGCAGATATTTTTAATGAGAAGGTTGACAATATGATTGTTCCTGCAATAGGTACCATACCATCTTACCAGGGTATTCCTCTGGCAAATTATCCTTCTTTAAATGAAGGCAAATTCAAAAACCAGGGTTTTGAAATAAGTGTTAATTACAATAAAGAATTTAATAAGAACTGGGGAGCGTCGTTAGGTGGTAATCTTTCTTACTCAAAAAATACAGTAATCAATGCAAACGAAGCAGAAAGAACTGCTGACTATGCATACAGAAAACAACAGGAGGGATATTCTTACGGTCAACAGTTTGGATACCTTGTTGATTACAGCAATGGCAACGGCATGTTTAATTCACAGCAGGAATTAAATAACAATACACTTGCTTACACATTCGGCACACCACGTGTAGGTGATTTAATTTACAAAGACCTGAACGGAGATGGCAAACTGAATGACAGAGACCTTGCACCTATTGGAAATGGCGCATTGCCTCGTTATGTATATGGTATTAATGGCAGGGTACGATTCAGATCAATTGAATTGAATGTGTTGTTCCAGGGCGTGGGCGATTTTACAACCATATATAACGGCACTGGTGTATATGAAATAGCAACCGGTGGACTTTTTAACGATCAGCAAAGTCAATCGTGGACGGCTGAACGTTACGCAGCAGGAGCAGCCATCCTTTACCCGGCCCTATCTGCCAAACAAAGTGTAAATCACCAGGCAAGCAATTTCTTCGCTTACGACAGATCATTCATCCGTTTAAAAAACCTGGAACTCTCCTACACATTTCCAAACAGAGTAGCCAATGCCATTTCCGCTCAAAATATACGGTTGTTATTAAGCGGTCAGAACCTGGTTACCTGGGACAAAATGAAAAGCAAGGACTTTGGGCCGGAAGGCAGTGGATACCTTGGCTTCCCGGTGTACAGGGTATACAATATTGGTTTAAGTGTGACCTTTTAAAACAACTTGATTCATTATTTTTTAAGTACCTGGTAACCGGTACAATTAAATTGAAACAGAATGAAAAAATATAACAATATAGTGATAGGGGTTCTCATCGCCTTTGCCACTTTATCTTGTAATAAAAAACTTGACCTGCCCGCTGATGGCAGAATATCGCTTACCAATGTTTTTAAAGATTATAACCAGGTAAGAGGGTATTTAAATTCGTGTTATGGCTATTGCCCGGCTCCTTATATGGACAGAGCTTCTTATACTGATGAAGCGGAAGATGCAGATGACATAACAGCCGGATCGAAATATAGTTTATGGTATGGAGGAAATGTAACCAGCTCAGATTATGCGCTTTATTCTTCTGATGCAAGCCCCTTGGCAAATCTTTACATTGGCATTAGAAAATGCAACACTTTTATTAAAGGAATGGAAACCGCAGAAGTATTAGCCGGTGAGGATGAAAAGAAAGGATGGGTTGCACAGGCTAAAACGTTAAGGGCATTATATTACCTGCAGTTGATTAAGAGATATAATGGCGTTCCGATTGTAAGCGCGCCGTATGAAATTGATTACGATTACAGCAACGATAAAAAGTCAACTTTTGCTGAAGTAGTTACACAGATATTGGCAGACTGCAATGAAGCACTGGCTGCTCCCAATACTGCAAGTGGTTTTCCATGGGAGATTTATGATAACCAGTTTGGTATCATGTCTCGTGCGGTGCCTTATGCTATTATGCGTCGCAGGCGGTAACTTATGCGGCAAGCCCATTATTCAGCGATGGCACGTATACATGGGAAAAGCGTTGGAAGTAACCTCTGAAGCGCTCAGTGAATGTACCGCGAACGGTTATAAATTGTTTGATGTATTCTCAGGTGCAGGAGAAGCGCAAAATGTATACGCCACCTATTTTCTTACTTCGTCTAATGATCGCCGTGCGGTTGACAAAGAAACCATCTACCAGGCAGGCGCCCAGATGCAGGTTTGGAAATTTGCCGGGTTACCCTCCACTGATGGTGTTGACAAAGCAGGACCTTGCCCTACACAGGATTTGATTGACGCGTATGAAATGGATAATGGTGAACCTGCTATTCTTGGATACAGTGATGCCAACCATCTTGTTCCTATCATCAATCCTGCATCAGATTACGATCCGCTTAATCCTTATGAAGGGAGGGATCCCAGGTTTTATGCATCAATATATTATAACGGAGCGTTGCGTCACCTGGATGAGCCTTCTGGATATACCATTCAAACTTATGCTGGTGGAAATGAAGGTATAGCAACGGACGACAGGAAGCACACCCGCACAGGATACTACATGCGGAAATTCAACAGTCACCGCTCAAGTAACAGCAACCAGTCTGATGGCGCTATCCGTTTGTTCAGATACGCTGAATTGTTGATGAATTTCGCGGAGGCTGCCTATCATGCAGTTGTGCCTGATGCAACAGTTACCGTAAATGGCTCTTCTATGACGGCAAGAGAAGCATTGAATTTAGTAAGAGCAAGAGCAGGCATGCCTGAGTTACCTGCAGGGTTAAGCGAAGAAGCATTTGAAAACCGTTACCGCAACGAACGCAGAATTGAATTTGCATTTGAAGAACATCGTTTTTTTGATGTGCGCAGATGGAAGATACTTGATCAGACTGACAAATTTGTTACGGGTATGCGTATTACCAAATCAGGTACTACATTGAACTACACCCGTTTTAAATTCACAGACAGGAATTGCTCATCTTTAAAATGGTTGTTATATCCGATAGATCAATCTGAAGTAAATAAAGTGATGGGACTGACAGGGCAAAACTGGCAGAACCCTGAATGGTAAATTTCGCTATGAGCTTTCAGGCATGAGCCGTTAGAATGTGATAAGTTGCAAGAGGGATAGGAATGTTGAAGGATGGCTGATTCACGAACAGCCGATAGCCCAAGGCTGATCATTGAAAGCTGATCACTCAAAGCACTTTGGGGCTACTTTTCATACACACCGCTCCTGTAAAAGGGGGCGGTTTTTATTACCATTATTATGAACAGACTTCGTATTACATGTATGTTGATTATCGCAGCAGGCTGCGGTAAATCAAAAACATTAACTACAGAAAACAGACCGTCAACAGATTACATCGGCTACACATACAATTTTACCTTGCAAAACGGCTGGGATATTTATACAGGTGGAGGGTACAGGTATACCCCTCTATCATTGAGAATACGGATGGAACAATTGATGCATGGTTTGCGGCACCCGGGGCGGCATTTGCGATATGAGTAGCATTGTTTAACGATGCCTAAGGCACACAAAATACTTTAAGTTTAACAACGGGTAATACTGCGGCACAACAGTTTACAGCAACAGATTCATTTTACGCAGTAGCAGTTGCATGTCCCAATTGGGGATCAACCAACAGCAGTCTTACCCTGAGTTTATATAAGTGGGAAAGCGATTATACTTCAATCAGCATCCAATCAGCTCCGTTGCAAACAACATCGTATAATAATTACCAGGATAACCAGAATCTGCAGGTTGCTAACGATAACAAATTTTCGCCCGGCACCTATTTATGGATACTTACAGAACCCTCAGGTACAGCAGGTGTGTGGAAAAAAGAAGGAACCATTTCAGGAGTAAATAACTTTTTAAATGGTACACTTATAGCAGGCAACTATCAATCTTTTATACTGGTGAATGCCTCTTCCGGAGCAACCTATTGGGATCAGGTGGCTTATCGCAGATCGGCTGATAAAAACAAGACAGCCGACAGCATGGTTTTAAAACCTACCGAAGGTACCCGTGATCAATTCTCTATATGCGACCCCGGTGTAGTTAAATGCAACAACTATTATTATATCGGTTATACTTCTACGGAAGATAAAAGAGGATTATTTAATCATGCATATGTAGCAAGAGCTTTATCTCCCAATGGTCCATGGGAAAAATGAATGGAGGCATGATAAGGGTGAAACCCTTCAGCCAATTATAACATTTAATCGAGAAGCTGATGCATGGGGCGCAGGAAGAGCTTTTATCTGTGGAATGGTCCGAAACAGGCCATGCCAGGTCCATGGGACATTAAAAATGGAATGGAGAAGCATGGGGCGGCAACCCTCAGCCAATTATAACATTTAATGGAGAATCCTGAAAACCGTACATTTCATATGCCTATGGGCTCGCAGGAGAGCCTTGCATGGTTGTAAATAATGATACCAGCTTATCATTCAATCTTTACTATTCCTGGAATGGTACAACCACCACCTGTAAAAAAGAAACAACGTGGTAGGTATATTTTATATAACCTGGTATTAATTGATGATCATATGCCAGTCCATATGCTGATGCGCATGGATTGGAAAAAGAAGGATCATATCTGCACATCTCACACTTTCACGGCACCAATGCAGTGCGTTGAAATAGACATTGAAAATAGCAGTTTTGTTTCTGGGCATTTAATGGGCCTGTTATAACAGTTGTGCAGGATATCAAATACAGAGAAGACTGGGATGGGAAAAAATGCGGTATCCGTTGATGCAGTGCATACTGCTTCGAGGCTTACGAAATCATATAAAGCTACACCAAAATAGTTATATCGTTTTGTGGGAATCAACAGATGGATTGTCTTTTAAAAAAATCGCCGACATTAAAACTAACCTCAAGCCGTACCTGCACAATTGCGGATGGAGCTGAAGCGATAAAACACCCCGAAGGCTATATTAATCCTGAAAAACGGATGGTAATATTACCTGGAAAGTGGAATCGTACATGACAATTATGTCGCAACAAGTATTTACACAGGCACGAAAGGATGGGGTGCACAGATCCAGAATATCGTTATATGTTACCGTTTTGGCTAAGCGAAGTTGTGGTAAAAAAGAAATCACCGTGATCATTTGGGATAGATATATTCAGGGCGAAACGATATTTTATACAAACCTGCTAAATACAATGGATAAAAAAATACTTTACTGGCTGGTATGATATGATTTTAATATGGAACTTCGGGCAAACCATTGATTATGGCGATGCCCGAATTTGCCGATGATATGAAGGACAGGAGATTTTAATTAAACCATCCGATCAGGTCAGACTGTCTTTAACTAAAGAGATCAAAGCATATTTCACTTTCCGCCCCGGGCAACCTGTGTATAATAAAGGCCCAGAAAAACCAGATCATTGGGGATGGCTGGAAATTGCTCCACAGCATGGCTTTGTAAAAACCAATAATGGTTACGAACAGGTAACCGTTGGCGTTAGTCAGAACTGGAGCAAAGAAAGAGGATTGACAGCCATGAATGCTCCAGGCGCTTTCGGCAGAAGTTATACCAATGCAAAAGGACATATTACGGAACCTGGCGCTGTTAATTATGGATACAATTTCCAGGAGCAATGGAACAGAGCATTAGAAATAAATCCTGAGTTTATTTTTATTACCGGATGGAATGAATGGATTGCAGGGCGATATGATATGTGGCAGCAACAAACCAATGCCTTTCCTGATGAGTTTAATGAAGAAGGAAGTAGGGACGTGGAGCCGATGAAAGGTGGGCATGGTGATAACTACTATTACCAGATGGTGAGTAATATCCGCAGGTTTAAAGGCGTGGCTGCACCAGAAAAAACTTCGCAGCCTGTTTCTATTACTGTTGATGGAAGGTTCACAGAATGGAATGCGGTTACGCCTTCTTTCAAATCATATAAAGGCAATACCATTCACCGCAATAGCGCCGGATGGGGAAGTATGCACTATACCAATAACACAGGCCGCAATGATATTATATTAGCTAAAGTGGCAAGAGATAACGTTAATATTTATTTCTATGTAGAAACCGCGACGCCAATCACACCGAAAACAGATTCAGGATGGATGAGGACTTTTTATTGATATAGACAATAATAAAAACACCGGTTGGGAAGGATATATGATTTTGTAGTAAACAGGTTAAACCCCGGTAAAAAAGCGACACTTGAAAAAACCGTGGGCGCATGGTATTGGCAAAAAAGTGGGCGAAATAGATTATGCTGTAAACGGAAATAAACTTGAGATCAAAATACCGAAACAATTACTCAGCATTACCGGTGAACCTGATTTCGGATTTAAGTGGAGCGACAATATGCAGCATGATGGCGATATTATGGATTTTATTATCAATGGTGATGTAGCACCGGCGGGAAGATTTAATTATCATTATAGAGCAGGCAGTAGTAAGTAGTGAGAAGGCAGTGGGTGCAGCTTTCAGAATATGAAAATGCACTCTACACGAACTGTTTATTAAATAGTAGTATCTTTCACATGCACATTTAAATCTCTTGCTGCATGATGAAGAAATCATTTATATGGGTAATGCTTCTTACCAGCATTATCACAACATCTCTTGCCCAAAAGAAATTGGCCGATCCCGATACTACGTACCAACTTCCAGCTATTTTAACTACCCAAGCGGGAAAAAAAATTACTAACAAAGCAGATTGGGAAAAAATAAGGCGACCTGAAATATTATCCCTCTTTTCAGAAAATGTATATGGCAAAACGCCTGAGAAAAAAATACCGCTCCGGTTTGTTACTACATCTGTAAACAGCAATGCACTAAATGGAAAGGCTACCCGAAAAGAAGTAACTGTTTATTTTTCCAGTGATAATACTTATAGCATGAACATATTGTTATATCTGCCTAACAAGTCGCCCAAACCGGTTCCCCTGTTTGTGGGTTTAAATTTTTCGGGCAACCAGGTAGTAAACGCTGATACTGGTATTACTATCTCTAACAAATGGATGGCTTATGGAAAAGAACCCGCGTTTAAAGATCATCATGCCACTGAAGCTTCCCGCGGTACACAATCGGGTGATTGGCCTGTGGAAGATATTTTAGATCGTGGATACGGACTGGCAACAATATATTATGGAGACCTGCAGGCAGACAGCGCTAACAGTTTTGGCGGAAGTGTTGCCAAACTTTTTTACAAAGAAGGGCAAACCAAACCTGCGGATGATGAATGGGGCGCTATCGGCGTGTGGGCATGGGGGTTAAGCAGAGCAATGGATTATATAGAAACAGATAAAGCTGTTGATGCAAAACGGGTGGCTGTAATTGGTCATTCGCGTTTAGGAAAGACAGCGTTGTGGGCAGGCGCGCAGGATCAACGATTTGCTTTGGTGGTTTCCAATAATTCCGGTGAAGGTGGTGCTGCCATTACAAGAAGAAAATATGGCGAAACCATTGAGGCCATCAATAGCGTATTTCCACATTGGTTTGCGGGAAATTATAAAGCATTTAATAATAAAGAAGATATTTTGCCTGTAGACTTTCATGAGCTCATCGCCCTGATAGCGCCAAGACCAGTATATGTAGCCAGCGCTACAGAAGATCAGTGGGCCGATCCCGTAGGCGAATATCAATCTGCATATTATGCTGGAGCCGTGTATAAACTTTACGGGAAAACTGGCTTAACACACAAACAATCTCCGGTTGAAAATCATCCCGTGGGTGATGGTTCAATCGGATATCATTTAAGAAAAGGCGGCCATGCCTTGACGCCTTATGATTGGCAGCAATACATGAATTTTGCCGATAGATTTTTTAAAGTAAATAAATAACATGCTTCTCAAAACAAAAGCCATTGCCGCTGTACGAGGCGTCAACGCCTCGTACTCTTTTGTTATCACCTCTGGCGATATAAGAAAATGCATAATATTTCTTTTCGCTGCTTTTTTTTCTATAACTGCTGTAGCACAAAAAACGCCTGATGTTTTTTCAAAGAAAAATCTTGTGGCGTGGTGTATCGTACCATTTGATAGTAAAGAAAGAAATGCGGAAGAACGCGCCCAAATGCTGAATGAATTGGGCATCACAAAACTCGCTTATGATTGGCGAGAAAAACATATTCCTTTTTTTGACGAGGAAATACAACAACTCAAAAGTCATCACATAACGTTACAGGCATTCTGGTATGCATCAGGTCCTTCGCCTGAAGAAGATAAAAACCTGCAGGCTATTTTAGATGCACTGCAACGGAACAAGATTAAAACCCAGTTGTGGAGCATGTTTATTGCTGGGCCTGGGTTTGATACATTAAACCAGGAACAGAAAGTAGAAAAAATGGCCGTAGCCGTTGCTTATATTGCGGACAAGCTGAATGCAATAGGTTGTACACTGGGTTTATATAATCACGGAGGATGGAGTAGCGAACCCGAAAATCAATTGGCAATCATCCAATATCTTAAAAGATCCAATATAGGCATTGTATATAACTTCAGCCATTCAGAAGAGCAGATACAACGCTTCCCTGAATTTTTTCCTGAAATATTACCGCACTTACTTGCAATAAATCTTACCGGGTTAAAAGGCGGTTATCCTGCAACGGTAGTTCCCGTGGGAGATGGCAATATAGAAGAACGTATGATTAATATCATATGGAAAAGTACATACAAAGGACCTATCGGCATCATCAATGAAAATTTTGCCCCCGATGCAAAGGATGGACTGCAACTCAATATGACCGGGTTACAAAAGGTATTGAAAAAAATAGGTGATACTAAGGCGTTAGCTACCTATTAATAGCATCAAAAAAAATAATGTTTTATGAAAGACATTGTTATATGGATTATCATAACAGGAACGATGTTATTGCTTTTTGTGCTGATACTGTTTATCGCTATAGTTCAAAAGAATAAGCGGTTAGCCGTATGGTCTGTACTGCCTGTGTTAATTGGAGTGGCAGCAGGCGGCATCACTATTTACAAAATGATCAGCAAAAGTTATCATACTATTAAACATGCAGACCTGAATAATCCCTTCAAAGCAAGAACAGGCAAAGAAATATATACGACACTATTTAAAAAACCAGAAAATGATTGTTTAACAGTTACAAACAAAAAAGATCAATATGTGCCGGGGCTTGATTGTTGTATCTGGCTGGAATTTTCTACCTGTCCGCAGGAATTGGAACGGGTTATACAACAGGAAAAATATGATGTTCAGAAAACTAACAGTGCTTTTGTAAGTATATCAGGAGATAACGAAAAACCCTACTGGTGGAAACCAACACAATCAGGAGACTCAATTTTTTTTCTGCAACATAATTACGATGGAAGGCGGCTTCAGCAATTATTATTTTCTAAAGACAGCACCAAAGTATTGTATTGCGATATGTTATACTGAGAAATCTTTGTACCGCCATGAATTTTACTATTACTAAAATATCATCTAATCATTTACCATTTACAAAAAAACTGTATGAACAAGCCTTTCCTGCACACGAAAGAAGGCCCTGGAATGAACAATTGCACCTGATAAAAACAGGTCAGTTACATGCAGACAGCATATGCATAAACGAAGCGTTTATTGGCTTTATATTTTACTGGCAACTCAACAACTTCGTATTTATAGAACACTTTGCCATTGTAGAAAACGCAAGGGGTAAAGGAACAGGATCTGCCATATTAAAAACATTCACAGATCGTTTTAGCGCTATCATTCTGGAAACAGAACCACCTGAAACAAATGCTGATGCCATAAGAAGAATACAATT
>JBGALP010000250.1:0-6842 GCA_044223805.1 Agriterribacter sp.
TGAAAGCCCCTGCCCTTCTCCGGCTAATACGATTCTTTTGAATCGATTCCCATCTGGGGGCCTTTCTTTCTTTACCTGTGTTGTACAGGATATTAAGCAAATTAAACAGTAAAGGAATGGCAGAGCGCGAACAGTATTCATTTTGCAGAAATATAAAAACACGTTAGGCAACATAAGTTCACTATTTAATCCGTTTAAAATAAAAGTAGTGATGCTCCCGTCAGCGTTATGAGTTTGTTACAGCTAATACTTTAATTGTTTAAATACATGCACACCTTTTTTATTGGCTACGATAATATCCGGCAGGCCGTCCCGGTTTATGTCTGCTATGGTTAGGTGCAGGCCTACACCGGAATTGTTATCTATTTCATGTGGTATCCACGATGGGTTTTTACCGGGCTTATATTCAAACCAGTAAAGCACTGCAGGTTCGAATGCACCGGGATCATGCCCGTTGTGTGCAAAATAGCGTTTGCCGGTTATCAGATCCGCATATCCATCCCCGTTAATATCTGCCAATGCCAGGCCATGTGTCTGGGAAAACATTGTATAGATATCATGGTGCTTCCACGCTATATTTCCCTGCTCATCTTTGGTCTGTTCATGCCACCATATGCCATAATTATGGGCCGAAGCGCTAAGTATATCCGCATCTCCGTCTCCATCCAGGTCCATTACATACATCTGTGAACAGTCTTTGCTCAGCTCTGCTGCATGAAATGTCCAATTGGATTGTTTAGGATCCGCCGGCGCTTCCCACCAGCCGTCTTTGATTAGCACATCTGGTCTGCCATCTCCATTGATATCGCCAAAGCCAAGCCCGTGAGTGTACTTATGTGTGCCGGGAATCTGGCTGCCTTCACTGATCACATAAGATTGCCATTCAGTGGTTCCTTTGCCGGGTGCGCGTACCCAGATGATCTGTTTCTTCTCCGGATCATTACACAAGAGGTCCGGCCGGCCATCGCCATCCACATCTACCAGTTGCGGCGATTCGTTGCCCACAGCAGGGTAAAGGAGATGTGTTTTCCAGTGACCGGGCTTGTTGCCGGGGTTCTCCTGCCATACGGCAGGGTTTCCCGGAATGTCGATGCGGATGAGGTCTGTCAGTCCATCCTGGTTAACATCCATGCTGAAATTGAGGAAAGAGTTGCTGTACCCGTTGTTGACAGAAAAGGTATCGCCTTTCGCTATTTCGTGGCGCTTCCAGCCGGGACCTTCAAACCAGTAAGCGCCGGCAATAATATCCATTTTACCATCTTTATTTACGTCTGCCACGGCCACACCTTCCGAAATAAAATCGTGGGTGATTACCTGTTTGCTGAATTCGACAGCATGTGCCTTTTTGATAGGCTGCTGCGCACTAGCCGGTAATACTGGTAACAGGAACGCCTGTACGCCGAAAAAAAATCCGAGATATGTTTTAATGGTTGACATACGTTCTATTTTATGTTGTTTCACGAATGTAGCCCTTCAGTAACAAATTCATTGATAATGAGATCAGCAAATCTGAACTGTTTCCATGTTCAAAAGTATACCTAACTTTCTGATCTTAGCAGCAATATGTCCAACTCCTACTGCACAATGGTGTGCAGGACCGTGATTATTCCAATCATTTACAAAACGCCTCGCTCCAATGGAAAATTTATAACGGCTATTCGTATTACCAATTTCAAGTATCGGACCTTCAACCGATTCACCTTCTGCACACAGTAACATTAACCTGCTATCATCTTCCACTACAGAAAGTAAGGTAACAGGTCCATGTTTTACTGACATTTCAACCGATAACCCTTTGCCAACCTTGCCATGATAAACAGTAAGAGGCTTTACCTTTGTTTTGCCTTCAGCAATTTTGATATGCCCGGGACCATCATGACCCATTAATACCACATCGTCTGTGAAATCCATCGCGTAGTATTCTGTGAAAGAGCCACCCGCTCCGAAACTGTCCAAAACTTTCATAGCCTGAGCATTTTTGATTTCGTATTCGCCGGCGACAGGAATGCCTCTCGCTGTTAAAAGCGAATTACCCAGTATAACTGAACTCATTGCGTCTTCATTTTCCAGGTTTCCAGTTCCTTTATAATAGTAACACATCGAACCCAAGTCATGAATATCGACCAATCTATCCAGGGCAATTGAAGTTCTTGCAGCCCTTTCAAGTTCCTCCAGTGTACAATCGGTTTGCACGTCAAATTCTTTATAAAATTCGACGACGCGGCTGGTGATCTGTTTTTGAGTAAGGTCTTTCCTTAAAGCGGACAATTCATCTGCTTCAATAATTTCCACATGAAGACCAAAAGTTGCAATTTGAAGTGTAAGGTCTGTATATATGTCCAGCATACCGCTATAGTAATGCCCCATTGCGCCCACTCTGTTATGTGCCATAACATTGGCTACTTTGGCCGCTTCGATCCATTCACCCACCTCATCCCAACATGCTTTATCATCATGTAACATGCCTGTTATCTGGTGGAATTTTATTTTTGCCCTTTTAAATGCATTTGCGATTTCTGGTACGGGGCATGAAGAACAAAATGACAGCCATTCGCCTGTCATTTTTGTTCGGTCTTTCATGGCGTTGAATGTTTTATAATTGATAGCTGGCTCAGGAGAAAGATTCAGAATAATTACCGGAACCTTAGCCCTTTGTACCACAGGCAGTACAGTGGCTGACAATGCATAGGTTGTAACGTACAGGAAAATAATGTCGACATCTGCCTGGCGAAACTTATGGCCAGCTTCCATGGATTTCCGGGAGGTGTCGACTAAACCAAGATTAATTACATCAACTTCATACGACCTGATTTTTTCATATACGACTTCAACATAATATTTCAATTTATCTTCCAGGCCCTCAAATTGTTCCCAGTAAGCCTGAAGTCCAATTCCGAATAATCCTACTTTTAATTTGTAATGTTTCTCTATGGTAGTCATGCTTTACTTATTCTTTTCGAAATCAATACAGAAAATTCCGACAGCAATGTTATATATCCCAATGAGCAACAATATTGTAAGCGATTAACAAGTAACTACGTAAACAGGAACTCTTTTTCATAATATCATCGTTAAGGCTCAAGCCGTGTTTGCAATTGTGATAATATAAAATTAATTTGTGCCCCTACAGGCTTTCCATTACGATAAGTACGCACACGCACCTGCGATGCACCTTTTGGAATTGCTAATGGCTCGCCTTTATATTCTTCCAGGTATACATCAGGATTGGTGCCATCGAAAGTATAGTAGATATCAAGTCCCGGTATTTCGGTTGTCATTTTAACCAGGTAATCGCCTTTCGCACCTTTAACGCTTGTTATGATAATATCATACACGCTACGCGCATAATTCACACCCGCTTTGTCAAGGTGATCAAACTGCCATTCCATACGACGAATAAAATCCGTCCAATTTTTTGAATTTACCGGTGACCATAAAACTTCTGCTAAAGCGAAAGCTCTGGGCCATGTCATATACTCTGCGTGACGACCTGTTGGTATCGATTCTGTCCATAAATTACCCTGCCCGCCAAGTATCAAAGATTTATCGATTTTCGGGGGAAGAGGATCAAAATCGTAACAGCTTTTTAATCTTAGCATGCCACCTGCTTCAGGCTCTACAACCGGATCTCCCTGGTAATAGTCGAGATAGGCATGCGTAGTTGGACTCATAATTACATGGTGGCCCAGTTGTGCAGATTGAACTCCTCCATCCATGCCTCTCCAACTCATTACTGTTGCTTCTGGCGCAAGTCCGCCTTCTGATATTTCGTCCCAACCAATTATTCTTTTCCCTTTTGATAATATTAGCTTCTCTAATTTTTTAGTGAAATAGCTTTGTAATTGTGCGAGATTCTCAATTCCTTCTTTTTGCATCAATACTTTATCTGCTTCATGCTGGTTCCAAAATTCCCGGTTAGCCTCATCGCCACCTATATGTATA
Source organism: Agriterribacter sp. (assembly GCA_044223805.1). Lineage (GTDB taxonomy): Bacteria > Bacteroidota > Bacteroidia > Chitinophagales > Chitinophagaceae > Agriterribacter. The sequence continues at coordinate 3,943 of JBGALP010000250.1, forward strand.
TATTCACATGGGAATAATTCAGCCACCTGCGTGAATATTTTATCGAGCGCATGCCATGTTGCTTCATTGGCCACGCAAAGCACGTTACATTCATCTTTAAAACGGCTACCAGGATTCACCTCATATTGTTTATGTGTACACGACAATTCAGGGTACGCAGCAATCAAAGCGAGACAATGGCCGGGAACATCAATTTCGGGCACAACGGTAACATTGTGTTCTGATGCGTATTTTATGAGCTCTTTAATTTGATCCTGCGTATAATATCCGCCGTAAGTAGCGTCTTCATCAGGTTGAGGAGGATCAAAAGACAACCAGCTTCCCTGGCGTGGAACGCGCCAGGCACCCACTTTTGTTAGCTTGGGCATTCCCTTTATTTCTATCCTCCAGCCCTGGTCATCGGTTAAATGCAAATGAAATACATTGAATTTGTATTTAACCATTTCATCAATAAATCTTTTAAGAAACTCAAAAGAAAAAAAATGTCTGCTTACATCAAGCATCAGCCCCCTCCAGCCAAACCTGGGATAATCAGTAATTTCGGTGCATGGAATCGTCAATGCACTGCTATTTGCAACTCTCACTGGCATCATTTGCAATAACGACTGTATTCCATAAAACAGCCCTGTTTCCCCGTTTGCTGATAATAAAACTCTATCTTCTGACACATCCAATTTATATCCTTCGTGGCCTAATTTATTGTCTGGTACAGGATAAATCCGAAGAATAATCCCATTTTTCAGTTTATCATGCTTTCCTTCAATTAATCTTAAATTAATACCTGCAAAACTTTTCAACTGAGCATGAAGATATTTTGCCAGCCGCGTATTTTTATCTGAATAAAGAATCGTAGTGGAACCGTTTAAAATGAAACTTCCGTTTTTCACTGTGTATTTTACAGGGATTGGAATAATATTATTGAGATATCTTTCTTGCGATCGGGCCAATTCCGGTAATATCAATAAGGCAATAGATAATAAAAACAGATTTTTCATATTACAGTAATCGTAATGAATATGAACATTGGTACAGTTCCTCGACAGCAACCTAAAACCGGGCATTAAATGAAATAATCATCTTGACATTAGATTTCTATTGCTGACTATTAAATAAGTCAGCAATAGATTCATCTAACAGTTGCTTACCAACCAGGATTTTGAATCAGTTTGGGGTTTGCGTTTATTTCAACCTGCGGTATCGGATATAACTCAAGTTTAGAATTATAGGCAGGTAAAGCGCCATTAGTTACCTGGTCAGGGCTCATGGCATCCATCTCTTCCTTCAAAGTTCCCCACCTGCGAATATCGAATATGGTATGACCTTCGCCCATTAGTTCCAGCTTGCGCTCCTTTCTTATTTTTTGCCTGAGATCTTCCTGGTCGCCAAGTGAATAAGGCGTGGCATTGGATCTTGTTCTAACCTCGTTAACATAGGAAAGTGCCTGCGCGGTTGCATTAGTTTCGTTTAACGCCTCAGCATAACAAAGCAAAACATCTGACCAGCGTAGATCCATCAGATCGTCTGTATACGACCATGGCAATCCTCCGGGAGGGCGTGCATCCCGGCTGTATTTTCCGTAGCCGACACCATACTTGATTGCAGCATTGAATGCCGGCATCCCCGTAGTTTGGTTAATGTAATGGAAAGTAGCGGGGTCATAAAACAGGCTGTCTCCGTTTGAATGCTTTAAATCCTTAAAGTGTGCCGGAACAGTGAAATCTCTGCGCACATCCTGCGGCTCATACAGTTGAAAGAAACTATAAGTTAATCCATATTGACTTTGTGTACCAGATGGGTCAATACCATCCAGGGCAAAAAAGAATGGATTGATATTGGCGTCCACCAATGAAGTGCTCCAGCCATAACGAAAGGCAAGTACAACTTCTTTGCTCATTTCATTGCTGGTGGAAAAAATAGATTTGAAATCATCCACCAATCCAAAGTTATACGTTGCAGCTGCATCTACCACTTCTTTCAGTTTATCAACCGCTTTCTGGTAATTTTCCGTCTTCTGCAGTGGTTTGCCTGCCATAGTCAGGTAAACTTTACCGAGCATCGCTTTGGCAGTTCCGGCAGTAACCCTGCCCAGTTCAGCAGGTGGCCTGGTATTTGGCAGTTTCTCTTCGGCAAACTGGAGATCAGAAATAATCTGAGCGTACACTTCTTCAGCAGTTGCCCGTGCTCCAAATATCTGATCACGCTGTGCCAGAGAAGTGATTTCCATTGTTACCAAAGGAACTCCTCCAAAAAGACGAACCAGGTGAAAATAAGCATAGGCACGGTTAAAAAGGGCTTCTGCTTTATATGAGTCGGAAACATTTACATCTGCTACGGCTTTAGCGGCATTGGCAATTACTGCATTCGCCCTTGAAATAGTAAGATATAATCTTTGCCAGGTTACTGCACCCTGGTTTGTGGAAGGTGTAAATGCGAGACTGGTATATGGATCCATTACTCCTGCACCATAAACTCCCGGGGCCTGGTAACGGTGGCCACCTTCCAACAGAGCCCATCTATCGCAAATATCAAAGATATTATCATACCGGTGTGCTTGCGTAAAGTAAGTTGCAGTCCAGCTTTGATATATACCGAGGGTTGCCTGGCTTAAACCAGTTTCGTTAACAAAAATGGTTGAAGGGGAAAGTGTCGAATACGGCACTTCAGTTAAATCTTTTTTGCAGGACTGGTGTAAAACTGCCAATATGAAGATAACCGGCAATATTTTTATATTTTTCATAATAACTGTCTTGTAATTAATTTAGAAACTTACAGATAAACCAATCGTATAGGAGCGCTGCGAAGGATATGCGCCATAATCAATTCCTTGCTGCAGAAGATTGATACCGAAATTGCTTGCTTCCGGATCATAACCTGTGTACTTCGTAATCGTAAATAGGTTT
>JBGALP010000251.1:0-6808 GCA_044223805.1 Agriterribacter sp.
TTCCTCGGTGAAAGCGTCAACTTCTGTGCAACCTAAGTCAAGCAGTAATGTTATTTCATGGCTGGCTCCTGTAGTTTGTATTATTGCAGGCTACTTATTCTGGAGATTTATCCTTGGAAGCGCATCCAGTTTCTCAAAGCCTGATCTTGAAGGCGGATTCTGGCCTAACCACAAAGGACCTTTGGGTGCCTGGAACCGTATGTATGAAGGAGGAATTATCGTTCCTATCCTGATCGGAATGTTTTTAATGGTAATTGTATTCTCTATTGAAAGGTTTCTTACTATCGCTAAAGCAACCGGTAAAGGTTCTATTTCTGAATTTGTAAGAAAAGTTCAATATCATCTTGCAAATAAAAATGTTGATGCTGCACTTGCTGAGTGCGATAAACAACAGGGTTCTGTTGGAAACGTAATGAAAGCCGGACTTCGTAAATACAAAGAGCTTATTCCGGATGCTGAATTAACTACTGAGCAAAAAGTAGTAGCTATTCAGAAAGAAGTAGAAGAAGCTACAGCGCTTGAACTGCCTATGTTGCAGAAAAACCTGGTATTCTTATCTACCATTACTTCTGTAGGTACATTGGTTGCGCTTCTTGGAACGGTTATCGGTATGATCCGCTCATTCGGTTCATTAGGTGATGCAGGTGGTGGTGCCGGTGCTGCTGCAGAACTTGCGGTTGGTATATCTGAAGCATTGTATAACACAGCGGTTGGTATCGCTACTTCAGCTTTCGCGTTGATCATGTATAACGTGTTCACAACAAAAATTGATGGTATTACTTACGGTATAGATGAATCTGGTTTTACACTTACTCAAAGTTTCGCTTCTCAGTATAAATAATACTGAAAGCAAGCTTATGGAAATGAAGTAAAGCTGCATCTATTAAGTCAATTAAAACCAGTATAAATGCCTAAAGTAAAAATAGCCCGAAAAAGTACCTGGGTAGATATGACAGCCTTTGTGGATGTGTCATTTCTGATCCTTACCTTTTTCATTCTGGCTACAAAGTTTAAGCCCGATGAGCCGGTGGAAGTAAAGTTCCCCAGTTCTGTTTCGGCTGATAAGATACCTGAAACAGATGCTTTCATGGTATCCATAGATAAGGATGGCAGGGTTTTCGTTCAGTTGGATGATCCTAAAAAACGAAAAGAAATTGCTGATAACCTTAATTCTACCCGCAATCTTGGATTGAGTGCTGAAAATATCAAAGCATTTACCAATGCGCCAAGTGTGGGTGTTCCGTTTGCAGGGCTAAAGAACCTGCTGTCTATGGAACCTGAAAAGCAGAAAGAGGTTAAGCAACCTGGTATTCCTGTACCTGATTCAACGGGTGGTGAATTGTATTATTGGGTAAGAGATGCATTGTCTGTATATGCCGGTAGAAAAATTACCTGGCTTATTAAAGCAGATAATCAAACCAAATACCCGGTAATTAAAAATGTGTTGGAAGCTTTTAAGCGTAATGATATCAACAAATTTCAGTTGGTAACAAAATTTCAGGATGCACCAATTGGTACTCCTTTGTATAACACGCGTCAAAGCCCTTCACCAGCCAAAAAAGAATAACTAATTTTATAACAATTAAAAAATAAGTCCTTATGGCAGCGATTGATGAAAGTGGTGGTGGCGGCGGGCATAAAAAAGGCCCGGGCGTCAAAAAAGCGAAAAAGCTTTCTACCAGGGTGGATATGACTCCGATGGTTGATTTAGGCTTTCTTTTAATTACGTTCTTTATTTTCTCTACTACCATGTCTCAGCCAACGGCAATGAAATTGATTATGCCGAAGGATACTGAGAACCAGGATGAGCAGACGAAAGTAAAAGCTTCCGGAGCCCTTACTATTATGATGGGTNCTGTATTATTACGAAGGTGACGATCCAACCAAGATTCAGAACACAGATTATAAAAAAATAAGGGATGTAATTATTAACAAAAAGAAATCAACCAAACCGGAAGATTTTGTGGTGGTAATTAAACCCAATGATGAAGCTAACTACCAGAACATGGTAGCAATATTGGATGAGATGTCAATTAATGAGGTGAAAAAATTCGCATTAGTTAATATTTCGCCTGTTGAAAATGAGATATTGCAGCTTACGCAGAAGTCAAATGGTATTCAATAAAATAATTTGTGGAACTTTAACCAGTTCCGCATCTTATCTTAAACAAAGATTTTTATGGACATAAGCAAAATACTTAACGCAAATATTCTTGACATCATTTTTGATGGCAGGAATAAAACCTATGGGGCGTATGAGCTGCGCACGCAGTACAACAAACGCCTTACCAGGGCTTTGGTCATAACAGCTTCTGTAGCGTTGTTCATTATGCTCGCGTCTTTTCTGAGCTCTAAATTTGAAAGTTCAGGTAAGAAAAAAGATGTTGTAGTACAGGAAGTTGAAATGGCTGATCTTAAACAGGAGGAAAAGGTTGAACCACCGCCTCCGCCTCCCCCAAAACCACCAGATCCTCCAAAAATTGAGATGGCTAAGTTTACTCCTCCTAAAGTAGTAAAGGATGAGCAGGTAAAGCCGGAAGAGGAAATGAAGGAAGTGGAAAAACTGGAGGATACAAAAATTGGTGTTGCCAACCAGGAAGGACAAAAAGACCTTGGTATAGTTGCTCCACCTGTTGAAGATAAGGGTGGCGTAATTGCAGCACCTAAAGCAGACGATGAAGACAAGGTGTTTCAGAAAGTGGAAATTGAAGCTAAATTTCCTGGTGGTGAAGGTGCGTGGACAAAATATATTTCAAGAGAAATTAACCGTTATATTGATGAACTGCAGGAAGCCGGTAAAGCAGGTACTTGTCTGGTTCAGTTTATAGTGGATAAAGAAGGAAATATAAGTGAAGTGGAAGCACTGACCATGAAGGGAACAAAGTTGGCTGAAATTTGCGAAAACGCTATTAAGAAAGGACCCAAATGGGTTCCTGCTGAACAGAACGGACGTAAAGTAAAGGCGTATCGTAAACAGCCTGTTACTTTCCAGATTTCAGAACAATAGTTTTAACAGAACAAAAATTTTCAAATCCCTCCGATACATTGGGGGGATTTTTTTGTGCGCCTGATTGAGCAAATAGCCATTACATATTTGGTATGGAAAAAAACACCAGCAGTGTCTCATAATAAAATATTTATTTATGGCAGACATCCATCTTTCTACTACTGGTAAAAGCGCTTCATCAGCCCGTCGTAATATCAGAATTGATATGACTCCCATGGTTGACCTGGGATTTTTGCTGATCACCTTTTTTATTTTCAGTACTACCATGTCTCAACCTACAGCAATGAAACTCCTTGTGCCAACACAAGACGGTCCACCCACAGATGCCGGGGTAAGCAAAACGTTGACATTAGTTTTGAAAGAAGACGGCAATGTATTGTGTTATGAAGGCTTTGCAAAAGACAATACTGCGCCACGAATAGTAAATATACATTCAACACAAGCGGAGTTGCGGGATATTATACAGCATAAAATGAAAAGCCTGCAGCAGAAAGGCATACCCGCGGACGAAATGATTGTTATTATTAAACCTACCATGGAAAGCAATTATAATTCCCTTGTGGCAGCCTTAGATGAAATGACCATCAATACCGTGAAAAAATATGCGATGGCGCCGCTGGATGCGGATGATGAGAAATTGCTGGCTGCTACGCATTAGCAGAGTTGTATTTTTGCCCAATGCCGGCACAATTAAACAACTGGAACGATACCATAGTTGCATTAGCTACAGCCCCGGGAATAGGTGCTATAGCGGTAATAAGATTAAGCGGAAATAATAGTATACAAATAGCGGATAGACTTTTTTCTTCAAAAAATTTGTTGAACCAGCCTACACATACAGCCCATGTGGGTTTGCTGAAGGATGAAGAAGAGACACTGGATGAAGTAGTACTGACCCTTTTTAAAAATCCAAGATCATATACCGGTGAAGATGTTGTAGAGATCAGTTGCCATGGTTCGCCATTTATACAACAACAAATCATTGACGCCTGCATTCGCCATGGTGCCAGGCTGGCGAAGCCAGGTGAATTTACACAGCGGGCTTTTTTAAATGGTAAGATGGATCTTACCCAGGCTGAAGCCGTTGCTGACCTTATTGCCGCACAATCTTTTGCGGCAAGACAAACCGCGCTAAAACAGTTGCGTGGCGGATTTTCAACAGACCTCGCTTTTTTAAGAAACAAGCTGGTTGAGTTTGCGGCTTTAATTGAACTGGAACTTGATTTTTCGCAGGAAGATGTAGCATTTGCTGACCGTACACAACTTGCCGCGCTTATTGATGAATTAAGCGCTTATACTACCCAACTCGTTAATTCATTTGAGCTGGGCAACGCTATTAAAAATGGCGTGAGCGTGGCTATTATCGGCAAACCCAATGCGGGTAAATCCACTTTATTAAATGCGCTGTTGAATGAAGACCGGGCTATTGTAAGCGAAATAGCCGGTACTACCCGCGACACTATTGAAGAAGCGTTGAACATAAACGGAATTATTTTCAGGCTGATAGATACAGCAGGTATAAGAGAACATTCAATAGACACTATTGAACAGATTGGTATTGGCAAAAGCCTCGAAAAAATGCGGAATGCTGATGTGGTGATTGGTTTATTTGATGCTGCCGGCAGTGAGCCCGAAACAATAGCAGCACAGGCTGAAAGTTTTAAAAAAGAGGGATTGCATTTTTTGCTTGTGGGCAATAAGATAGATACTTCCGGAGGGGAAAACGCAAAACAAAAATTTTCAGGTATACAAGAACCCATAGTTTTCATCTCGGCAAAAAACAAGCAACATATTAATACACTAAAGCAACAGCTTTACAATGCCGCCATTTCAGGAAGTTTGCATACTGAAAATACCATCATCACCAATGCCCGCCACCACGTTGCGTTAAAAGAAGTACAGATTTCCTTGCAGGATATAAAAAACGGGATGGCGAATAACATCACCGGAGATCTATTGGCGCTTGATATTCGCCGGTGCCTGCATTATCTTGGTGAAATAACAGGTCAGATAGAAATTGACCGCGACATACTCGGAACTATTTTTGGAAAGTTTTGTATTGGAAAATGATGACAAGGCGGACACCGTTCGTCAGAAATAGGAATGCATCAAGTCCTCCGTTAGAAGACTTGCACGAGGGTAGGGCAATGCAAAAGGACTAGCCCCACGGCGATGAGTGTTTTGAATTATTGTTGACGTGATATCTTAAGACCAACCCTTTCCGGGAGCGATGGTAATAAAGCGTGAATGTGACCAAATTTTAGATATGCCATTCCTAACTATATAGCATCTGATATTCGTGTTATCTTTAAGGGATTGTAAATTGAAATTGGGTTGAATATTCAACTACAAGATAAATGTCGGGATAAATGTCGGGATAAATGTCGGGATAAATGTCGGGATAAAACCTCCAATAAAAGTTCTAATTCAAATTATGCATGGGAACAAATACGGAAAAAGAATCGCAGGATATAGAATGGAAAGAATCCTGGCGAGACGAATATATAAAATGGTTAGCAGGGTTTGCCAATGCCAATGGAGGAACACTAAAAATAGGTATTGACGACAAAGGAAATATAAAAGGCATAACCGATGCTAAAGAAAGGCTCGAAGATATTCCCAACAAAGTTAGAGATCTTCTGGGAGTCATGGTCGAGATACATCTGCGCCATGAAGCAGGAAAAGAATATTTGGAGATAAAAGTTGATGATTACCCGTATCCGGTTAGCTATAAAGGGGCTTATTTTTATAGGAGTGGAAGCACAAACCAAGAACTCAAAGGAGCCGCCTTGGATCATTTTCTACTTAACAAAGTTGGAAAACGTTGGGATGCCGTTCCAATCCGCGATCTTTCTGTCGATGAATTGGATGAACAAGCTATTGCGATGGTAAAGCAGCAGTCACCTGCTTCGACCAGATTGCCAGTTGGAATGGATCAGGAAACTAATGAACTATTCCTGCAGAATCTCAGGCTTTCCGATGGTAAATATTTAAAACGCGCTGCAGTTTTGCTTTTTCATCCTGCACCCGATAAATTTATTTCAGGCGCTTACATCAAAATCGGATACTTCAAAACCGATGATGATCTCATATTTCAGAATATAATACAAGGCTCGCTGTTTCAACAGGTGAATACGGCGATGGATCTTCTGATTCACAAATATTTGGAAGGAAGGATTTCATACACAGGTGTACTTAGGAAGGAAACTTACACTTTCCCTATAATGGCAATCCGGGAAGCACTGCTTAATGCCGTGGTACATAAAGAATACGCAAGCGGAATCCCCATTCAGATTAGTGTATATGATGATAAAATAATATTCTGGAACAATGGTCATTTGCCCGAGCAGTTAACGACAGATCGCTTAAAACAGAAACATCCTTCTATTCCATATAATCCAGACATAGCGTATACTTTTTTTGTAGCTGGTTACATAGAAACCTGGGGAAGGGGAACAATCAAAATTATTAATGAATGTAAAAAAGCTGGACTGCCAGAGCCAGAATTTGTTGACGGAAATTCTGAATTTTATGTCACATTAAAACGTCCGCTGAATGCCAACAAGGTACCTATCTCCGGACTGGGAAATCTGGAAGGTGAAATATTTTCTGGGAAAAATGGACTAATGCTGTTAGAAATAGTAAAAGCAATTTCAAAGAATCCATCTATCACAACTCCGCAACTCGCAAAGGTTATTGGAAAAGCCGATCGAACAATAGAACGATATTTGAAACAGTTACAAGAACAGGAAATTATCAGAAGACAGGGATCAAATAAGACAGGTATTTGGGAAATTATTA
>JBGALP010000252.1:0-6786 GCA_044223805.1 Agriterribacter sp.
TGTTTTATGCGTTCCAGCGGAACGCCTTGTGGGCATTCGCACAAAACGTTCCTCTGGAACGAAAACCTGATTTATTTTTTATTCTACCGACATAATATCCCGCTGGGATATGAAAACAGCTTTTAAGTCAACGGCATTGATTCACTATTGACCATTCACAATGCGTCTTTCAAAAAATGTCTCCTTAACAATTAAAAAAATGTTTTTTATAAAACATTTCCTACCTTAACCCTTCTTAAACGATTTTATGTCCACTTCATCATCTAACCCGCGCAGGCGTGCCATAAAGAATATTGTGCTCAGTTCTCTATCACTTGGCGCCGCTCCCGCAATTGCTAGCTCAATGTCTTCCAAACAAAAGGAAGAAAGTAATTATAATATGAAAGGAAATATCAACCACTCCGTATGCCGCTGGTGTTATGGCGGTATACCCCTGGAAGAATTTTGTGCTTCCGTTAAACAGATGGGATTAAGCGCTATTGATCTTGTTGGGCCTAAGGATTGGCCTATGTTGCAGAAATATGGCTTGTATTCATCTATGTGCAACGGCGCTGAAATTAATCTTGAAGATGGATTTAACCATAGCGAATTTCATCCCCAGCTCGTAAAAAATTATACTGAAATGATTCCGCTGGTTGCTAAAGCAGGTTACAAGCAATTGATCTGTTTTAGTGGAAGCCGCAGAAATCTTGATAATGAAACCGGTTGGAAAAATTGTGTGGATGGCTTAAAACAAATAATTGGTGTAGCCGAAAAACATAAGGTTACCCTGGTGATGGAATTGTTGAACAGTAAAGTAGATCATAAAGATTACCAGTGCGACAGAACAGATTGGGGCGTTACATTAGTAAAACGTTTAGGCTCTGAAAATTTTAAACTATTGTACGATATATATCACATGCAGATTGACGAAGGCGATGTGATAAGAACCATTAAGGATAATCATCAATATATCTCACATTATCATACAGGCGGAGTACCTGGTAGAAGAGAAATTGACGAAACACAGGAATTGTACTATCCTGCTATTATGAAAGCTATTATTGATCTTGGTTTTAAAGGATACGTAGCGCAGGAATTTATTCCTACTCCTAAAGACGCCAAAGGTCAACTGGCTTCTTTGCAGAGTGGGATTAAAATATGTGATGTATAATTATTAACTACTTATAAAAATCTATTCTATACCTTCTTCCTACAAACACCTTATTGCTTCATATCATTCATTGATAAATTATATTTTATGCCTGATAACGTTTACGATGCCATTGTTGTTGGTTCAGGAATAAGCGGCGGCTGGGCTGCTAAAGAACTGGCAGAAAAAGGATTAAAAGTAATAATGCTTGAACGCGGACGCGATATTGTACACGTAAAGGATTACGTAAATGCAAATAAAAATCCGTGGGAATTTCCACACCGCGGCGGGCGCACACAGGAAATGATTAAAGATTATCCTGTATTAAAACGCGATTACCCGCTTAACGAAACCAACCTCGACTATTGGGTAAACGAAAAAGAGAGTCCTTACACCGAAGTTAAACGCTTCGACTGGTTTCGTGGCTATCATGTGGGCGGTCGCTCACTCATGTGGGGGCGGCAAAGCTACCGCTGGAGCGATCTTGACTTTGAAGCAAATGCTAAAGATGGTTACGGAGTAGATTGGCCCATCCGTTATAAAGATATAGCGCCCTGGTACGATCATGCTGAACGCTTTGCCGGTATCAGTGGTTCTAAAGAAGGTTTACCTCAATTACCCGACGGTCAATTTCTGCCTGCTATGGAATTGAATTGCGTGGAAAAAGATGTGGTGGCAAGAATAAAAGAAAAATACAAAGGCGCACGTCATCCCATGATCGGGCGCACCGCTAATATCACAGTGCCGTTTGTAGATCAGGGAAGAGCCAATTGCCAGTTCCGCAATAAATGCTGGCTGGGCTGCCCGTATGGCGCTTATTTCAGCACACAATCATCTACATTACCCGCCGCTATGAAGACCGGCAACCTCACCGTTCGTCCGTGGTCTATTGTTACTAAAGTATTGTACGATAAGGATACCAAGAAAGCAACAGGTGTAGAAGTGCTGGATGCTGAAACCAATAAAACCATTGAGTATAAGGCAAAGATTGTTTTTTTAAATGCATCTACTTTAAATACTACCTGGATACTGTTGAATTCGGCTACAGATATATGGCCCGGCGGTTTAGGCAGCAGCAGCGGTTCTTTGGGTCATAATTTAATGGATCACCATCTTGGTGTAGGCGCTGCGGGTATGGTAGAAGGTTATGAAGACAAATACTATTTTGGAAGAAGGGCTAACGGTGTGTATATTCCAAGATACCAGAATATTAATGGCGATAAACGCGATTACCTGCGTGGCTTTGGCTACCAGGGTGGCGGAAGCCGAGGTGGATATAGTCGTTCTGCAGAAGATGTGGCTTTAGGTATAGAGCTTAAACAGGTATTATCTGAACCCGGCGCATGGACAATGAATATTGGCGGCTTCGGAGAGATACTGCCTTACCACGAAAATGTAGTTACGCTCGACAAAACCAAAAAGGACAAATGGGGATTGAATGTATTGTCTATAGATGCGGAATGGAAAGAGAACGAGCGAAAAATGCGCATAGATATGAAGAACGACGCCATTGAAATGCTGGAAGCAGCAGGCGTAAAAGATGTAAAAGGAAGGGATGGCGACGGTACTATAGGCAGAGGTATACATGAAATGGGAACTGCCCGTATGGGTAAGGATCCCAAAACATCTGTACTCAACAAATGGAACCAGGTGTGGGATGCGCAGAATGTATTTATTACTGATGGTGCCTGCATGACTTCGGCAGCCTGTGTAAATCCTTCACTCACCTATATGGCTTTAACCGCAAGGGCGGCAGACCATGCTTTTAGCGAATTAAAGAAAAAGAACCTGTAACCAACAGAATACGAATATTACATGCCCGGAGACAGCACTAATATTAATAATAAAGCAACTGCGCAGCATACATACGACGCTATAGTTGTAGGTTCCGGCATCAGCGGCGGCTGGGCCGCAAAGGAGTTGTGTGAAAAAGGATTGAAAACGCTGGTGCTTGAACGAGGCAGACAGGTAGAGCATATAAAAGATTATACCGACACCAACCTTAATCCGTGGGAGCTCAAACATCATAATAATGTTACGCAGCATAACAGGGAAGACAGTCCTATACAAAGTAAATGTTACGCATACAACGAAGTATCAAAGCATTTTTTTGTAAATGATGTGGATCATCCTTACAACCAGAAAAAACCTTTTGACTGGATAAGAGGATACCATGTTGGTGGACGGTCACTAATGTGGGGACGCCAATGTTATCGCTGGAGCGACCTGGATTTTGAAGCCAACGCTAAAGATGGCCACGGTGTAGATTGGCCGATCCGGTATAAAGACATTGCACCATGGTACGATTATGTTGAACCTTTTGTTGGTATCAGTGGATCAAGAGAAGGGTTACCACAATTGCCTGATGGTAAATTTCTTCCACCAATGGAAATGAACTGTGTAGAAAAGACAGTAGCTGAAAGAATTAAAAAAGGGTTTACTGATGGAAGAACAATGATTATCGGTAGAGTTGCCAATCACACCGCAAAGGTGGGCGACAGGGGTCCCTGCAACTACAGGAACAAATGCCATGAAGGCTGCCCTTTCGGTGGTTATTTCAGCAGCAATGCGGCTACGTTGCCCGCTGCAAATAAAACAGGTAAACTTACCATACGTCCTTTCTCTATTGTAATGGAAGTACTGTATGATAAAAATAAAAAGCGTGCAACAGGCATCCGTATAATAGATGCGGAAACGATGAAGACGGAGGAGTTTTTTGCGAAAGTGATTTTCCTCAATGCATCTACATTAGGTACTACTTCCATTTTATTAAACTCTGTTTCTGATGCATTTCCTAACGGGTTAGGCAATAGCAGCGACCAGGTTGGGCGAAATTTAATGGATCATCACTATGGCGTAGGCGCAGGCGGTTCCTTTGAAGGTTTTGAAGACAAATATTTTTATGGCCGTCGCCCTAACGGCATATATATTCCCCGTTTCAGAAACATCAATGAACAAACCAAACGCACAGATTATGTGCGTGGTTTTGGTTACCAGGGTGGTGCCGACAGAGAAAGAAAATGGTCGAATGATGGGCTGGGCATTGAGCTGAAAGAAAGCCTGCTTGAACCAGGCGAATGGACAATGGGTATGGGATCGTGGGGAGAACATTTACCTTATGAAGACAACAGAGCTACTTTAAACAAAGAGAAAAAAGATAAATGGGGATTGCCCACACTTGATATTGACTGTGAGTTTAAAGCCAATGAAATGGCTATGCGAAAGGATATGATGAACAGCGCGGCTGAAATGCTTGAAAAGGCAGGCGTAAAAAATATACAAACCTACGACGGAATGCCGGCTCCCGGCTTTTGCATTCACGAAATGGGTACAGCAAGAATGGGTAAAGATCCCAAAACATCTGTACTCAATGGTAATAATCAAATGCACGAAGTAAAAAATGTTTATGTTACTGACGGCGCCTGTATGGCTTCATCAGCCTGCCAGAACCCGTCTATTACCTATATGGCACTTACTGCGAGGGCGGTGGATCATGCGGCAGGAGAACTGAAAAAAGGAAACTTATAAATGTGGAGATGAGGGAATGAATAAACAACAACATATTTTTGATTATTAAATTTATCAATTATGAACAGACGCGATGCCTTATCAAGAGTTGCCCTTATTTTAGGTGGCACGGTTGTAGGCGCCAATGTTTTTCTGGACGGTTGTAAACCTGCCGATAAAAAAACTACGGGTGAGTCCGATACTACCATGGCAGGTAGTTTCAGCAATGACGATATTGCTTACCTGGATGAAATAGCGGAAACCATTATTCCCGAAACTGATACGCCCGGGGCTAAAGCCGCGAAAGTAGGTGCATTTATGACAGTGATGGTAAACGACTGTTATTCTGTAGGAGATCAAAAAATATTTAAAGAAGGCATGATAACATTAAACGATGCCTGCAAGAAAAAAAATGGCAAATCGTTTATTGAATGTGATGCCGCACAACGCAAAGCCATACTTATTGATATTGATAAGGAAGCAAAAGATTACCAGGCTTCAAAAAAGAAAGAAGATCCCAATCATTACTTCCGCTTAATGAAAGAACTAACGCTCCTTGGGTATTTCACTTCTGAACCCGGAGCCACAAAAGCTTTACGTTATGTAGCTGTTCCCGGAAAATATGAGGGCTGTATTCCTTATAAAAAAGGCGACAGAGCATGGGCGACGTAGATTGAATTGTCAATAGTGAATTGTTAATATATCGCCGTTTATGGTGGAACGATAAAAGTGAGACGTGAGATTTAAAACACATTGTGGTTTATTTCTCACGTTTTTTGTTTTAAAACAATTGCCGTATCCATAAGTCTTGCTTAATATCCATAAAAGAATTGCATTACCTGCAAGAGGAAATAAACTAATTTAGTAATCCATAAATACCCAAACACCATTTCATGTTAATACATAAAAAAATCCTGTTGTTATTAATACTGTTGAGCGGTATAAATATTTGTGCTGCTCAGCAACATGGTATCGTGTTTACTTCAGGCACCTGGCAGCAGGCGTTGGCATTAGCCAAAGCTAATGGTAAACCAATATTTCTCTTTGGAACAACACCGTGGTGCCAACCTTGTAAGGAAATGGTTAGGAATGTTTTTCCTGATAAGGTAGTTGCAGACTATTTCAATAATAATTTCATAAATATTGAACTGAATATTGAGGAACCAACCGGCGATTCATTAATTAAACAATATGGAATCGCCACATTTCCTATTTATTTATTCTTCGATAAAAATGGGGCACTATTGCACATCAGCGGTGGTGGGAAGCCTGCAAATGAATTTATTCAAGATGCAAAAAACGCGTTTGTTGAAGACAGTGCTTATGCCGCATTAAAAATTAAGTACGACAAAGGCGATCGTACCCCTGGCTTATTATACAATTACAGCAATGTTCTCGGTGCCACAGTGGCATTGAATCAATTACAGACAGAAGTAGAACAACAATACCTGCAGACCCAGGATAGCCTTGCCATGAAAAATAATCAAAATCTTCGCTATGTATTCCAGCACGCCCGTGCTTTTGATGCGCCAGCGACTAAATATTTTTTACAATACTATCCCGAACTATCAAATGCGCTCGGATCTGCTAACGTTAAGCATCGAACTACATTCCTGATTGTAGGAGAAGCTGAAAATGCTGCTCAAAAAAATGATACCGCGCAATTAAAGGCACTTAAAAAAACATTAAGTACTTATACCGGCAACCAGGCACCTCAACTTCAAAAGCTGGCTGATGTAAAATTTGCTATGAGGTCTTTTGTAAAGAACAGGTCACAATGGAAAGGATATGTATCCGCTACCAATCAATACGCGCAAAAGTATATCAGCGATGATACTTACACCGTGTACGAAGCGTCCAGTTACCTGCTTGCTTTTGGAGAAGATGCTAAACCTTTGCCTGCAGCCGCACAGCTTATTAATAAGGCAATAGCAGTAAAAAAAACCTACGATTACTATTTAGTGTTAGCGAAAATCTATCACAAAATGGGGCAGCTGCAAAATGCAGTAACAGCAGCTAAAAAAGCCATTGAATTAGGCGCCGAAAAAAAAGCTGACACCAGTGAAGCGAAGGATTTATTAGCCGAAATAAAAAAATGAGATAGTATTATCTAAGTATTCTTCAATGCAAAAATCGCATCGCCATGC
>JBGALP010000253.1:0-6768 GCA_044223805.1 Agriterribacter sp.
GGTGCCAGTGATCAAAGAATTTATGTTATTCCCAGCAGGAAAATGGTAGTGATCAGGATGGGCGATGCGTCTGATCCCGACAATCCCAATTTCGCGGTGTCTGGTTTCGATAATCAGTTGTGGGAAAAGATCAACCCGGTTATAAAGTAAGGCATTAGCCAAGGGCTCTTTGCTTTTTACAATGCGTGCTACAACACTACAAGACCAGCGCCGGAAGAACTATTGATATCTTACAGGCAGCATGTTCAACTTTAGTAACAACAACAATGTAAGCACTAAAACAGTTCCTGTTGCGGCAATGATGATAATAAATTTTTTCGTTTTGAGAGGGTCGCCGAATAGTTTGCTGATTGCGTAAAATATCAGTATCCCAATAGCACCACCCAATGTGTTAGCAATGATATCGGTAATGTCGAAAGCGCCCACTTTAAAAATAAACTGAAGGGCTTCAAACAAAAAGCTAATAATAAAAAAGAAGAAGTATTTCTTTCCCAATGTCCATTGCCGGAATAAAACGCCCACATACATTCCAAACGGTACAAATATCACCACGTTCATAATGGTTTCACCATGTAATACTGCTCTTCCATTAAAAGGAACAAGGTTAACGCGCCGCTCTTCCATGTAGGAAAATCGCACACCGAGCTTAAATAATAAAATCCAGCATAATGCCAGCAGGTAAATTACAAACAGCAACTTTATAATGTTGTTAGCTCTGTTATGGTTTTGTGTCATCGTACAAATTAGAAGATCAAGATTAATGTAAGCAATCGAGATCTCATGACAAAAGTGACGAAACCCGTTATGATTGGGATGAAGACTATCAGTAACGCCGGAAAAAATACAAATAACCGATGAATACATGTATAGCCCGCGTAAAAATGCCGGAATTTACACCCATACCAGGCTAACCTTTCTTACTCCGAAACACCAAAATTTTTATTGGGCACCGCACCCATCACCAGTTCAAACACACCACCTTTCATTACATCACTATAGTCAATATAACTTTTGTTGTACGCCTTTCCATTTAAGGTAGCGCTTTGAATATAGCTGTTGGCGGCGCTATTCTTTTTCGCGATGATGGAAAATGTTTTGCCGTTAAGCAAATGCAGATCCGTTTTTGGGAACAGCGGACTTGTAATTTCCATTTGAGTAGAACCCGGGCACACCGGGTGCATACCAATAGCCGCAAGTACATACCAGGCGCTCATTTGCCCTACATCTTCATTGCCCACTAAACCTTCTACCGCATTATGGTAAGCGCTGTCGCAGATGATGCGCGTCCACCGCTGCGTAAGCCAGGGCACACCCAGGCGGTTAAACAAAAACGGCACATGGTGCACCGGTTCATTGGCATGGTTGTAATAACTGTTCCACATAAAATTTTTAGGCGTTTTATTAAACAGGTCTTCGAGGTCGTTAATTACTTTTTCCTTTCCACCCATCATTGTTACCATGCCTTCCACATCGTGCGGCACAAACCATCCCTGCTGGTAAGGATTGGTTTCAGCGGTGCCATAACCATCGGTCAATCGCCCTTCGGTTGGCCACGGTTCCCATGTGCCATCTTCCTTACGCGGACGAAACCATTGGTGACTGCTGTCCCAGGTATTTTTATAATCCCGTGAACGTAAAAGGTATTTTTTTGCATCATCTGTTTTACCCAATCCCTTCGCCATAGATGCTAGACACCAATCGCTGAAAGCGTACTCCAATGTTTGCGAAATATTACCCGGCGTATAGCCCAATGGCGCATTACCGAATTTCTCCACACTGTTCACGGCATACTGGTACGCTTTTGCCACATCATAATTGCGGATGCCCTTGGCATATGCGTCAGACAAAACAACAACGGCAGGATTACCCAACATACAACCACTGTACGCATTCAGCAGTTCCCATCTTTCCAGGTAATTGCTGTCTGATTCGCTGGCAAGCGTAACCAATGAATTGATCATATCATTTACCAGCGGAGGATTGATGATGGTTTGCAAAGGAAACTGGCTGCGGAATACATCCCACCCGCTGAATATACTTCGTTTGTGAAAGCTGGTAGTGTGATGGATTTTACTGTCACCACCGGTATAATTGCCATCCACATCTGTTACCATGCGGGGATCAATCATGGTATGATACAATGCGGTGTAAAAAACAAATTTTTGTTCTTCGGTAGCGCCAGCAATACTGATTACATTGAGTTTTTTATTCCAGCCATCAATGGCTTTTTGATGCACCCCATCGAAATTCCAACCGGTGATTTCGGCTTCCAGGTTTTTTTGAGCGCCTTCCATGCTTACAAAAGAAATACCCGACTTCAGTAACACCTGTTCATTATTGTTGGTTACAAATTCCGTGTAAAACCCAAGATGCTTCCCTTGTTTTTGACGGATGTTTTTTTCTATGCCGGCATTGGTTATGCGCTGCTGGTAGTAATCGCTTTCGATGGCTTCGCGTTTGCGGTTAGCCGTATCCGGTATATCGGCGCTCCATACGCCATAATTTTTTAACGGCTTACTGAACTGCGCATAGAAGTATACGGTATAACTCGCTTTACCATCGCCATTGCCCCAGCCCCCACCTTCGGGTGTACATTTCATCCAACCTTTAATGGTATGATCGTTTACCACGCTTACAAACTGTTCGGAGGAAGTACCTCCTACCCTTCTTGCCAGGTCAACCTGGATGCGGGATTGCCGGTTTGCCGGAAAAGTAAACCGCAGCATACCGCAATGCGGCGTGGCGGTCATTTCTGCCTTGATATTATAGTCGGTGAGTTGTACCGCGTAATAACCTGCCGATGCTTTTTCACTTTGTTTGTCATATCGGGAACGATAACCAGTACCCGCAGGATCCGTGTTCTTTCCTGCTGATGTATGAAGTTTGCCGGTGGTGGGCGTTACCAAAAAATTACCCAGGTCTCCGTACCAGCCGATGCCGCTCATTTGTGTGAAGGCAAAGCCTTCAATACTTTCATGTTCATAACTATAGCCTGAACCATTATCGCCACCGTTAATGGTATTGGGGCTCACCTGCACCATGCCATACGGCGTAGTAGCACCAGGAAATGTTTTACCCAGCCCGTGATAAATGCCCGCCTTTCCCACACTGGTGCTGGCACCGATAAATGGATTGATATACGCCGCCGGATTTTTTACCTGTGCCTGTGCCGCAAGCTGCCATACACAAAGCAGCCCGCAAATAATATGTTTCAATTGCTGATAATTTAGGGACGAAATATACCAATAGTTTGTGAGAGTTGAAGGGCGGTGCTGATTTGTTGAATTAGCAGCACGCTATAAGATGCCAAGGCATTGACATAGCTAATATCAATTTATGTTGTTGACCTAAGCAATTTTTGTTTTAATGCTTGTTTTTCAGCATCAGTATGCATTTCACACGGGGCTCCGATGGAGCCTTTATCCCCATTATAATTTCCCTATAAACACTACGCTCCTAAGGAGCGAAGCGGCCACTTCAGGTTATAACCTCACAAATGCCTTAATGGCTAATAAAAAATAGTACTGTAATGGATTTGCTCCACCAGGAGCACCGTGTTTATAGCACAGTGCGAATACAAACACCGGCTCCGTAGGAAGCCCCGTGCTAAGAACTGCATCTATTAAACTTAAAGGGCTAAATGAACGACATTGAATATTAATTGGCAATCTGGATAAGCTTATTCACATCATTAACAATTATTTTTCTCCCCTGAGTGCTGATGATGCCGGCGTCTTTAAATTCACGCAGCAATCTCACAACATTTTCCCTGGCTGTACTAACTATGCCAGCCAGATCATCCCTGCTCATATTAATCTCTACCGGCCTGCCTGGCGGCGTGTTGGTTTTATACTTCTCTCTCAATACGATAAGTTGCAAAGCCAGGCGCTCCCTCACTGACTTTTGAGCTAACATGCTTAGGCTATTGGCAAGTACCGCAAATTCATGACTGAGTGTTTTTAAAAGGCGCTTGCTCAACACATGGGAATGCTCTATGGCGTTTAGAAAATCTTCCTTCGGGATAAAAATTATCCTGCTTTCCTCCAGGGTGGCAGCCGAGTAGGTGTGCCGTTCGTGAGAAAGAACAGGCTGAAAGCCTAATAATTCACCCATATTAGCCACATATAAAATCTGCTCTTTGCCTTCCTTATCTACTTTATATTTTTTTGCTTTTCCGCTGGATATATAAAAAATGCCGGCAGGATACATTCCTTCACGAAAAATCATTTCCCCCTTTTTGTAGACCTGCTCTGTTTTGTGCGCCATCAGCATGTTAAAATCATCTTCGGGCAAATCCGCAAATACAGCTTCACTTTTGAAATTCCAATTATCTATGGGAAAAATGTCTTTAATACTCATAGTCCGGAACATTCTCTTTAAAATTGATAAAAGTCACATTTTGAATTGACAACGCTTACATTATACAGGCAACATAACTGCTAACTTTGCCGGCAAGATAGGTAATATGTGCCTGGTTTAGTAAATGCCTGTTATGAGTACATCAGTAAAGAAAAAAAATGCAGATCATTGGTTTAGTTCAGACAGTCAGTTTAACAAACTTTATCCCCCTGATATCATCCATTTAGCAAAGCGCCATTGGACTCCACTCAGCGTGGCCAGGAGAGCATCTTATTTTTTAGCCGCAGAAAAAAACACCCGGATCCTTGATATAGGAAGCGGTGTTGGCAAGTTCTGCCTGAGCGCTGCATATTATAATCCGCATGCTTTTTATTACGGGGTTGAACAACGGAAATCTTTGACGGAGGTAGCGCAAGCTGCTCAGGAAATGCTGGATATTGACAATGTGAGCTTTAATACAGCAAATTTTACCCAGTTGGATTTCAGCGATTTTGATCATTTTTATTTCTACAATTCATTTTATGAAAACCTGGCCGGCTCCGATAAAATTGACGATACCATTCAATACTCCGGCGAACTGTTTAATTATTACAATCATTATTTATTTAAGCAGTTGGAATTAAAACAGGCAGGTACCCGGGTGGCAACCTTTTATAGCCTGGAAGATGAAATGCCCCCATCCTATCATATTGTTGGATCAGAATTCGATAATCAACTAAAATTCTGGGTTAAAGTATAACACCGTTGAGTTTTAGAAAAAATAGTATCCCAACCTCCTGAAAGCGGGCAGCACATCAAAGGTGGTTCAAGAAGAGACCTTCGTGCTGCTTTTTTTTAAATATAATTACATGACCCAAACCCATTACGCCACATCCGTTAACGTACTTATTAATAAAATTCTTTTTGCCTCGTCGCAGAACGAAGTAAAAAAAGCATGCTTACATGCCCTGGTGTTGTTTGAAGAAAACAATGCTTCTGTTGCGTCAAAAGCAGCCTTTATACAAGCTGTTATTGCAGAACTGGAGAAATTCAATCCCATGAATAAGGATGCGCAGCAATGGAGCAATATACATATGGCGCGTATTGAATTGAACAGGGTAAAACAAAGTTTACCCGCTGGTAAAGCCAAATAACTTTCGTGCTGCACATTGCCTGGTTGCGCTTAGCCATGTGTGGTAGCGGGCAACGCCGCGGTGGGCAGAGTATGCAGGCAAATTATCTATCTACACACGCAGTGTTCTTTCCATATTATAATGCTTTGCACGAGGAGATACTCAGAAGAACCAAGTTGTAAGCAATTACACTTACCACTCCTGGCCTTTATACAAACCATCAAAAATCTTTTCAAAAAAGTTTGACTAAATAAATTGTTTGCATAAAATAATTTCTATATTTAATTTTTCAATGCCTGATCCATCCATCTTCTTGATTGCCTTTGCCGTTACCTACGAATTTTATTCTTGTTGCTGTAATGCTATAGTAAGCTTGATCGAATTGATTGGCGAACATTGCGTATTTAGTTATTGATATCAGCACTCTTAAATATTTATAAACAATTGAAATGTTTAAATAAAACAGCGGTTGCCTCACGTAAGAGTTGGAGGTATTTTATCGAAACCATATTATATTTATTATTATTATTTAAATGAGGATGGGCTTTTGTGCCTGATGGACAAACCAGTTCGTTAGAGAAACTCTTTACCGTCTTGCAATCCGCAAGTTTAAAAGTAGCCTCAAGTCCATCCTCATATAAAAAAGCGAAATGGAAAATTATAACAGTAAAGACCTTTATATTAAATTCTATCATGGGGACATCAAAAACTTATCGGATGGAACTTTGCGAAAATTATTGAGAGAATATTCTAAATTAACTCACGAAATATTATTAGATGAGATTGATTTGGTTCTATCAAAATTAGACTTAACCTACCGACAAAAACAATCAATAAGGGATATAGTTAAAAACCAAATTTCTGACAAACCCAACTATTATGTTGAGAAAATCGAAAAGGGAAGTTTTGTTGTAATAGGATTAGTTGCAGGTTTTTCACTTTTTGTTCTCCAAAAAACATTAGGTAAGAATTTAGAAGATGCATGGAAGAATTCGGAGCCCGGTAAAGATGCAGAAAAAAACATGACCAAAGCTTTTAATGCTCTATATAAATACATAAAAGACCGACCTCGGCAAATAACAAAAAATTTGCTACCGAGATTGAAAAAGAAAATTTTAGGGGGTAGATTTGAAATAAACAAAATTGAGAAAGATAATGATAAGACAAAAAATTTTGTGACTCTAACAGTCGTAACTACAGATAAAGACATAGCCAAACGAGAGGATACTAAAATTGACAATGACTATTTAGAGTATACAATGGTGGAAGAGATTAAAAAAATCAAAGAAAAGAAAAA
>JBGALP010000254.1:0-6756 GCA_044223805.1 Agriterribacter sp.
GTATGGTGGTCATGCGGTTATATCTATCGGTCATACACACCCGCACTGGGTGGAGCGCATTGAAGATCAGTTAAAGAAAATTGCGTTCTATTCCAATTCTATTAAAATTCCATTGCAGGCTGAATTGGCAACTAAGTTGGGAAAGTTATCAGGCAAAGAAGACTACCAGCTTTTTCTTTGTAACAGCGGGGCGGAAGCCAATGAAAACGCTTTAAAACTGGCATCTTTCCATAATAAAAAGAAAAAAGTAATTGCTTTTAGTAAATCTTTTCATGGCCGTACATCTTTAGCAGTTGCTGTAACAGATAATAAGAACTATGTAGCGCCGGTAAATGAAACAGACAATGTTATTTTTCTACCTTTCAATGACGTAAAGGCTTTAGAAAACTGTTTCGCGAAAAACGGTGATGATATTTCTTCTGTTATAGTGGAAGGTATACAAGGTGTTGGTGGCATAAACGTAGCCAATGAAGATTTCTTGAAAGCCATCAGAAGGCTTTGTGATAAACATAACGCAGTATATATTGCTGATAGTGTGCAATGTGGTTATGGCAGAAGTGGTAAGTTTTTCAGCCATGATTTTGCCGGTGTAAAAGCAGATATATACACTATGGCAAAGGGCATGGGTAATGGCTTTCCTGTGGCAGGACTTATTATTGCTCCACATATCAAACCCAGGCATTTTCAGTTAGGCACTACATTTGGCGGTAATCATTTGGCTTGCGCAGCGGCGCTTGCTGTATTGGAAGTGTTAGAACAGGAGAAATTGTTAGGTAATGCAGTAATGGTAGGTAAATACCTGAAAGAGGAATTAAATAATATTCCTGAATTGAAAAATGTAAGAGGTCGTGGATTAATGATTGGTTTTGACGTTCCTGAAGAGCTGAAAGATCTGAAGAAAAACTTGTTGGTCAATCAGAAAATATTTACCGGAGAAGCCAAGCCAAACGTCATTCGTTTGTTGCCCTCATTAGCATTAAAGAAAAGAGATGCTGAAGATTTTATTGAAGCGCTGAAAGAAGAAATTGCTGCGCTTACCGGCAACAAAAATGAACCGGTTGAAGTAGCAACTGCCGAATAAAAATATATTGTTTCATACACATACTAAAACTGCCGACATTGAAACAGTTCACTTCCGTAAAAGATGTAACCGATATTAACGCGCTGGTAAAAAAAGCGCTGGAGTATAAAGCAGATCCGTTCAAACATAAAACTACGGGACTGAATAAACGCATTGGCTTATTGTTTTTAAACCCCAGCATGCGCACCCGTTTGAGCACTCAAATTGCTGCGCAAAACCTGGGTATGGAAGCTATTGTTTTTAATGTTGGCAGTGAAGGTTGGGCATTGGAATTTGAAGAAGAAGCTATTATGAGTGGCAATAAAGTGGAGCATGTAAAAGATGCCGCGCCTATTATGGGGAAATATTTTGACATCCTGTGCATCCGTACTTTTCCATCTTTACAAAACAGGGAAGATGATTACAGCGAGCTGTACATAAGCCAGTTTATAAAATATGCAGGCATTCCTGTAGTGAGTCTTGAAAGTGCAACACTTCATCCTTTACAGAGCCTTACGGATATTATCACAATAAAAGAGGTTTTACAAAACAACAAACCACAAACAACAAACCACAAACCCAAAATAGTTCTCACATGGGCGCCCCACGTAAAAGCGTTACCACAATGTGTAGCTAACAGTTTTTCTGAGTGGGTTAATGCGTGGGGCGAGGCTGATTTTGTGATTACACATCCTGAAGATTATGAACTGGATGAAAAATTTACAAAAGGCGCTACAATTACACATATCCAGGAAGAAGCATTAAAAAATGCTGATTTTGTGTATGTGAAAAATTGGAGCACCTATAACGACTATGGTAAAATCTACACCAACGATCCGGAATGGATGCTTACTAATGAAAAGCTGAAGCTTACGAATAACGCTAAAGTAATGCATTGTTTGCCTGTAAGAAGAAATGTAGAATTGAGCGACGAAATTCTGGATGGTACCAATAGCATTGTAACGCAGCAGGCATCAAACAGGGTATGGGCGGCGCAAACTATTTTACATGAAATTCTCAATGCGAAGCAATGAAAAAAGTTTTTGTTGTAAAGATTGGAGGAAATATTATAGACAATGAAGCCAAGCTAACCGACTTTTTGCATTCTTTTTCACAATTATCAAAGAGTAGCTCTTTAATTCTTATCCATGGTGGCGGTAAGCTCGCAACACGCCTGGCAGAAAAAATGGGTGTGGAACAACAAATGGTTGATGGCAGAAGAATTACAGATGCTGAAACATTGAAGATTGTAACGATGGTCTACGCTGGTTATATTAACAAAAACATCGTGGCGCAATTGCAGGCAAATGGTTGCAATGCCATTGGATTAACCGGTGCTGACGGAAATACGATACTGGCCCATAAAAGAATTGCAAAGAATAATATTGATTACGGTTTTGCAGGCGATATTGATGAAGTGAATGCAGGTTTTCTTCATCAATTGCTGGAACAAGAGGCAAGCGTTGTGTTGGCTCCCATCACGCATGACAAAAAAGGACAACTGCTGAACACCAATGCCGATACCATCGCACAGGAAACTGCAAAAGCTTTATCTGCATGGTATGAAGTTTCGCTGATTTATTCTTTTGAAAAAAATGGGGTGCTGCTGGATGCAAATGATGATAATACAGTGATACCGGAAATCAATCCTTCTTTTTATGAACAATTAAAAGCGGAACAGAAAATTTTTGCCGGAATGATTCCAAAACTTGACAACGCTTTCGCTGCTTTGAATAGTGGTGTAAAAAAAGTAATCATCGGAAAAGCCGAAGCATTGGAACAACTGATGAACGGAACTTCAGGAACAACTATCGTAAATGAGTAAAGATATTTCCATATTATCAGCAGAGGCAATAACGCTGTTAAAAGAACTGATAACAATTCCTTCTTTTAGCAAAGAAGAAGATCAAACTGCCGGGGTATTGTGCCTTTATTTTGCAAAGAAAGGAATCCCGCATTACCGGATAGGTAATAACGTATATGTACCTAATAAACACTTTGATGAATCGAAGCATACCATCTTACTTAACTCACACCACGATACGGTAAAACCAAACAAAGGCTATACACTTGATCCTTTCTCAGCGATAGAAAAAGACGGCAAGTTGTATGGATTGGGTAGCAATGACGCAGGCGGATCGTTGGTATCACTCATCGCTACCTTTATGTTTTATTATGAAGAATCGAACCTTGCATATAACCTCATGTTTGCAGCGAGTGCTGAGGAAGAGATTTCTGGGAAAAATGGTATTGAATTATTATTACAATCTGAGTCTTTTAACCCAGCCGGCAGGAATTGGGCATTTGCCATAGTGGGTGAACCAACACAAATGCAGATGGCTGTGGCAGAAAAAGGATTATTAGTATTGGATTGTACCGCCAATGGAAAAGCCGGTCATGCTGCAAGAGAAGAAGGCGAAAATGCAATATCTAAAGCAATAAAAGATATAGAATGGTTTAACACGTTTCAGTTCCCAAAGGTATCTGATCTTTTAGGACCAGTGAAAATGAGCGTAACTGTGATCAGCACCGAGAATAAAGCACATAATGTAGTGCCATCACAATGTAGTTTTGTAGTAGATATAAGGGTGAACGAATTGTATACATTTGAAGATCTATTGGAAATAATCAAAACCAATACCAACAGTGATGTGCAGCCGAGAAGTTTGAGAATGCGTTCATCATCCATACCATTAGATCATCCAATAGTAAAAGCGGGATTAAGTTTAGGAAGAACATACTATGGCTCTCCTACCACTTCAGACAAAGCATTAATGCCTTTTCTTTCTTTAAAAATTGGTCCTGGCGATTCAGCAAGAAGTCATACGGCGGATGAATATATTTTTACAAATGAAATTGAAGAAGGAATAAAGTTATATATAGCTTTATTAGGCAAAGTAGTATTGACGGCATTATAACCCGAAACCTGTAACTTGTAACCTGCAACTTGAATAAATGAAACTCTGGCAAAAAGATAATTCATCGGTAAACGAACTGATTGAAAAATTTACAGTAGGAAGAGATAAGGAATTTGACCTGGTGCTGGCACAGTACGATGTGCAGGGTTCCATAGCGCATGTAAAAATGTTAAAGGAAGTGGGATTGATGAATGAAAAAGATGCAAGTGATGCGGTAAACGGACTGGAATTAATTTTAAAAGATATTCTTGACTCTACATTTGTTATCGAAGAAGGTATTGAAGATGTGCACTCGCAGGTAGAATATTTGTTAACCCAACGCATAGGCGAAGCAGGCAAACAAATTCATAGTGGCAGAAGCCGCAACGACCAGGTAGCAGTTGATCTTAAATTGTATCTGCGTGCTGAAGTACTGGCTGTGAAAAGCGAAGTGAAGGAATTATTCGATTTGCTCATCAGCCAGAGTGAAAAATTTAAAGACAAATTATTGCCTGGCTATACGCACCTGCAGATTGCAATGCCATCTTCATTTGGTTTATGGTTTGGTGCATATGCGGAAAGTTTGACAGATGATATGGAATTACTGGCCGCTGCGTACCAGGTAGCCAATAAAAATCCCCTGGGAAGCGGTGCGGGTTATGGCTCTTCTTTTCCGTTGAACAGAACATTAACAACGGAATTATTACAATTCGGTTCGCTTAATTACAATTCGGTATATGCGCAGATGAGCCGTGGTAAAACGGAGAAAATAGTAGCGATTGGAATTAGCAGTGTGGCAGCAACCTTAAGCAAGCTGGCAATGGACGCCTGTTTATACATCAATCAGAATTTTGGATTTATTTCTTTTCCTAATGAGCTCACCACAGGCAGCAGCATTATGCCACACAAAAAAAATCCTGATGTATTTGAATTGATCAGGGCAAAATGCAACCGGATACAAGCCACACCCAATGAACTCACTTTGCTTATCAACAATCTTCCGTCGGGGTATCACCGCGATATGCAGTTGACAAAAGAGATTTTATTTCCTGCTATTGAAGAATTAAAAGCTTGTATCCAAATGACAAGATTGATGTTGTCCAACATACATATCAAGGACAATATTCTTGATGATGAAAAATACAAATACCTGTTCAGCGTAGAAGCAGTGAATGAACTGGTAAATAAAGGAATCTCTTTCCGCGATGCATACCGCCAGGTAGGTAATGATATTGACCAGGGTAAATTCAATTTTGACTACAAGCAGCAGTTACATCATACCCACGAAGGAAGCATTGGCAACCTCACGAATTATGGCATTGTAGCGCAAATGGAAAAAGTGCTGAAGAAGTTTTAGCGTAATAAACACTATAAAAAAATATTCTTGTGGCTATTTATACGCCACAAGAATATATTGATCCAATTAAAACACGTATCTAGCTTTTCAAACTCTTCATATCAATTACAAAACGATAGTGCACATCGCTTTTCAGCATGCGTTCGTATGCTTCGTTAATGTTCTGTATATTGATCATTTCAATTTCTGAAACAATATTGTGTTTACCACAAAAATCAAGCAGTTCCTGCGTTTCAGCAAGGCCACCGATCAATGAACCACTAATGGCTTTTCTGCTCATCACCATAGGAGCAGTGTTCAGTGCAGGTTCCAATGGCCCAAGATATCCCACCAATACCAATGTTCCGCTGGAATGCAGTGTAGCAATGTATGGGTTAAGATCATGCACATAAGGAACAGTATCAATAATCAAATCAAATTTGCCGCTTACTGATTTCATCTGGGCAGCATCTGTTGAAATAATAACAGCATCAGCCCCTAATGATTTTGCTTCTTCGGTTTTTCCGGCGCTTCTTGAAAATAAGGTAACTTCAGCACCCAATGCGTGAGCCAGTTTCAAAGCCATATGACCTAAGCCGCCTAAGCCCACCACAGCAACCTTGCTTCCTTCTCTAACCTTCCAATGCCTTAAAGGCGACCATGTGGTGATACCTGCGCAAAGCACCGGCGCTACGGCTGCAAGATCAAGATTGGAAGGAACTGTTAATACAAAATGTTCATCCACCACTACTTTTTCAGAATATCCTCCAAAAGTATGACCGCCAATATGTTTATCATTACTATTATAGGTTCCGGTAAACCCATGTTCGCAATATTGCTCAAGATCATTTTTGCAACTGTTGCAGGTGCGGCAACTATCAACCAAACAACCCACCGCAACTATATCGCCTGGTTGGCATTTGGTTACATCAGCTCCAACCTTGGTTACTCTTCCAACAATTTCATGTCCGGGAACAGATGGATATTTGGTTCCGCCCCAGTCATTGCGGGTAGTATGCAGGTCAGAATGGCAAACGCCACAGTATAAAATATCTATTTCAACGTCTTTTGCAGTTACGGTTCTGCGTTCAATATTTATTTCTTTTAAATCTGCTTCACGAGAAGCAGCGCCAAAGGCTTTTACGGAATATGTACTCATCTTTTGTGATTATATGTTTTTGTATTGTTCATCTGTTACTGGCTGCAACCAAACTACATTGACATTTTCTTTAAAATTTGTAATGGTAATATGCACCAATTTTTCAATTGGCGATGCACCGTGCCAATGCTCAATGTTCTCAGGAATGTTGATTACATATCCCGTTTGTATAATTTGGACTGTTCCCCCTTTTTCCTGGTAAAATCCTTGTCCTTCAGTAACAATCAGGATCTGTCCTTTCGGGTGTGTATGCCAGTTAGTTCTGGCGCCAGGTTCAAATGTTATGTTGCCCACCACAAATTCA
>JBGALP010000255.1:0-3166 GCA_044223805.1 Agriterribacter sp.
GCATCAAAAATAGCAGCCGTTATATCTTCATATGCAGCATCAATAGTAAATACGTGTTCATCTAACTTTGTAAAGCCTCCATCTTTGTTCTGAATAAACAAAACTCCAGGCTGATCTTTTGCGCCACCTATAAATACATCTTCCAATTTATCGCCGTTAACATCACCCTTTGCCATTGCAGGCCCCTGTCGGCTGAACCACTGTGGCAATAATGTTTGCCGGGTGAAATCGTTGTAAAAATTTTCGGTGTGTTTAAATGGCAAAGTGTCTGCCACGGAAAAAAAAGTTTTATTTATGGCTTTAACTTCGGCAACATTTCTAACTCCAGCATCTTTGATATTTACAGTAATTGTTTTATTACTACCAGGATTATTTATAATTGATGTTATGTTGTTTGACCAATTAACTTTTATTGTTTTTACAGAATCAGCAGCGGCAATACCAAAGTGAACCATATGGTCAACACTCGACTGAAATCCGCGGGACGGGATCATTTCCTGCTTTTGTATTCCGTTTGTCGTGAAAGCCGTTATAGTGGCACCTACACCAAAAGTATTTAATCCATCTCCCTTTAATTTAATATCAAGGTATTTGTTTTTATCGCCTAACTGTCGGAGGTTATTCCGGTATAAACTGGCAATATCATTGCAATTATTGGTAATAATATCAAGGTCGCCATCATTATCAAGATCCGCATAGGCAGCACCCGCTGCAATAGTAGGTTCGTCTAACCCCCAATGTAACGACTGGTTGGAGAATTTGAGATTACCATCATTTTTAAACATATAATTGGCCACTTCTATAGTAGGCAGTTTATCCATTCTTCTACTCATCATCTGGCGCTGCTTTTCCAGGTCCTTTTCCATCATCATGTCTACATTATACTTTATGTAATCCATATCTGTATAATCTTTTACATACCCATTGGTCACAAAAATGTCTTTGTTACCGTCATTGTCAAAATCCGCGGCGAGTGGTGTCCAGCTCCAGTCTGTATTGCTTATGCCTGCAAATTGTCCAACCTCGTCAAAGCTTCCATCACCACGGTTTACATGAAGCATATTGCGGCTGTATTGTTTAAAAAATCCATGGTTGAATAGAATTTGAAACTTATCGAAATTTTCTGAGCCATTATGCATTTTTTGCAGGTAGTTTCCCTCGGGAAGCATATCCAGGGTGATAATATCTTCTAGCCCATCGTTATTAATATCCGCGGCATCATTGCCCATGCTGAACAAACTGGTATAGGCAAACATGTTTCGGCTCATTTCTTTAAATGTTCCATCCTGCTGATTAATGAAACAATAATCTGCTTCGTTAAAATCGTTGCTGATATATATGTCTGGCCAAGTATCATTGTTCAGATCACTAACCGCTATACCCAATCCGAAAGAGAGTACGTTTGAAACAATACCAGACTCAGCGGTAACATCTGTATAATGTCCATTATTATTTTTGTAAAGATGTGTGCCAACATTAGGATTTGTTTGTTGACGGATACCAGGCTTTTCCTGGGCTCCCTGCATATAATCTTTACTGCTATGGTTAATAACTACCAGGTCAAGATCATTGTCCTTATCATAATCAAAGAAAGCAGCGTGTGTGCTATAACCCTTGTCTGCTATTCCATATTTTTCTGCCTGTTCTGTAAATGTGTTATCATGATTATTAATGAACAATAAATTCCTTCTTTTCTCCGGATCTGCATCCGCGCTTCTGCATACATAAATATCCAACCAGCCGTCTGCATTCACATCCGCCATGGTTGCGCCCGTACACCAGCCTTGTTTATCTGAAACGGTGCTTTTTTCTGTAATATCTTCAAATTCAAAATTTCCTTTGTTCTGGTACAACCTGTTTTTAACCATGTTGCCTGTAAAAAAAATATCTGTTAATCCATCATTATTAATATCACCAACGGCAACACCACCACCGTTATAGAAATATGGATAATTAAGAACGTTAAACGATTCATCTTCCTTTAAAATATTCTTGAAGTTGATATTGGAATGGGATGATTCAATATTTGTAAATAATTTTTTATCTCCATTTGAACATCCCTGAATGGCATATAATACGAAACCAAACACAATGAAGTGTATATAGCTTAGCATTCGGTGATATTTATATACGCCATACTTATTCATAAATAATGAGATTACTTCAGTATAAATTACGGAATGATACTGTAATAACAAGAAGAGAAATTACAATATGATATAAAAAGGTCACTCCATTTATTGAAGTGACCTTTATTATTTTTCAATTTAAATTATTATGGATTCCACCAGAGTTTTGTGCTTGTCTTATCTGGACCTCCTAATTTCTGAACGCCTGTTTCATATCCGGCCGCGTTAACGGTGATTTCACTCGGAGGGAAGATCAGTCGTTTCACACTTATTGGATCTACCGATGCATCTGGGTTATCGTTGTTAATTCTTGGGAACAACTTAGGATAGCCTGTGCGCCTGAGTTCAGCCCACGCTTCACCACTCATTGAAGGGTATAAGCATAACCATTTCTGTGTGCCTATCTGCTCTCTTTGTATTTCTTCAGTTGCACCGAATGCAACAGGAACGGTAGACACTGCCGCAGCATTATAAGGAGCTGGTGCGGCGAAAGCCTGAGGCGTAGCCGTGCTTGCTATATACGCAGCAGCTGATCCGCCAACGCCCCATTGCTCTAGAGAAGCCTTAATACCGTTTTCATAACATTCTTTTGCCGTGTAAGACCCCACATTCCATCCATTCAGTTTTGCTTCAGCCATGTTAAACCAGGTTTCTGCCGCTACGTAAATGGTATGTGGTTCTGTGGCATTGGCCGCGTTTTGAAATCTTGGTACAACGTTACTGTTGTTATCATTTCCGTTAAAGCTTTCAGACATCTGAACAATGCTCAACCCGTTGCGTATACCTTTAAACTCTCCTGTATTTTTTGCAGGAGCCCAATATGACGGAACCCTTGGATCGTTATAGCCTTTCATAATACTTTCCATCGAAGCGCTCATTCTGAATTCACCCCATTCGGAAATTACACCCAGCGGATTTAAATAGTTGGGTGGAGTAGGTTTCATCTGAGCATTATCTGCACTATTCAACAACAATCCACCAGCAGCGGCAATAGCTGCTTCAGCTTGTGTTTTAGCAATGTCAGGAATTTTCTTAGA
>JBGALP010000255.1:3219-7005 GCA_044223805.1 Agriterribacter sp.
CTTATTGCCGCTCTTAAGCGCAAACTGTTTCCAAGTTTCAACCACTTTGACAAATCACCTGCGTAAATAATATCACCTGTAGCAAAAGCTGTTTTATCTAAATTCTGACTCAATACTTCAGTAGCTTCTGTAAGTATTTTGAAGAAGTCCATATAGATTTCTTCCTGGCTGTCATAATTTACAACATCTTGTCCATTGCCAACTTCTGTATATGGAATAGGGCCAAAGGCATCTGTCATCGGCATATAAATATAAGCCTTCCATATTTTTGATACCGATTCGCGGAGCGGGTCAGGTGAAGCCGCATCGGGTCCAGTTTGATTAATGATCTCAGCCAGCGTTGTAGCACCAGTTAAAAAGGAACTCCATCCACCATTGATCCAGCGTCCTACCATTTCATTACGATCGCTGGGAAAAGCAGCCTGAGTGCAGGAAAAAAACTGTGCCTGTTCATCTGAGGCAAGCGATACCAGTAACTGGTATCCTCCCGCCCACTGGTCGGTATTGGTAATACCCGCATATTCTGCGGTTGTAAATAACTTGTCCAATTGCTTGGGAGCAAGTACTTCTATTTTCGTTTTATCGGTATTTAATTCTTCGAAGCCTTTGGTACACGATGAGAAAAATGACACCGTAACTAAGGCAGCCAAAAGATTAAAACCTGCTGTATATCGTTTCATGTGTAAGTTCATTTAAAATTAAAAGTTCAGGTTTAAGTTCAATCCATAGCTGGCTGTAAAAGGAAGACAGAATGATTCAATTCCTTTTAAACCTTTATCGGTAGATAACACTAATTCAGGATCAAATCCTTCAGCAGAATTTCTAATGAAGAACAGGTTACGACCGGTAAATGAAATACTTGCAGCTTTAATACGTGTTTTTGAAAGCGTACTTTGCGGCAAATTATATGTTAACACTAACTCTCTTAATCTGATATTAGATGCATCATAAGTAAAAGCTTCGCCGGCAGGCGTATTTCTACCACCCACTTTCGACCAATACTGTTCTGCAGTGATTTCGGTGGTGTTTTTAGATCCGTCCGCTTTTACACCATCAACAACAAAACCATCTCTTCCCGCAAGTGTTTTTGCAGACATTCCATCACCATCAATATTTGCATTGGTAAAGGAGGAAATTCTACCACCCATCCTTGCCGAAATCAGGAAGCTCAACGAGAAATTTTTATAAGTAAGCTGGTTACCTAATCCGCCAATCCATTTTGGACGACTGTTTCCGACATACACTGTTTGTCCTGCTGTAATTAAAGGCACACCATTATCACCTACGATTATATTACCAGAAGCATCGCGTTCAAAACCACGGCTATACATTTCGCCAAACGGCTTGCCTTGCACTACTTTAACCTGGTTCATAAAGCCATCACTTCCGATAGGATATTCCGGAGAAGTGGGCGTTATGGAAATAACCTTATTGTCATTCTTCGCATAATTCACATAAAAGCTCCAGGTGAAATCTTTTGTTCTAACGGGTACAACATTTAATGTGATTTCAATACCGGAATTTTGTACATCTCCAGCATTGATAAACTTGCTTGCATATCCTGAAGCAGGAGGTGTTACCACATTGATCAACTGGTTTTTAGAATTTGTTTTATAATAAGTAATTCCTGCACTAATTCTATTGTTGAACAATCCAAAGTCGATACCAAATTCCTGAGAAGTGGTAATCTCCGGTTTTAGTGTATCAACCGGGTTGGTTTGGCTTTTTGCTATACCGCCACCTGGAGTAATGGAGTAGTATTCTTTTGTTTGAAAAGCATAGGGATCAATACCTGTTTGGGCCACAGATGCTCTCAATTTAAGCAGGCTGACAAATTCAGGCATCCTTACCATGTCTGAGATGATAGCCGTAATACCTGCGGAAGGGAAAAAATACGACCACTGTGTTTGAGGTAGAGCGGAAGACCAGTCATTTCTACCGGTAAGACTCAACACGAGAAAATTTTTATAGTCAAAATCCACGCTTCCGTAAACCGAATTCTTCTTATACGGTGTATAACCTTCGTTAAGTAAGTTTTCCTGACTGAGCATTGTTTAATGTAAAAACATTTTCATTTACCAAGGCACTTGCTGTGCTGCTCAATGAGTATCCCTTCTCAAACTTCATAGCCGCACCTGCATTTGCACTTACATTAAAATGGCCGAAGCTTCCGTTATAGCTTAATAAAACGTCATTATTAATGGCTGTAAACGTGCTGTTGGTGATATTAAAATAGCCGTCCTCCGCAATTACATAAGTGTCAGCAAACCGGCGCTCCTGGCTATTGTTAGTAGAACGGTTCAATCCGGAACGAAGCATCAGACTTAAATTGGGCAGAAATTTATATGTTAATGAGGCTAAACCTTTAACACTATTGGCATTAAAAAAGTTAGTGCAATTGTATTTAACCCAATAAGGATTTTCTCCCCCGTTGGAACCAGGGCGCCAATAATTTTGTTTCAACTCCTTGTCATCATTATAAAACTGGTAATGATCCTTTATATAATCAACTCCAATATTAGTAGGCAGACGCAGTATCTGGCGATTTACATTGCTGAAATCTTCTCCGGATTTTACATAGTTATCTGCCTTTTGATCGAAGTAAGTAATTTTTGTATCGAATGAAAGCTTGTCTGTGATATTACCGCCAACTCTGAAGTTGAAATTGTGTCTTAAAAACTTATTGTTATCAACGATCCCGTTTCCATATATATTAGTGTATGAAAAAAAAGCCTGAATTTTTTCTCCACCACCGGTAACCGAAACTCCATTGGTAAAAGTTTTACCAGTACTATAAAAATCATCATAGTTGCTTGGATGGGCTTTTAGAACAGTCGAAGTATCATCGGCTGGATTTATGCTCCAGTTTCTAACCGTTTGACCCGTAATCTTCGCACCCCATGCTATTTCAGAATTGGATATATAAGTTCCACTACTGCCCTGAGAATATTCATTCTGAAAATCGCGTAGGTTTACAGCTTTATCCGCCTGAAAGCTGCTGTTAACCGAAACAGACAATGGTCTACCCGATGCGCCTTTTTTAGTGGTAATGATAATTACACCGTTAGCTGCATCACTACCATATAAAGCAGATGCTGAAGAGCCTTTAAGCACATTCATGGATGCAATATCGTCTGGGTTCAATGTGCCAATATCACCCGGTATACCATCAACAATAATTAATGCTTCACTGCTTTTAGCAATAGACCTGTCACCTCTCAGAACAATGCTTACGTTTTGACCCACGCCGTCCGATGATCTTACTACATCAAGTCCAGCCACTTTTCCTGAAAGCGAATTGCCCACATTTGTTTCACGGGCTTTTGTCAAATCTTTAGTCTCAACCGTTTGGGTAGCGTAGTTGAGGCTTTTTTTAGTTTTAGTAACGCCCAGCGCAGTCACTACCACTTCATTTAATTGCTGAGTGGATCCTGAAATTTCAACAGCTATATCGGTTTCTTCGGGAGCTACCGCTACTTCTTTTGAAAGAAAACCAACAGAAGAAATAACCAATGTTACTTTACCCGCTGGAACACTAATGGTAAAACTTCCATCTGTTCCGGTAATAGCGGCCTGCTTGCCACCTTTTACAGTAACTGAAGCTCCAACTACTTCCGACTTATCGGATGCGTTGGTGACCTTGCCTTTGATTACCCTGGTTTGCGCTAGTAAGATAGAAATAGAAAATAGTGAGAGAAAACACGTTAAAAGAAACTTTAACTTGTGCATAAGCTTTAATTGTTTTGGAGTTAAGAGACTGTTAAATTTAAACAAATCTTTTGCACG
>JBGALP010000256.1:0-6689 GCA_044223805.1 Agriterribacter sp.
ATTGGTTAAATGCTTTGCTTGTGGATGATGAAATAAGATTGGATGACGGGAAATGGATGGATAAAGCGGGCAAAGCAGTTAATGCTGACGTTATTACCCATGTACTGGTCGAAGAAGCTGCACCAGTTACAGAAATTATAGCTGAACCTGCTGAAACATTTGAGGAAAAATATGAAACCGTTGCTGAAGAAGTAACCACAGTTGTACATGATAAAGAGCCGAGCCAGGATATTTCAGGTGTAGTATTTATGGAAGAAGTAAGTACTTTGGCTGATGAGGTTGTTGAAAATAAACCTGGTAAAAAAGATGAGGAAATTGAATTAACGGAAGAAATTCCAGTAATGGTTCAGCCTGAAGAAACATCTTTTAGTGACGATATAAAAACAGGAGATGTAGCGCTCACTCCTGATAATACGCTATTAACTCCCAAACTTAAGTTGATACTCGACCAGGAAGTGCCACCCGAAACGGATGCTGAATCCATCATTCCCATTGAGCCGTTATATACTATTGATTATTTCGCATCGCAGGGTATTAAAGCAGATGCAGCAGATGCAAAAGACCGGTTAAGCCTTAAGCTAAGAAGTTTTACCGACTGGTTGAAAACCATGAAACGCATACACCCTGAGAAATTTGACACCAGTATGGATCCCAATTCTCAATCGGCTATTCAAAACATTGCGGAACATTCAAACGAATTGAAAGAAACCGTTACGGAAACGATGGCTGAAGTATTTGCCCGGCAGGGATTGCATAAAAAAGCGGCCGAAGTGTACCATAAATTAAGTTTGCTCAATCCCGATAAAAGGGTTTATTTTGCAGCCAAAATTGCTCAATTAAAAGAAACGTGATATGGCTCTTATTTTTCTGATACTGATTATTTTGAGTTGTGTTTTATTAGGCCTGGTAGTATTGATCCAGAATCCTAAAGGCGGCGGCTTGGCCGGTAATATCGGTGGATTCAGCAACCAGTTTATGGGCGTTAAACAAACCACTGATGTGTTGGAAAAAGGCACCTGGATTTTCGCTGGCGTAATAGCGGTTTTGTGTTTAACCTCTTCTTTGTTTATGAAAGGGGGTAGTAGTGGTAATGAATTTATTAAAACCATCAATACCAACCAGCAACAATCAGCTCCGTTAAATACAACCCCTCAAAATACGCAGCCAGCAACTACACCTTCTACCGCACCGGCGCAGCCGACCAATCCATAAAAGATCAGAAGGTTTTTGCAATAAATAATTATAGAACCCTGTTATTAGCAACAGGGTTTTTTATTTACTTTCATTCTTGTTAAACTGAAATCCGCCATGTTCAAAAAGATAATTCTCGTTCTTATTGTTATCATACTGGCAATAACCTTATTTTTTGCATGGAAAGTAATGGGCTCCAATACCGCATTTGAAGGGAAGAAATATTTTCTGTATATAAAAACGGGAAGCAATTTTGAAGACATGATGGAAACCATTGAAAAAGATCATGTGCTGCATAATCCCAATATTTTTTCCTTGCTTGCAAAAAGGTTTGACCTGCCTCAAAAAATGAAAGCCGGTAAGTATGAAATAAAAAAAGGAGAAAGTATTATTAACCTGGTACGTACACTAAGAAATGGCAGACAGTCGCCTGTAAATATTATTATTACCAAACTCAGAACAAAAGAAGATTTTGCCCGTTTTGCAGGTAAACAACTCGAATGCGATTCAACGGCTATTATCAGTTATCTTAATAACGCCGATTCGTTAAAAGCAAATGGGTTAGATTCCAATACCGTAATGACAGCCATTATACCAGATACCTATACTTTTTACTGGAACACTACCGCCTCTAAAGTATTTCACAAAATTGCCGCTGAAGGAAAAAAATTCTGGACCGAAGAACGTTTGCAAAAGGCACGCAACATAGGGCTTACGCCGGAGCAGGTGTATACACTATCATCAATTATTGAAGAGGAAACTAACAAGTATGATGAAATGCCATTGATGGCAAGTGTTTATATTAACAGGGTAAACAAAGGCATGCGGCTTGGTGCAGACCCAACGGTAAAATTCGCGGCGCGTAATTTCGCGGCAAAAAGAATTACATTAAAAATGATCAGCGAGAGCGCTGAATCGCCATATAATACATACAAAAATTCCGGATTGCCACCCGGACCTATCTGTACACCATCCGTAAAAACATTAGATGCTGTGCTTAATGCAGCATCAACATCCTATCTTTATTTTTGCGCAAAGGCAGATTTTTCGGGTTATCACTCTTTTGCTTCTACAAACGAGGAGCATTTAAAAAATGCAAGAGCCTATCAGAAGGCATTGGATAGCTTAAAAATAAAATAACTACTTTAAAAGGTATGACGAACCTGGAACGAAAGATTATAACCTGGAAACCCATCGCTTTAGTCATTGATAAATCGAAGATCATATTATTGCCAGGTTTTCAGGGGTTACCTTTGTATGATGTTGTTCTTTTTTTATTGCGTCAAATAAAAAAAGAAGGTTTGAAAATGCGTGCTTCAGCCATTTCTTTTAACCTGTTAATGGCAATTCCACCCTTTTTAATTTTTCTTTTTACACTGGTTCCATATTTGCCGGGACAAAAAAATTTTACGCAGGAGTTATTAAGATTGATCAGGGATCTTACCCCAAACAGGGATACGTATTTGTGGGTAAGAGACTTTATTACTGATTTTACTAAACCGCGTAGCGGCCTGTTGTCGTTAGGGTTTATTGCTGCAGGTTTTTTTGCATCTAATGCCATGATGGGGATAATGAATTCTTTTAACAGATCGCTCCATGTAATGCATCGCAAAAAAAGAAATTTTTTAGAAATGCGTGGAGCCGCCTTAAAACTTACTTTTTTTATTGCCATTATATTTATGGCTTCCATTTTATTATTGATAACACAGGGAAGTTTATTGCGCCAGTTGCTCCACTGGATGGGTATTGAAAGTGTTACCATACGTTGGTGGATTGGCACCTTCAGGTGGGTAGTGATAGTAGCTTTAATATACTACGCAATAGGAATTATTTATCGCTTTGCACCTTCTACCAAACGAAAATGGAATGTAAACTCGCCAGGTACTATTTTCGCCACATTTC
This sequence comes from Agriterribacter sp., assembly GCA_044223805.1. Lineage (GTDB taxonomy): Bacteria > Bacteroidota > Bacteroidia > Chitinophagales > Chitinophagaceae > Agriterribacter. The sequence continues at coordinate 3,094 of JBGALP010000256.1, forward strand.
TTATTATCCTGATTACGTTGCTGTTTAGCTACTGGGTAAATAATTTTGGCACATATAATAAAGTATATGGCTCTATAGGAACTGTTATCATCATCATGTCTTCTTTCTTTTTCAACTCTCTTATATTGCTGATTGGTTTCGAACTTAATGTAAGCATAAACCATCTCAAAATGGAATCAGAAAACCGGCAGGCTGCAGAAGACCTGAAATCGTAAAACGATATTGACTCATTGACTTTTGATCATTTTAAAAATGGGAAAATCCATCCCTAATATGTTTTCGTACATGTATTAAACAACATGTATGAATTTCTTTAGAAAAATCATAATCCGATATTAATACCAGGGAATTTATACACTAATGTATAATCATGTATAACACCAGTACATAAAGGAACAATGTGCAAGTGAATAACAATGCAGGGAAAAATGAGCTATTTTTTTTGAAACCGTTTGATGCAATAATGTTAACCATGAATAATACTCATTACCATGTCACCAGATTTAACCCTGAATTTTAAACCATTCACTTCATTTGCAATGATCCCGGCATCAGTTCATTTGCTGTAAAAAAAATTCTTTGTTAAACAAATGAAAGAGTAAATTAGCGGGATTAATGCCAGTTGTCGGAAATTATACAGAAGCAGAGCTTGTATCATCGCTGAAGCAGCGCGATAAAGATGCATTTGACTATCTGTATACTCAATATTCCGGCGCATTATACTCCGTTATTCTCAATATTGTTTCAGACAAGGAAACAGGCAACGATATTTTGCAGGAAGTTTTTGTGAAAATATGGCGACAGTTAGAACAATATGATCCTTCAAAAGGAAGATTGTTTACGTGGATGTTGAATATAGCCCGCAATGCTTCAATTGATTTTACAAGAGGGAAACAATTTAAGAACAGCAGGCAGAATACAGAACTAACGGACAACGCTACCCCGGCAACTGAACCAGTAGCCTTGAACACTGATAGCATTGGTATTGCGGGGATGGTAAAAAAGCTGCCTGAAGAATACAGTAAGTTGATAACGTTAGCCTACTTTAAAGGTTATACGCAGGATGAAATAGCGAAACAGGAAAATATACCGTTAGGAACAGTAAAAACAAGAATCAGAAAAGGATTATCGGCACTTAAAAACATGATATAATAACAGATAGTGGATATTAAAGCTTACATAGAAAGTGGAATTTTAGAAAGCTACGTGCTGCGGCTTACTTCTCCGGAAGAAAGCGCAGAAGTGGAATCTATGATGGCGGCTCATCCCGAAATTGCCAATGCGGTGAATGAGTTCGAAATTAAGCTTGAGCAACAGCTTATGGATAATGCTATTGCTCCGTCTGCAAACGTGAAAGAGCAATTGTTCGCAACACTTGGAACTGAATTTATCGCTGATGCTAATCCTCCTGAAGAAACTAAAGTAGTATCCATAAAATCAGCCACCACGCCCTTCTGGAAATATATGGCTGCCGCAAGTATTATTTTGTTTTTAGCAAGCACGGTGTTTAATGTTTATTATTATAACAAGTTTTCTGCATTGGAAAACAATTATAACGTGCTGCTTGCAAATAATGGTACTTTGCTTGCGAAGACAGAAGCGAATCAAACCCGCATGAATGATCTGGAGAACAGCATGCTGATAATGAAAGATACAGCAACAATTAAAGTTCCATTAAAAGATGTTAAAGGTGCAAACAACCTGGCAACAGTATATTGGAATAGTATTACCAGAAATGTATACGTTCTTCAAAATAATCTCCCGAAAACGCCACAAGGAAAACAATACCAATTATGGGCCATTGTAGATGGCAAAACTGTGAATGCCGGTATGCTTCAGAATTGCGAACAGGCATTATGTGCCATGGTAAATATCCCACGTGCACAAGCATTCGCTATTACTCTTGAAAAAGAGGGTGGCAGTCCAACTCCTGATATGAGCAAACTGATGGTGATGGGAAAGATTTAAGAAAAATTTCAGGTTACAAGTTGCAGGTTTCATGTAGGTGATTGATACAGCATCTTGATAGCAAATAGCTGTTATAAGTTTTACATCACCAATGGCTTCATCTCATTTTTGAGTAAATGATATAGTCTTTCAAATTGTTGAAAGCGCTGATAATATATAGCGTGATGTAATTCGTTTGGGGTATATGCCACAGTTGTTTCAACTTCCAGGGTTTGTTTTATTTGTAAAGCTTCCATCCCGATGATTACCGCGCCGCGCGCCGAGCTTTCAGCAGCAGCGGAAACAACTACCTTTTTCTTAAACATATCGCTAAGCATCTGTAACCATGCCGTGCTTTGAGTAAATCCGCCGGTGGCATGTATTTCACTAAAGTCATTTTGTTTTAATAAAATTTCTCCTATGCTGAACACACTATATATTATTCCTTCCATCACTGCTCTAACAAAATGAGCCTGTGTGTGCTTTATGTCTATTCCAAAAAAAACGCCCTTCGCGTATGCATTCCATACAGGTGCCCGTTCTCCTAATAAATATGGAACAAACAATAACCCTTCGCAGCCTGCCGTAATATTTTCAGCTTCTGCAAACAAAACTTCATACGGTTCGGTTGTTTTTAATACTGTTTCCTTAAGCCATTGTAAAATCACCGCCCCATTATTACTTGCCCCGCCCACTATGTATTCCTGGTGTTTAAGATGATAGCAGAATGTTCTCATTCCTTTATCTGTGTAGATGAAAGACTGTATTCTCCGCACAGCGCTGCTTGTTCCGATAGTAACCGCTACACTGTCTTCATCCGTGGCATTGCTCCCTACATTGGCTAATGCGCCATCACTTGCACCGGCAACAAGCGGAACATCTTTTAGCATAGATAGCTTTTCTGTCAGAAGTGTTGATTGTTCATGTGGATACAGTATATGTAATGGAGATATTATATCTGGTAATTGGTTTGCTGTAATGCCAATATAATCAAGAACAGATTGATCCCATTGCAGCGAATGAATATTCAATAAACCAGTTGCTGATGCAATAGATGTATCAACCACAAATTTTTTGGTGAGATGGAATAGTATGAATTCTTTTATACCAATAAATTTATGGGCGGAGGAAAACAGTGTGCGATCATTTTCTTTTATCCAAAGTAATTTGCTGAATGGCGTCATGGCGTGTACAGGCACACCTGTTTTTTCATAAAACGACATACCTTCCGGTGTGTCACGAAGTTTTTCGGCAATAGTTGCCGATCTGTTGTCTGCCCAGATCATACAGGGAGTAAGCGCTTTTCCGGTTTCGTTAACTGCAATCACGCTATGCATAGCCGCACTAAAGCCGATAAATGAAGGTGCGCTATGTAAAGTATCAAGTATGCTGATAATGCCGGTTATCGCTGCCGTCAATATCTCATTGGCGTCCTGTTCGCTCCAGCCGGGTTGGGGATGATACAGTTCATATCCTGCATTTTCTTTTGCAATGATTTTACCATCCTCCGAAAAGGCGACCGCTTTTGCCGAAGTAGTTCCTATATCAATACCCAGATAGTAGTTCATATGTTTATTGTAACTGTAACATGCAACAATAAATAATTATGATGAGATATAAAAGTTTGGAATACGCCCTATTATTGTAGT
>JBGALP010000257.1:0-6634 GCA_044223805.1 Agriterribacter sp.
CAGAGCCATTTCGCGCCTATGTGCATTGCCCACAATCAAATTTTCTAATATTCAGCTACGCCTGTTTCGTCGATCAGCAAAATTAACTATAAACAAAAGCCCCAGCAGTATCAATGCGGTTAATGCAAAAGACCAATCCGTTCTGTTTGGTATTGTATGCCCACTTCCATGAGCAATAATCCAAATGAATATATCCAGCACCAGCAGAACAGTCAATATTATCTTTAATATCAGTATCAGCGTTTTCATTAGAATTATCTCCCCACAATGTTACTGTTTTACTAATTACCACAGCATAGCTAAAATTTGAGTATTATAACAGAACTTCATTCTTTAGTTTCATTTAAGCATGAAAAAAACATTTTCTTTTTTTATTTTTCTGTACCTGCTGATTTCCTGTACGGATAAAAAGCAAAAAAATACTGCGGCGGTTGAAGAACCAGCCGTCTCTACCCTTTCTGGAAAGGAGCTTGCAACAGCGCATTGCAGCCGTTGTCACGCTTTTGTGAGTCCTGAATTGTTACCAAAGACGAATTGGCGGGATGTGCTCAAAGCTATGGGACACCGCATGGGCATATACAATGGCGGCATAAGACCCGACAGTTTGTTTGACCCAGGCATAAGCGGCGAGATCATGCGCCGGTCAAATGTTTTTCCTGAAAAGCCTGTATTGGCAAGAGAGGATTGGAATAAAATAGAACAATATTTTTTGACGAACGCACCGGATTCCATCCCGCCTCCTATCAGAAAAAATCCTATACGCATAGGATTGAAAAACTTCAAATACAGGGAGGCTTATTTCGCGCATCGCCCTGCATTAACAGCTATGGTTAAAATATTACCCAACAACAAGGGCATTGTATTTAGCGATGGAAAAGGAAGACACAGTGTAATGACGCTGCTGAACCCAAACCTTACAGAAAATTACAGCATACCAATGGAAACAACGCCGGTTCAGTTTGATGAAAGATCGAGTGAACTGTATCTCACCACTATTGGTAAAGGAATTTTTCCGAACGATGCACCTGATGGCACCTTACAACAATGGATGAAAAAAGATTCAGGTACGGGGTATACATCGCGCAAGACAATTATCTCTAATTTACAACGACCCGTTTGTATGGCATATGCAGATCTTAATAAAGATGGATTAGAAGATGTTGTAGTGTGTGAGTATGGCAATTATACCGGAGCATTAACCTGGTATGAAAATAATGGACAAGGCGGTTATACAAAAAATATACTGCGAGATAAACCCGGCGCTATTACCGCTATTATTAAAGATGCGAACAAAGACGGATTGCCGGATATATACGTGTTGATGGCCCAGGGTGACGAAGGCGTTTTTTTATATGAAAACCAGGGAGGCGGAAAGTTTAAAGAAAAAAGATTGTTGTCGTTTCTGCCACTCAACGGATCTCAACATATTGAACTGGCAGATTTTAATAAGGATGGTTTTGATGATATAGTATATGTGTGCGGAGATAATGCCGATAAAACACCGATACTAAAAAACTATCATGGCATTTATATTTTTCTGAATGATGGTAAAGGCAATTTTACACAATCGTATTTCTATTCATTAAACGGCGCTTATAAAGCGATGGTTAATGATTTTGACCTGGATGGCGATCTGGATATAGCAGCCATTTCATTTTTTCCTGATTATCTCCGCTATCCACAGGAAAGTTTTATCTATCTCGAAAACAAAGGCAATCTAACCTTTCAGGATTATTCTTTTTCTGAAGCTACCAAAGGAAGATGGATTGTAATGGATGCGGCTGATATGGATGGCGATGGCGACACTGACATTGCGTTGGGGTCGTTTGTATATTTCATAGCAGCCGGCGATACCACCGGACTCGGTAAACAATGGCTTTCCACCGGTCCTTCTGTTATTGTATTGGAGAATACAAAAAGATAGGTTTCATGTGAAATTGATGGCATACCTATACAATATACCGTGCTGATTACCGGTATTATTACGGTAAAAAAATCGGCGAATAGCGCTTATAATTCTTAATAACATTGCAATAAATCAAAGACCTTATTTCTCCAATGGTGTAAGTTCAAATGGCTCAAGTAGTGTCTCCACTTTTACAGTAGTGCCACTTCCTGGTTTACTTTCAATACTGTATATACCATTCATTGCAGCGGCTCTTTCTTTCATTCCCAATATTCCCAGTGTCTTTCGGCTCATTTTACCTATATCAAACCCTTTACCATTGTCCTTTACAGTTAGTTCAAGCTTGTTATTTTCAAATGTAAGCGTTACATCAGCCGAAGTGGCATTGGCATGGCGGGCCACATTCGTGAGCGACTCCTGTAAGATTCTAAAAATGCCTGTCTTTATTTTTTCAGGCAACACGCCAGGAATATCATTATACATAAATTTTGTTTGAATGTTAAACCTTTTCTCCACGTCTTTCAACTGCCATTCCATAGCGGCGGTAAGTCCCATATCATCCAACACGGCAGGCCGGAGTTGAGATGCAATCCTCCTGATAGTTGTAATAGTTTGATTGATCATTTCAATCATCTCTTTAATTTTTTCATCAATTTCTTCGTCACCTTCAGGAAGTTTTCGCTTTAACATCGAAATGTCCATTTTGAGTACGGTCATCTGTTGTCCAAGCTCATCATGAATTTCCCGTGCAATTTCAATCCGTTCCACTTCACGAATGGTATTCAAATGCTCTGTCAATTCTCTTAGTAATACAGTGCGTTCTTTTACTTCTCTTTCCAACTCAGTATTAAATTCCCTGAGGTTGCGCTCCAGTTCTTTGCGTGAAGTAATATCAATTGCCAAGCCACAGCTTCCGTATACTTCTCCTTTGGCGTTGAACATAGGGAACAAAATGATACTGAAAATTCTTTTTTCACTTCCAACATCCCATTCCCAATCGAACTGGCGTGGTTTTTTTAGAGCAAATATTTCATCATCACGCTCCTTTGCAAGCTTTGCCTGCTCAGGAGAAAAAAGTTCCTGCGCCGTTTTCCCAAGGGCTTTTATTGTTGTGTAGCCTGAAGTTTTTTCACAGGCTTTATTCCACACAATATATCGCCCCTCTTTATCTTTTGCATAAATTGGTCCGTCATATGTATCAAGTATAGACTGAAGTCTTAGCTCACTTTCAATAAGTAACTCTTCTGCTCTTTTACGCAAACTGATATCCCGTACAACAGTTACCGTTCCCGTGGGATGATCATTCTGATCCCGAAGCAGCGATGTGGATATATATACATTTAATTTTTGTCCGGTTCTTGTCCGGTGTATTAACTCGCCCGCCCAAAAGCCTTTCGCCATAAATTTTTCACCAATGCTTTGATATGATTCTAAGGGATATTCTGTCTTCAGCACTTTCTCCAGGTTTTTGCCAATTACTTCAGCACCGCGATAATCATATAAAATTTCTGCCTGCCGATTCCATGTTCTGATATTTAATGCCATATCGGTAGAAAAAATAGCGTCAGAAATGTTTTGCAGCAAAGAATCGTTGTAACGCAAAATATCCTGCGCCTTTTCATTTTCTTTTTCACGCTTCACAAGTAATGTGGCATTGTACCATATAGTAGCCATAAAAAGGATGGTAATACTTAGTACCAACATTGCTGTACCAAATTCAACAGTAAATATTTCCTGCCAATTATGCCCTATTCTTAAAAAACCCAATAGGGTTGGCAGGATGATAGCCACCGGAATAAGTCTCCGCGCTGTTATACTGGCTTCATACCGGCTGGTAAGTAACTCCATAATGCCTCTACTGGGAAAACTGAATAAGGCCGCCAGTCCAAACAATAAAAAACATACTGCAGCATGAATGGCCATAGGTATGTAAGTAAATACCTTGTAGAAAATATCAACGTCGTATAGATAGCCGATAAATGAAAACCATGCGATCGCTAACAAGAAAACGATGAGCACCTGACCTATTAAAAAAGTGTTAGCACGTTTATATGCAAACAAAAAAAGAATGGCGCTGTTTAAAACAAAACATATAGCCGCTCCAACAGTCATCAACATTTTATCATCAGCTAAATCACCCTGGATGAGTTTATTATTTAGCGGTAAGCGATCGGCGTGAATATTTAATTGCGGATACAATCCTATCAATTTCATTACAGCTATTGATGCAACTAAAGCTGTTAAAACAAAACCTATGTACCGGTAAGTTTGTCTTTCTTTTCTAAGTGTTATAGAGGCGATGCCTGAAACAATGAACAGCGTTGCGGTTAGGGGGCTCATTGCAACATCAGTAGCAAAAGGGCGTTTCAGAGATTCAATATGCAAGCCCCATCCAATAAGTGCGGCAGTAGAAATAATAATGACAAGATATGTCAGCACAAAAGACAATCTGTATAACCTGTCTTGCAATTTTTGGTGGTTTAGCATGAGTTGGCAATTTCTATAGTTACTAAGTTAGGCTTAATAAAACAGGAAGCGTTTACACCTGAAAAATAAATATGCAAAAGTGTTTCTAAATCATTATTGTCCGACTAAAATATAAATAAAAAGGGCAGTTCGTTAGAACCGCCGATATTAGTTAAGTTTGAGTTACCACACTTAAACATGACTAATGAAGGATAAAGATAAAAGTTTTGTCGGACAGCCGGTATTATCACAGATATTAGATGTGATACCGAGTTCTTTGATTACAAAAGCGAACAGAAAGTATCAGTCGAACCGGTATTATAAAAAGTTGCCGCTTCGTACGCACCTGATAAGCCTGTTGTATGGTGTGTTCAGTTACTGTAACGGTCTCAGAGAGTTATGTGAAGGTTTGCTGGGCTGTGAGGGTAAGCTGTCTCATTTAGGCTTTGATAAAGCCCCGGCCAGAAGTACGCTTTCCGATGCAAACACTAAGCGGAATTTTTTGGTTTTCGCCATGATTTACGAAGAACTGCTGAAGCAATATCATAGCTTTATCTCGGACAGCCGGTTAAGAGGGTTAAGCATAAGAAACTTAAAAGTTATTGACAGCAGTACCATTCAGTTGTTCAGTGAAATACTTCGTGGTGTAGGTCGTAATACAAAAGATGGCTCCAAAAAGAAAGGTGGTATTAAAGTGCATGCCCTGATGGATGCTTTTAGTGGCGTTACAGAGTTTGTAAGGATGACAGAAGCCAGGGAGCATGACCGTAAGTTCCTTTATCACCTCAAACTTTCAGCCAACAGTTGGCTGGTTTTTGATAAGGCATACACGGTGTACCATCAGTTTGCCAAATGGACAAATGAAAAAATCTGGTTTGTAACCCGTATGAAGGACAATGCAGATTATCATGTGACCAAAGTATTGGTGGATAAAACTAAAAAGAAAAATGCGACAGGCGTATTAAAGGAACAATACATTACAGTAGCTGTAAAGCAAAATAACAAAGAGTTACAGCGCTTAAAGCTTCGTCGTATCACTTTTAGAACAAAAGAAGGCAAAGCGTATGTGTTCATCACTAACAACTTTACACTGCCTGCATTGCAGATAGCAACCATTTATAAAAACCGGTGGATGATAGAGTTGTTATTCAAACAAATAAAACAGAATTTTCCGCTGCGTTACTTTTGGGGCAACAGTACCAATGCCATAAAAATACAGGTGTATTGTGTGCTGATAGCACAATTGCTGATGGTAGTGATAAGAAAGAAAGCGGCAACAAAGAAGTCGTTTGCCAACATGATTACAGTAATACGGCTGCACCTGATGAGTTATGTAGGATTATTGGAGTTTATAAAAGACACGTATAAAGCATGGCGAAAAACACACAGAGCCTCCTTTGCTTTTACAACATAAAAACAAGCAGGGGTACTACCCCAATATTGAAACAAGAAATTTTTAGCCTGTAACCTTTTACAGTAAAGGGTTACAACATTTTTAAACCCGATTTTAGTCGGACAATAATGATTTTTAATAATTTTAGTAGATAAGGAATAAGCGCTACTAATTCAAGTCTTAAAGAAAATTTGGTATCGGAATTTATAATAGGATAAAGCATTACAAAAGTACACATAGCGATTCCAATAGTAGCGTCTACTATTCCAATTTTGATTGCCCAATCTTTCTCTTTCAATAAACCAAACGCTGTAATTCCTTTGACAATAAAAATTACAGTAATTATAATTCCAATTGATGACAAGGGCTCATTAGTTTCAAGTCCATACAGACCCAGTTGGGCAGTATATCCCATTAATCCTAAGGCAAAAACAATTGGAACAAAAGCACTAATAATTAGAAAAATCCAGGTAAATATCTTTATCCATAATGGGAGTAATTTCTTTCTCGAAACTCCGGTTGTTTGCATAAGTTCGTCAGTCAATAAGTCTGTTTGATTTTCTTGCATCTTAGGTTAGTTTGAATTATTTTATTTTACAGTACAGTTAAAGGCTGTTAAACGTCATAACAGCTAAGTCATAAATATACGAAGCTTTTCCTCCTCACGGACTTTCGTATTTTATTAACTCAATTGGCTCTTAATAGGTTGTAAAAATTGTCAGAGAAATATATCCCCGCCGCGCCTTCTTCTACAAACTATCCTCCTTTTTCTCAATTTTTTGCGGCGAAATAAGCATAGTTTTAGTTTGTGCATTATTTCACAAGTGATCATGAAAGTTAAACCGCTTACTATTGCCATACATACCCTG
>JBGALP010000258.1:0-6937 GCA_044223805.1 Agriterribacter sp.
GCTATGCCGGAAGAGCAACTTGCCTTAATAGCAAGAGAACACAACTTAAAAGGACATCATTACGCAGATGTAAATACCGCACTTACTACCGCTTTGGATCATTCACATGCAGACGATCTTATTGTGGTGTGTGGTAGTGTGTTTGTAGTAGGTGAAGTAAAGGGATTTTAATAATATACAGATAACGCTTGTTATAATTTGAATTGATTAATAAGCTGCTGTACTGTTTTTTTGTACAACTTTAATTCTTTATGTTGCATTTTAATAAAGCTGTTGTCGTCCAGTTTACCCCACACATTTTCCATTTCCGTTTCATTGTCAAATACCATCAGCCTGAAGGGGTTGGTATAATCTTTTGCACGTGACTCATAAATGCCTTCAGTAAGCCAGGCTTTGGTTTGTAAAGATTGCAGCAACATATCTTTAAAATGTTGTGGTTTAAACGTGGCGGCAGTATTTCCACTAAAAGTAAACCAAGTATTTACAGCATGTTCAAATTTAAACTGATCGTATAACTCACCCTGGGTTTGATAAAAAGCATGTACATCATCCCAGTTTTTTACTTTGCCTGTATGTATGTTTTTCCTGAATTGCAGCAATTGATCTGTTGGAATAAGCTGTCCACCAACATTAAGCCATTCCCGCTTCTTTTTTGATGATGGTAGTTTTTTAGCCAGCGCAGCAAATGTTTTGATGTTGCCGGAAAGAATATAGTGTATGCATTGCGCGGTAGCATAATACATCAATAGCTCTTTAAAAACAGTATAAGCCTGTTGCACTTTGATAATGATCGTTTTTCTATCACTGTTTTCCATTCCCTCTGCAACTATTTCAAGGCTATTTACTATTTCGTTTTGTTCATCAAGCAATTTTTTACCGATTCTTATGTAGGCTTCATCTGATAAATCTCTTGCTAACGGCTTGGTCTTCTCAAATGCTTTTCCTGTATATAAGGCAAGCAATCGTAAAGCATTTGTTATTTCGTTTATAGTATCTGGCGCCAGGGAGTCAAATTCTATGCGTTGTATTTTTTCAATGCGGGCATCACGGTCTTTATACTTCCATTCATTGCGTGCAATAGCATATAAATTATACATGAACCAGTATGCCGGCATAATTACCAGTTGATCGTTGGTAATGTCATTACTGATAAGCGCGAATGGAAAAGGAATGTTAAGTTCTGCGGGATAATCTCCCTTTGCCAATATATTAAATGAAGCAAATTTTGAATTGTGTTTAAGACTCACACACAACCCCGGCCAAAAGCCACGTCCAGCTATCAATTCACCATCCGGGCTTCTTGAATTGTGATTGGAACCAACTGTGGCTCCTGCGGCCATATTGCTTTGACCAAGCACAGTGGCTGCGCAAAGAAACGAGTTGTTGTGGTGCTGTTCATGCGAAGGAAATATTAACGAGTTCAGTACTTCGCAGCACGAAATGGTAGAATTATTTCCCAGGTATGAATTAATCAATCTTGCACCATACTTTAGTTGAGAATGATCTGCCATAATAAAACGAATGGCCTTTACCCCATAAAACGCCCTGCATCCCAGTCCCATTACGCCATTCACCATTTCACAACCTTCACCAATTTGAGAAGGAGCTTCCGGCGAGGAATTTACAGTAAGATTCTTCAGCTTATTGGCGCCTTTAATATAGGCATCACTTCCAATCCATACATCTTTTATGATGCTTGTATTTTTAATAATATAATGGTCACCTATCTTTCCGTAGTATCCCCTTTGTACATCGTATCTCTGTTGTGTAAAGGCTTTGAATTTTTCAAGCATCGTTATATCATCACGATACTTTGACCATAACCAGGCATCACCCGGAAGCATACGCGTAAAAGGAATTACTTTTCTGCCACCATTTTCATTGCATATTTCAAGCCATATGCGGATATCTTCTTTTTCTCCGTCTTTAATAATGCCATTGCCAAACTTGGCAGTACTGGTAGTAGTGAGTTCATTGATGTTAACCAATATCACTTCACTACCTACTATATAATGCGAAAGATAGTTAACGCTATCTACCACCACATTGTCACCAAAATCGCAACTGATGATAGTACTGTTGTACAAACCAACAGGCATCCGCAGATTATGGTATTCCAAAAAGCACGATTCTAATTTTCCTATACGCACCAATCCAAAAAACTTGCAGTTCTTTACCAGCTCCGGATTAAAATCATTTGACACCAGAATATTGTTCCAGTTGTCGGATGCATTCCTGTTACGCACCAACACCTCTATCTCCCATGAACTTAATCCGCGGTATTGTATGCCGTTGCGGTTCTGAATATTGCGCAAATGATATTCATCCTTGCCAGCAGGCAAAAATTCTTCCGCGATAAAATGATATCCTAAAGAGTCAATACTTCTTTTTGTAATCTGGTTCATGAGAAAATTTGAGATTTGCAACCTGCCTATCGGCAGGCAAGTTTGAGATTTGAAATGTGAACCACAAAGCCGCTACGACACGAAGTTTCACGAAGATATCTGATAGTTATAACCTGAAACTTGAAACCTGCAACCTGCATTTCCCTTCTGCATCCTTACTACTGCCTACTGCCTTTTTTCTACTCCACTGTTACGCTCTTTGCTAAATTTCTCGGTTTATCTACATCATATCCCTTGGCCACACCTATATAATAAGATAACAACTGCATGGGTATTATACTGATGATTGGTGCAATCAATTCATCTGCTTCAGGCACAGGCAATACATCATCTGCCATACCGGAAATGGTTTCGTCACCTTCTGTTATCACAGCTATTACCATTCCTTTACGTGCTTTAATTTCCTGTATATTGCTGATGATCTTTTCGTGATACGTATCTTTTGTTGCCACAAATACTACAGGTAGCTTATCATCTACCAAAGCTATAGGACCATGCTTCATTTCGGCAGCAGGATAGCCTTCCGCATGAATATATGATATCTCTTTTAGTTTAAGTGCTCCTTCCAAAGCAACAGGAAAGTTATAGCCACGACCGAGATATAATGCATCCGATACATCTTTATATTTTTCCGCTACTGCTTTAATATGATCTGCTGTTTCCAATACCTGTTTTACTTTATCAGGAACCGCATTTAATTCTTCCAGCAAATGGAGGTAACGGTCATGCGTAATCGTTTTTCTTTCTTTCGCTATCATTAAAGCTACCATTGCCAACACTGTAAGTTGTGCTGTGAAGGCTTTTGTACTGGCTACACCAATTTCGGGCCCGGCATGCGTATATGCTCCTGCGTGTGATATTCTTGCTATGGATGAACCCACAACGTTTACTACACCCAATATAACAGCACCTTGTTCTTTGGCTCTTTCAATAGCCACCAACGTGTCTGCTGTTTCACCGCTTTGAGATATGGCGATGATCATATCCCCCTTGTGTACAATAGGGTTTCTGTACCTGAATTCAGAAGCATATTCTACTTCAACAGGTATGCGACACAATTCTTCTATTACATATTCCGCAATCAGTCCCGCGTGCCACGATGTACCGCAGGCAATAATCAAAATACGTGGGGCATTTTTTATCAGTTCCATATTATTCTGAATGCCTGACATGGTAATGGTTCCTGCTGCTACGTCTAATCTTCCTCTCAAACAATCATATATAGTAGTGGGTTGTTCAAAAATTTCCTTGAGCATGAAGTGATCATAACCACCTTTTTCAATAGCTGCCAGTTCCAGGTCGAGCTTTTGTATAAACGGTGTTTGCCTTTCATTGCCCAGGTTCTTAAGAATAAGTTCGTCAGATTTTATAATGGCGATCTGGTAATCGTTTACGTACACCACTTCTTTGGTATATTCTATAATAGGTGAAGCATCACTGGCTAAAAAATGTTCGCCTTTGCCGATTCCTATAACCAAAGGGCTACCCTTTCTTGCAGCAATCAATGTATCAGGATTATCCTTATCAATCAATACAACCACATAAGCTCCTACTACACGTCTCAGGGCAATACGCAACGCTTCTTCAAGCGTACTGTCGTTGTTCTTTTGAATATCTTCAATAAAATTCAGCAGTACTTCTGTGTCCGTATCGCTGTGAAAAACATATCCTTTCTTCACAAGTTCCTGTTTCAGTAAGGCGTAGTTTTCAATGATGCCATTGTGAATCATGGCTAACTTACCGTTGGATGATTGATGTGGATGCGCATTGCGGTCGCTTGGTTCCCCATGCGTAGCCCACCGTGTGTGGCCAATACCGATATTACCTTCCAGATCTTTACCTAATGTTACCTCTTCCAGCGCGGCAACTTTGCCTTTTTTCTTGTATAATTTCAAGCCATGATTAAGCAGGGCAACCCCGGCGCTGTCGTAGCCGCGGTATTCGAGTCTTTTTAAGCCTTTAATAATCACAGGATAAGCCTGCCGGTGCCCGATATAAGCAACAATTCCGCACATAGTAATAAATTGATTGTTAGGATAAAACCACTCCCTTAACGCAAACGATTGCGCAATATTATAGAAAAAATCCGGGACTGTGTAAGGAAGAGAAAATTCAGCGGACCGGTTGTCCGAGAAAAGCCAAGACGTAGCAGATAAAATTTATCTTTATGCAATACCGTAAATTCATTTTATCGAAAAATATGTATTTAAAAAACCAGGCTAAATGAAAAACATATCTCTTTGTTTCTTACTAATTATTACAGCCTCTATTACCCACGCCCAAAACATAACCGGCGCATGGCATGGTACTTTGAAAGTGGGTGGAATGCAGTTAAGACTGGTATTTAACATTGTTAAAACCGACAGCGGCTTTAGTTCAACACTCGACAGCCCGGACCAGGGTGCAAAAGGTATCCCTGTAACTTCTACTGCATTTGATGGCTCTAAACTAAAACTATCCATAACAAATCCTGGCATTGAGTATAATGCGGAATTCCGTAACAACATATTTGCCGGAACATTTAAGCAAAATGGACAAACGTTTCCCCTTGATCTTTCAAGAG
Source organism: Agriterribacter sp. (assembly GCA_044223805.1). GTDB lineage: Bacteria > Bacteroidota > Bacteroidia > Chitinophagales > Chitinophagaceae > Agriterribacter. The sequence continues at coordinate 4,969 of JBGALP010000258.1, forward strand.
ATAATATAGGCAAACAGGTTGTAAAACGGCCGCAGGAGCCAACTAAACCGTATCCTTATTATTCAGAAGAGGTGAGTTTTAAAAACAATAAAGCCAATATAACTTTAGCAGGAACATTAACGCTGCCTGCAAAAGAAGGCAACTATCCGGTGGTAGTTTTAATAACCGGAAGTGGTCCGCAAAATAGGGATGGAGAATTAATGGGTCATAAACCCTTTCTTGTTATAGCTGATTACCTCACCAGGAATGGCATTGCAGTATTGAGGTATGATGACAGAGGTACTGCGGAATCAACGGGGAATTTTAATACTGCCACCTCTGCCGACTTTGCTGATGATGTAGAAAGCGCGATAGCATATCTAACAACAAGAAAGGAAATCAATAAAAAGAAAATAGGATTGATTGGGCATAGTGAGGGAGGTATAATAGCACCTATGGTTGCGGCCAGATCGAAAGACGTACATTTTATTGTTCTGCTGGCAGGCACCGGAATACGTGGGGATAAATTACTGTTGTTACAAAAAGAAAAAATAGAACGACAGATGGGCATTCCTGAAACCGAATTAGCAAAGGCACAAAAAATTATTGGTGGTGCTTACAATATTGTATTAAATACAAAACCTGGCGATACAGCGCTTGCAAGCAACATTCATACTTATTTAAAACAAAGTTCAGAAAACAAAATTCCCGAAGAACAAATAAATGCTATTACCAGTCAAATATTGACGCCATGGATGATCTACTTTCTTAGGTACGATCCCGCCCCGGCATTGGAAAAAACAATATGCCCGGTGCTGGTTATGAATGGTGATAGAGACCTGCAGGTTCCGGCAAAAGAAAACCTGGCTGCTATACAAAAGGCGCTGCAAAAAGGGAACAATAAAAAAGTGATGATCAAAGAATTTACTGACTTCAATCATTTATTCCAGGAATGTAAAACATTGAGTTTCGCCCGTAGCATTACCTGATTGGATAAACGAATATTCATAAAAAGATGGAACAATTGAGCAAACATTTTCGCCCGTAGCATTACACGAAATAACTGATTGGATAATTAAGCAGACAAAATAGATTCATAAAAAAGTAATTATCTGGAAATAATTATTTTCAACAAAACTTCATTTACCTTTATTGCATCATCCCTCTTTTACAACAATTCTTTTTTACAAACTTTTTAAAAGCATCAGTGCCAATGGGCGCTTGATTTTTTTATGACAAACCTGGCAGCGGTTCAGAAAGAAAAGCGACTTTCTGGTCTTGATCATTTGCGTGCATTGGCTATTGTAATGGTATTGTTTTATCACTACCGCATGTTTCAACATCCTGAATGGCTCGATAAAACGATAGGTTTTGGCTGGACCGGTGTCGATCTTTTTTTTGTATTGAGCGGATACCTCATCTCTTCGCAATTGTTCGCGCAAATAAAAGCCGGAAGAAGGATTTCATTCCAGGAATTTTTTATTAAACGTTTTTTCAGAATTATTCCCGCATATGCAGTTGTGCTTGGAATATACTTTTTAATACCCGCATTTCATGAGCGGGAAGCTTTGCCCCCACTCTGGAGGTTTATCACCTTTACACAAAACTTTGGTTTTGATATTAAACATTTAGGCACTTTCTCTCATGCATGGTCGTTGTGTGGGGAAGAACATTTTTACTTGCTTTTACCATTAGTATTAATTGCACTGGCACGATATGGCACAGAGCGAAAAGCAGTTCTTTTATTATTGGTGCTCTTTTCCGCTGGCTTCATGGTAAGATTAATGATATGGAATGGCATTATTGCACCGGCACAAGGGCAAGATGATTTTTTTGTGATCTGGTACAGAAATATTTATTACCCTACTTATACCAGGCTTGATGGACTATTAGTGGGCGTTGGCTTAGCCTTAATATTTACTTTCCGCACTGCCATAAAAGATTGGTGCGATAAAAAAGGGAATCTCTTACTCATAACAGGTATAGCAGT